>JAKAOH010000080.1 GCA_021812285.1 Acidobacteriota bacterium | reverse complement strand
CGGAGCGGTTGGCGCGGTGTTCCGCAGCCTGCCGTGGGAAATCCTGGGTTTCGAGCACCTGGGCCTGCCGCCGGTGGTGGGCTCGCTGTGCGAGCGACCGCGCGGGCTGGTGCTGGTGACCGGCCCGACCGGCTCGGGCAAATCCACGACGCTCGCGGCGATGATCGACAAAATCAACCGGGAGCGCGACCACCACATCGTCACGATCGAGGACCCGATCGAGTTCGTGCACCAGCACAAGCGGTCGCTGGTGAATCAGCGCGAAGTCCACGCGGATACGCATTCCTTCGCCAGTTCTCTCCGCGCGGTGCTGCGCGAGGACCCGGACGTGGTGCTGGTGGGCGAAATGCGCGACCTGGAAACGATCGAGGCGGCGCTTCGTATCGCCGAAACCGGCCATTTGACCTTCGCCACGCTGCACACCAATTCCGCCGCGTCCACGATTCACCGCATCGTGGACGTTTTCCCCGCTCACCAGCAGGCGCAGATCCGGGCGCAGCTTTCGCTCGTGCTGGAGGGCGTCCTCTGCCAGTCGCTGCTCGAGCGGGCAGACGGCCACGGCCGGGTGATGGTGATGGAAATCCTGATTCCCAACGCCGCCGTGCGCAACCTGATCCGCGAGGACAAGGTCCACCAGGTCTATTCGGCGATGCAGACGGGCACGGGGCAGAGCGGCATGCAGACGTTCAATCAAGGGCTGCTCAACGCCTATTCCGCCGGGATGGTGACGCTCGAAGTGGCCATGGCGGCTTCCAGCCATCCCGACGAATTGAAGGACATGATTCGCCGCACCGGGGAGGCCCCGGCCGCGCAGCCGGCGGTGCGGCCGATGGTGCGGAGGTAAAGCGGATGGAGGAGCGATGCCGACTTTCACTTTCGAAGGCGTAAACCGATTCGGAGCGATCGTGCGCGGCGAGCGATCGGCGAACAGCCGCGAGGAAGCCGTCGCCGCGCTGGGCCGGCAACAGGTCCGGGTGACGAAGCTGGCCGAAAAGCGGTCGCGGCTGCGCTCGGCCGCGCCGGGGCGCGTGGGGTCGAAGCAGCTGGCGATATTCACACGGCAACTCTCGGTGATGATTGATTCCGGCCTGCCGCTGGTCCAATGCCTGGAGGTGCTGGCGGAACAGCAGGAAGACAAGAATTTCCAGCGGGTCATCCGGGCCGTACGGCAATCGGTGGAGGGCGGCTCGACACTTTCGGCGGCGATGCAGCAGTTCCCAAAAGCCTTCGACAACCTCTACGTCAACATGGTGTCGGCCGGCGAAGCGGGTGGGATTCTGGACCGCATCCTCCAGCGGCTTTCCGCCTACATCGAGAAAAGCGTCAAGCTAAAACGGCAGCTGAAATCGGCGATGATCTATCCAGTTTCCGTCATCGTGATCGCGGCGGGGGTGATTACGCTGCTTTTGTGGAAAGTGGTGCCCATTTTCGCCTCGCTGTTCGCGAGCATGAACGCGTCCCTGCCGCTGCCAACGCGCGTTGTGATCGGCGCGAGCCGGTTCGTCGGCAGCATGGCAGGGCTGGCGATTTTCGTTGGCATCGCGGTGACGGTGGCCGGCGCGATCGCCTGGTATCGCACGCCGGCAGGCAGGCTGAAGCTGGACGCGTTGCTGCTCCGGCTGCCGCTGGTGGGCGTTTTGCAGCGCAAAATCGCCGTCGCGCGCTTCACCAGCACGCTCGGGACGCTCATCACGAGCGGCGTTCCGATTCTCGACGGCCTGGAAATCACCGCGAAAACCAGCGGGAACGCCGTGGTCGAACGGGCGATTTTCGCCGTGCGCAGCGAAGTGGAAGCCGGGGGTTCGCTGGCCGGGCCGATGCGCGGCAGCCGGGTGTTTCCATCCATCGTCTCGCAGATGATCGAAGTGGGCGAACAGACCGGCGCCATGGACTCCATGCTCCATAAAATCGCCGATTTTTACGAGGAGGAAGTGGACATTGCGGTGAAGAACCTGATGGCCGCCATGGAACCCATGATGATCGTTGTTCTGGGGACGATCGTGGGCGGCATCGTGATTTCCATGTACCTGCCGATGTTTTCCCTGATCGGCAAACTCAGCCACTGACGACGCACAAGCCGCCTATCTCCTTCCCCTTCAGGATGCTGCGGGCATTCGCTTGGCGCACTCACCCGTTTATGCTTGGCAAACACGCCTGTTCCGGAGGGGAACAGCAAGCCGGTTTTGGGGTATGATGGGCGGGACAGGTGGAGGCAGACGTATGCTTGCGAATCGGATGAATGCAAGAAAGGGTCAGCGCGGTTTCACGCTGCTCGAACTGCTGATCGTTATCGCTATTATTCTCATCATCGCCGCTATCGCCATTCCCAACTTGATGAAGTCGCGCGCGCTGGCTGACGAGGCAGCGGCGATTGGAACGCTTCGCGCGATTTATTCCGCGGCGCAGATGTACTCCTCCACCTACTCCAATGGCTTTCCGCCCAGCCTTGCCGCGCTGGGACCTCCCGCGGGCGGGGGCAGCAATTCCACCTGCGACAACGCGAATCTGATCGACAGCGTTACGGCAGGCGGCAAGAAAAGCGGCTACGTCTTCACGTATGCGGGCTCGAATCCGGTGAGCTCGCCCGGGCAGGGCTGCGCGAACCCCGGCTTCAACTCGTTCACCATCAACGCCGATCCGATCCAGCGGGGAACCACCGGCCAGCGCAGCTTTTTCCTCGACGCGTCAGGAACGATTCGCTACAACCTTTCGCAGCCAGCCACGGCCAGCGATCCGCCGTTCGGCGGCAGCTAATCGGCAAACTCAAAACTCTGAAATTCGTTGGGGAATGCGCGGCGGTATTCGCGCTTTCGTATACCTAGACGTTCTATTCGTTCGTCCGGTTTGCGGCCGGGCGCAGGCGCGGCATGGCTGATGCGGGTCCGGTGTTCGCATGGGTTGAATCCGGTGATCCTGCGGGGGTGCGAATTCGCATCACTTCGGCATAGCCGGTTCGCTTTGAAACAGCACGAGAACGAGGGCGGTTTGGCGTTCTTAGGATGGGTAGGCGGGGGCGGCTAAGCGCGTGCCAAAAAAGGTCTTCCGCCGTGTTCGACGAGTAAACTTTTTAATGTTTCCTGGCGCGTTGCGTGCTTCTTATGGTGGCGTCCTCCGCAAGGAGCGAGGCGAATCCACGAGGAGCTTCCGATGCCAAGAAAGCAAGAGAAAGGTTTCACCCTGATTGAATTGCTGATCGTCATCGCGATCATTTTGATTATCGCGGCGATCGCCATCCCGAACCTGTTGAGGTCGCGCATGGCGGCCAATGAAGCCTCGGCCGTCGGCTCGTTGCGTGCGATCACCACGGCTGCCATCACCTATTCGGCCACTTACGGCAACGGCTTTCCGCCAACGCTTGCGGCACTGGGACCGCCGGCCAGCGGCGGAACGGACAGTTGCGATACGTCCGGACTGATCGACAGCGTGCTGGCCTCAGGAACCAAGAGCGGCTACACGTTCACGTACACCGGGGCCAGCCCACTTACGGCCGCCGGGTCCGGTTGCACCACGGCCGGGGACAATACCTATACGATCACGGCCAACCCCGTGACTGCGGGCACGACCGGCATCCGCTACTTCTTCACCGATCAATCGGGCGTGATCCGGTACAATGCCACGCAGCAGGCCGCTGTTACCGATCCTCCGCTTCAATAGCGGCTCGGCCTCGGTCCCTTTGGCCGTGGCCCGAAGGGGCGACTCCTGTATTTGGCGGGCGGATGGGCGAAGGGTTGTCTTCACCGTCCGCCCGCTCGCTTTTAGCGGCCTGCTACACTCTAGGCATGAAACGATTCGTCCTGTTTTTGCCGCTTGCCGCGATGTTTTATTCGGCGCCCGCTTTCGCGCGGCCGCGCCAGCATTCCTCCCGCTCCGATGCCAAGAGAATTTCTCGCGCCATCGCCGCCCACTATCGGCGCGCGAAGACGCTCGAGGCGGTTTTTCTCCAAACGTATCGCGCGGGTGAAAACGATCTTCGCGTGGAATCCGGGCGCGTCTATTTCCGCAGTCCGGGGCTGATGCGATGGGATTACGAGGCTCCCGCGAAAAAACTTTTTCTGACCGACGGCCACTACGCCTGGTTTTATGTTCCCGCGAACCATACCGCGAGCCGCACGCCGATGCGCAAGAGCGCCGATTGGCGCACGCCGTTCGCTTTGCTCACCGGCAAAGCGGATTTGGGCAAGCTTTGCTCCACGTTGAGCATCGTTCCGAATCCGGGATGGCCCGGCGCGCCGCCGCCGGGCCACGTGGTGGTGGATTGCCGGCCGAAAAAGCACGAGGATTTCGTGGGCGCGCAAATCGAAGTGGACCGCGCGTCGAGAATCGTACGCGTGACCGTGGAACAGGCGGGCGGAATCACGACGGAAGTGCGGTTCGGAAACTGGAAGGAAAATATTCCGCTCAGGAAGTCGCTGTTCCGGTTTTCGCCGCCGCCGGGCGTCGCGATCGTGGACCAGGAAGCGCTGGCCGGCGTAGGCCCCTGATCCTTGGGGTAGCCCATCGGCGGGCGCCCAATGCCGGCGTCGCTCAGGTGGCGGAGAAGCTGACTACCTCGAGTTTGTTGTCCTTGCTGGAGCCGAAGAAAAGAATCTTGTCGGGCCCCTCGGCGCAGGCCGGCACGAGCCAATTTCCCGGAGGGGGCAGGTACGTCTGGTTCAGACGCCCCGTGGAGGGATCGAAGGCAGCGAGGAGCGTGGTTACGTGGAACTTGCCCTTGCCGTCCTTCCGCAAGCCCGAGAATGCAACGAAGAGGGCCGAGCTGCCCATCATGCTCATATCTGTGGGCTCTCCCGCTCCTTTTGGTGTTTCCAGGCGGACCCGCCTGAGCACGCGTCCGTCCGATGAGATCAGGTATAACTCCGCCGGGCTCGCGGGCCTGAGCAGATAGATGCCGCCGTCGGGCGAACTTACCATTAAGCTCTGCAGCGTGGCCATGGATGGACCGAAGTACAGAGATCCCGGCGCTGGGGAGGCGCTCAGCGTGGGCGAGGTGCTGGGCCCACGCGCCAGCCGACGAGGCTCTGCGAGATCAGCCGAGACGACAAAGTTGCCGTGCTGGTCGAAGATTGCGGTTATTGGCCGCGGGACGGCGGGCCGTGCGCCGTGCGGTGCCGAACTCCTGGGCACAAATACAGGCGGCTTTCCCCCTTTCGTGGCCGTAGGGCTGAGTATTCCGGTCACGAGGAAGCTCCCGTCCCCGAAGACGCCGAACATTTGCGAATTGAGACTCTCGTGCCCAAACCCGGTCAGCGTTATACGGGACGAGACGCTTCCATCCCGATCGAAGCGAAGGATGACGGGGACAGGTCGCACGCCATTCTGGCGATCGAGCGGATGCCGATACGCGTCGAACAGTTCATAGAGGCCCCCGTGCGGTCCTACGTTGAAGGCCTTGCGCAGAGGGAGCGGGTAGGGGCCCAGTGACTCCGGGACGTAACGGGTTACTCTTTGGTCCGCGAGTGAGATGCCCACGACCGGCATAGACGGCGGGGAAGGCATGACCACCAAGCCGCCCCGTGGGGTGACGCCGCTCATCGAAGCGTAGATTTCGCCGGTGGTCGAACAGGCAGTCCAGTCGATCAGCGCCGATGGAGCGGCTTCCTTGAAGTTGGTTACCTGCGGCTCGCCTAGCTGGCGAGCGGTGGGCCCTGCCTTTTCTTCCAGCCGTTGAGGGTTGGTGGCTTGGGCGCGCAGGCGAACGCCCAGGCCAGGGGCGGAGGGGGCTGTTGTGAACACGGCCGCGCACAGCGCAATCGCTCGTAGGGCTTTCATATGGTTTCCCAGGCCCTCTGCCGGAGCGCGGGCTCACGCGACGGCGACGCTGTACAGCTTGTAGTCGCCCTTGCAGGTCCTGACATAGATCAGCTGCCTGTCGCGGGGCTTCGGCGCAGAGGCCGCCTGTGCTTGAGGCGCCGCCGGGAGGCAACCTGGATAGACTGGGGCCCAAACTAGAACCTCGGTGCTGCAGCAACCGACATACTCTCCCACGAAGTTGTAGTCTCCGTGTCCGAATGGAACCCAGGTCGGGATTGTTTGCCGGCAATTGGAGCTCGAACAGGTGTACTGCTCGGCGACCGCGTCCGAAAAGCAGCCTTGGTTCTGGGCGTGGAGGGGCACGGCAACACACAGTGCAGCCAGTGAAAGGGCACCGGATAGTAGAGCGAGCCTAAGTGAGTTCATATGGATCCTCCGCTAAGTTTGCCCGACGGACGATAGAATGGCCGGAGAATACCCCCCCCCCTAGTGGCCGTGTCAACATAATTCTTTCCCTATGTCACGCGTGGCCGACAGTGTTCCTGGCTCGAGGCCGCAAACCAAAGAGGGGTGCCGCATTCGAGGAGGCGCCGAAAGTAGACGCGGCCCGGAAGGATTCTCCGGGCCGCGCCCAACGTTCATTATGGTTGTCGTTAGAAGGAGTAGGCGAGGCTGAACTCCATCACGCGAGCATTGGTCATCGTGGCGCCGTAATCCCCGAACGACGGCCCGCCGTCCACTTCGCTCTGGATCGAGAAGGGATCGAAGCGGTTGGTGTTCAGCACGTTGTAAACGCTCCAACGAAGCTGAACGGTCTGGTTTTCCACCTTCGGGACGTTCCAGGCCTTTTGCAAGCTCATGTCGAGGCCGAAGAAACCGTCTCCGCGAATGGGGTTGCGAGTGCCGCTCTGGCCGGGATAGGCGTAATCGAAGGCGCTCGCGGCGGCGACGGGGTTCCTGAAGATGTTCGGGGTGTTGCCGGTATGAGCGATGTTGACGATGGTGGTTCCGGTAGAGACGGGCCCAACCAAGTTAGACCAGCCCATTTCATCCCAGTTCGTCGGCCAGACGTAGCCTTGGAAAATGCTGGTCGGGAAGCCGGAGGTCCAGCGTCCGGTGCCGGCCCACTGCCAACCACCGATGACCGCATTGGCCCAGCCGCTGACGTTTCCGCCGAACTGCTGTCCGCGGCCGAAGGGCAATTGCGCGACCCAGTAGTAGTTGACCTGATTGCGCAGGTCGTAATCGCTGGGACCGTACATTTGATGCGGATCCCAGGCGTTGATGACGCTGCTGGTCAGATAGTGGGTGGCGCGTTCGGCGAAGGAACCCATGTCGTTCGCTACCGAGTAGGTGTAGTTGAAGCCGAACAGAACTCCGTGCGACATCTGCTTGTGGAGGGTGATCTGCATGGCGTTGTAGTTGGAATAGCCGATCGAACGCCATGCCCAGAGCGAGGAGTATTGGCTGTTGTAATAGCTGTTCTCGCCGCTGGCGGGCACGGGATAGCGATGGCGCACGTCCATTTCCCACAACGACAACGTTTCGTTGTAGAGGAAGCACCTGTACCAACCGTAGGCGCCCTGGAGAGCGTTCGTCGCCCCGGTGGCGCAACTGTTGTAGTTCGTGCCGGAGGGCGGCCCGACGAACATGTCAGTCCAGTATTGCGCCGTCGGCCCGACCGTCGAAGCGTTGATCTGGCTCATCGGAGTGTGTTGCCGTGCCAGTTGGGAGAAGCGTGTGGCCGCAGCAAAGTAATCGATCCCGGTTTGCGGGTCCACCAGGTCGAGCGGCATCGCTATGTCGTCGTAAACGAGCAGGCGGTGCGCGTAGTGGCCGACGAACGCCAGGTCGAGCGTCATTTGGTGCGGCAGTTGCCGCTCGACGGAAAAATCGAGCGCGTAGGAATAGGGAGTCTTGATGGATGGATCGATCCCGTGCGCGATCGCCTCCGCCCCCTGCGGATAGGTGACGGGGTAATTGGAGGGAGGGGCGGCGGGAAAGATCGTGGTTCCCTGCGCGCTGGCCGTGGGAATCACGTTCATGCCGGTGATGCGCGGAGCCTGCGCCACGCTGAGCGTCGCGCTGGGGTTCTGGAGTTGGGTGGTGACGCCGAATTCTCCCGTCGCGTTGTAGGTCATCGCGAGCTCCGGCCCGAAGTTGTCGTAGTACATGCCGAAGCCGGCGCGCACGGCGGTTTTCCCGTGCGACCAGGCGATGCCAAGGCGCGGCGCGAAATTGCGGTTCTGCATCGTGTAGAGTCCGGGGCCTCCCCAATACGATCCGCCGGGCGAGAACGAAATCAGAGTGTCCTTGTTCGACGGAATGCCGAGGCGTCCATCGTTGCTGCGCATGTTGAACCAGGTGCCTTCGTTGACGGTGGGGGCGACCTGCTGGCCGGCGGTTTCCGTCACCGGAGTCATCAACTGATAGTTGAGGCCGTAGGTGATCGAAAGATTGCGCCTCGCCTGCCAGGTGTCCTGGAAATAGAGGTTGTAGTCGTTGGCCGACCAGTGGCGGGTGACCGAGGCGCCCTGCGCCAGCGGCGTGCCCGCGGTGGCGCTGGTGATCTTGTAGTTGTAAACGGCGTTGAGTTCGCTCGCGATGCCCATCATCGCCGCCAGCGGGAAATCGTAGGCGTGCGCGGATTTCACCGCCGGATAACCCCAGTTCGCGGGATTCAACGGAGAAGTGGTCCCGGCGAAACCCCCGGTGTCGACCCAGTCGGCGTTGGTGAGAGCGGAACTGAAGGAGTTTCCATTCGACGTGCTGAGCGCGCGCATCAGCAGCAGGTTGGCGCCGAACTCGTAGTTGTGCGAGCCACGCAGCCAGCTCACCGTATCCACGACGTTGTGGACCGGAGAAACCCAGGTGCTGGAGCGCGTGACGCCCTGGCTCATGTCGCGCATGAAGACCCAGGGCAGGCCCGAGTTGCCGATGTTGCCGTAGCTGGCGCGGGTGAGCCCGTAGCGGAGGCTATTGACCCAGTGCGGCCCGAACACGCCCGTCCATCCGGCGACGAGGCCCTTGCTGAGGTCCACGTTGGAAAGTTCCGGGGCCTGGCCGGGAAGGAACGGAGCGGCCGAAATGTAACGGTCGTCAACGCCGGTGCCGCGGAAGAAGAGGGTTTGGCTGCCGCTGCGCGTCAAACGGTAATCGAGCCTTCCGATGTACCAATTGTCGGAGAGAGGAGTCGGCGCAGCGAAGGTGTAATTGGCGTAGTTCGGGGCGTCGAGAGCCGCCGAGCTGGTCGGCATTGGAAAGGAATTGAAGTAGTTCAAGGCCACCTGGCTCGGCCCGATCCCCAGCGGATCCATGGCGGCCAGTTGCGACGGTCCCAGCGCGTAGTAGCCGGGCTGAATCGAGTAGCTCTGGCCGTTGGCGCCCAGCACGTTCATGCCGGGGCAGTTGCTGGCCGTGGCGCACTGATACTGGATGATCCCCTGGCGCAACGTCGCGCTCGGAATCGTGTCGGATCGCACCGCGCCGGTCCTCTCACGCTGGCCCTGGTAGTTGAAGAAGAAAAAGAAGCGGTCCTTCATGAACGGTCCGCCGATGGTGCCGCCGAAGATGTTGCGCACCAGGTGCTGGGGCACGTTGGGCTGGCCGCTGGCGGCTTCGGCCGATTTCAGGAAATAGTCGTTGGCTTCGCCGACGTTGTTGCGGTTGTATTCGTAGAGGTTGCCGTGGAACTGGTTGGTTCCGCTGCGGGTAACCATCGAAATCTGCGCGCCGGCCGAGCGTCCCTCGGTGGCGCCGTAGTTGGAAGTGGTCACGCGGAATTCCTCCACCGAGTAAGGCGTGGTGGGCAGGATGCCGTTAAAGCCGTAACCGCTGAATTCGTCGTTGTTGCTCACGCCGTCGAGCATGATGTTGTTCTGGTCGCTGCGTTCACCGTTGACGGAGCCGGCGCGGGTATCGTAGGTGCTTTGAAGCTCGTTTTCGCCGTTGAAGATCACGCCGGGCTGCAAGCTGAGCAGCAGGACGGTGTTTTCGGCGCGAATCGGCAGGTTCTGAATCGCGCTCGATCCCATGGTCTGGCCGAGCGTCGCGTTCGTGGTATTGAGCAGCGGCGGCGCGCCGGTCACCTGCACTGTTTGGCTGACCGCGCCGACCTGCAAGACCACGTTCACCGTAGCCGGCAGGTTCACCTCAAGGATCACGCCGCTTTGCACGAACGCGCGGAATCCCTGCGCTTCCACTTTCAAGTCGTAGGTCCCGGGAAGCATCGCGGGGAACGTATAGATGCCCGCGGCGGTGGTCGCCGTCGAGCGCGGCACGTTGGTGGCCGTATTGATCAGGGTAACTTTTGCGGCAGGCACAACACCGCCCGAAGGATCGGTGACAACGCCCCGCAGGGACGTCGTCGCCTGGCCCCATGCGGTAACGCTAAACGCAAACAGCGCTAGCATCACCGCCCAGGAGCGGCGAATCTGACTCCAACCCATAGTTCCTCTCTCTCTGCCGTAGCTGGCGTACAAACCTCAAGCGTTTGGTAGTGGACACGCGAAAGAGCATTCGCCCTTTACGCTCTTTGCATGAGGCCGGCTGAGATGAAGGCTCCCTGTATGAATTGCAAGTAAGCGCTGTCCACAGGTTACAGCGCCCTCCCGGGAGCGGGGAGAAATATTTCCAAGATTTAGGATCGCCGGATGAATAGTTAGCCCGGTTTGTCGTGCGATGTCAAGGTGAATCCGGGCGAGAAATACGACCAGTCTGGTGGCATATTGTGCGTTTTCGACGGTGCTTGACGCGCTCCGATGGAGCACTGCCGAGGAGAAAAGTTTCCTTTCAGGGAAGGGAAAAGGCGTGGCGGTCCAGACCAGATTGGCGAGGCGCAGCCGAAGGATTCCTCCGTCGTCACCGCCGGAGCCGGAAATAAACGCGGCCCGGAAGGATTCTCCGGGCCGCGCCCAACAGCAGTTTGGGTGGTTTGGTTAGAAGGAGTAAACCAGGCTGAACTCCATCACACGAGGACTGGTCATCGTGGAACCGTAATCCCCGAACGACGGCCCGGCGGTCACATCCGACTGGACGGAGGAGGGATCGAACCGGTTGGTGTTCAGCACGTTGTAAACGCTCCAGCGAAGCTGAACCGTCTGGTGTTCCACTCTCGGCACGTTCCAGCCTTTTTGCAAGCTCATGTCGAGGCCGAAGTAGCCGTTGCCGCGAATCGGATTGCGGGTGCCGCTCTGGCCGGGAAACGCGTAACCGAAGTCCGCCGCAGCCGCAACGGGGTTCTTGAAGATATTCGGCGCGTAGCCGGTGCCCCCGACGTTGACGTTGGCGAGTCCGGTGGACGGAGTGTTGAGCAGATTTGCCCAGCCCATTTCATCCCAGTTCGTCGGCCAGACGTAGCCCATGAAGATGCTGGTGGGGAAGCCCGAAGTCCAGCGCCCAGTGCCTGACCACTGCCAGCCACCGATGATGGCGTTGGCCCAGCCGCTGGCGTTTTTGCCGAACATCTGGCCGCGGCCAAAGGGCAATTGCGCGACCCAGTAGTAGTTGATCTGGTTGCGCAGGTCGAAATTGCTGGGTCCGTACATCTGGTTCGGATCCCAGGAGTTGATGGTGCTGCTGGCCAGATATTGGCCGGAGCGCTCGACGTACGAACCCATGTCGTTCGACACCGAGTACGTATAGTTGAAGCCGAAGAGCGCGCCGTTGGACATCTGCTTGTGCAAGCCCAGCTGCAGCGCGTTGTAGTTCGAGTAGCCGATCGACCGCCAAGCCCAAAGGGAGGAATACTGGCTGTCGTAGTAGCTGTTGAGGCCGCCCGAGGGCGTCGCTGGGAAGCCGAACACATCCATTAAGTAGAGAGGGAAGGTTTCGTTGTAAAGGCCGCCGCAGGCGCCGGAGGTGAAAACATCGTAGGTGGCCACGAGCAGGCTTTGGGTTTGCCCGCTTCCGGCCGGCTCGCCCGGCGACGTGTAGCCCGAGCAAGTGTAATAGTTGGACTGCGACGCCATCATGTCCGTCCAATATTGCGACGTCGGCCCAACCAGGGACGGCGTGATGGCGCTGTCGGGAGTGTCTGCGCGGCCCAACTGGGACATTCTGGAGGCTGCCTGGAAGTAGCTGATGCCCGTTTGCGGGTCAACCAGATTGAGCGGCATGGCCATGTCGTCGTAAACCAACAACCGGTGGGCATAGTTTCCGACGTAACTGGCGCTGAGAACCATTTGGCCAGGCAGTTGGTGCTCGACCGAAAAATCGAGCGCGTAGGAATAGGGAGTCTTGAGCGAGGGATCGATCCCGTTCGTGATGGCCTCGGCTCCCTGCGGATATGTTACCGGGTAGGTGGAGGGCGGCGCGGCGGGGAAAATATTGGTTCCCTGCGGGGTCGACGTCGGAATCACGTTCATGCTGGTGATGCGGGGAACCTGGTTGATCGGGATGTTAAACAGGCTCTGTTCGGTAGCGGTCAAGCCGAACTCGCCGGATGCGTTGTAGGTCATCGCGAGTTCGGGCCCGAAGTTGTCGAAATACATCCCAAAACCGGCGCGAACCGTGGTGTTGCCGTGCGCCCAGGCGATGCCGATGCGCGGCGCGATGTTGTGCGTTTGCGTCGAATACAGCCCCGGCCCACCCCAATACGATCCGGATGGGGAAAAGGAGATCGCGGGGACGCGGTTGGCAGGGATGCCGAGCATGCCGTCGACGCTCCGCATGTTGAACCACGTGCCCATGTTGATCGTCGGGGCCACTTGCTGGCCGGCGGTTTCCGTGACCGGCGTCATCAACTGATAGTTGATGCCGTAGGTGACCGAAAGATCGTGCATCGCCTGCCAGGTGTCCTGGAAATAGAGGTTGTAATCATCCGCCGCCCAGTGACGGGTGAGGTTGGAACCCTGGGAAATCGGCGTGGCGGCGGTGAGGCTGGTAACTTTGTAGTTGTAAACCGCGTCGAGTTCGCTGGCCATGCCCATCATCGCCGCGAGGGGAAAATCATACGCGTGAGTCGAACCGACCGCGGGATAACCCCACGTGGCGGGATCGAGCGCGTTGCCATGGCCGGCGAAACCTCCGCCCTGAACCCAGTCGGCGTTGGTGAGCGCGTCGCTGAACGTATTGGCGTTGGAATTGCTCAGGGCGCGCATCAGGAGCAGATTGGCGCCGAACTGGAAGTTGTGCGAGCCTTTCAGCCAACTCGCCGTATCCACCATGTTATAGACGGGAGAAACCCAGCGGCTCGATCGGGTGACACCCTGGCTCATGTCGCGCATGTAGACCCAAGGCTGGTTGGAATTGCCGATATTGCCGTAGCTGGACCGCGTAAGGCCGAAGCGGAAACTATTGACCCAACGTGGCCCGAAAACGCCGGTCCATCCGGCGACGAAGCCCTTGCTCAGATCAACAAGCGACATTTGAGGGACTTGGCCCGGAAGAAATGCGCCGGCGGTTACGATGCGGTCGTCAACGCTGGTGCCGCGGAAGAAGAGCGTCTGGCTGCCGCTCTGCGTCAAGCGGTAGTCCAAACGTCCGATGTACCAGTTGTCGGAGGTCGGCGTCGGCGAAGCGAACGTGTAATTGCCGTAGTTCGGCGCGTCGAGTGCGTTCGCGCTCGTCGGCATCGGAAACGTATTGAAGTAGCTCAGCGCAACCTGGCTCGGACCGATGCCCAGCGGATCCATGGCCGCCAGTTGAGACGGTCCCAGCGCGTAGTAGCCGGGCTGAATCGCGTAGTTCTGGCCGTTTTCGCCCTGGACGTTCATGCCGGGGCAGTCGCTGGCCGTGGCGCACTGATACTGGATGATCCCCTGGCGCAGCGTAGCGCTGGGAATCGTATCGGACTGAACTGAGCCGGTGCGCTGGCGTTCACCCTGGTAATTGAAGAAGAAGAAAAAGCGGTTTTTCAGGAACGGGCCGCCGATATCGCCGCCGAAAATATTGCGGACGAGGTGCTGGGGCACGTTGGGCTGGCCGCTGGCCGCCTCCGCCGATTTCAGGAAATAGTCGTTGGCGATGCCCAGGCTGTTTCGATTGTATTCGTAGAGGTTGCCGTGGAACTGATTCGTTCCGCTCTTGGTGACGAGGTTGATCTGGGCGCCGGCCGAACGGCCTTCGGTGGCGCCGTAGTTGGAGGTGGTCACGCGGAATTCCTGCACGGAGTAAGGCGTGGTGGGCAGGATGCCGTTGAAGGCGTAGCCGCTGAATTCGTCGTTGTTGCTCACCCCGTCAAGCGTGATGTTGTTCTGGTCGCCGCGGACGCCGTCGGTCGCGCCGGCGCGGGAGGCCCCGGTGTTCTTGTCGCCGAGGAAAACGACGCCAGGCTGCAAGCTGAGGAGCAGGACTGTATTTTCGGCGCGAACGGGAAGATTCTTGATTGCGCTCGACCCCATCGTCTGGCCGAGCGTGGCGTTGGTGGTATTGAGAAGCGGCGGAGCCCCAGTCACTTTCACGGTTTGGCTTACGGCGCCTACACGGAGCTTCACGTCCACGGTCGCCGGGAGGCTGACCCGCAGAATCACGCCGCTTTGCAAGTACGTCTGGAAACCTTGCGCCGCGACTTTCAAATCGTAGGTGCCAGGAAGCACGTCGGGAAAGGTATAAAGGCCGGCGGCCGTCGTCACGGCTTCGCGCGGAACGTTGGTGGCGTTATTGATCAGGGTCACTTTCGCCCCGGGAACCACTCCGCCCGACGGGTCCGTCACGACGCCGTGCAGCGAAGTCGTCGCCTGGCCCCATGCGGTAACACTGAACGCCGCAAGCGTACACAAGATCACGCACGCACGGCGGATTTGATTCCAACCCATACGATTCCTCCCTGCCGGCAATCGCCGGCATACACACCTTCAATGAATTAAGTTTAATTTCACCCGCTGTAACGCACCGCCCCGACCCGCCATTGCAAGGAGGCCGCCTTGAAGACCTCCAGATCATTTTGGTACTCAGCGCTGCCCGCAGACGAATGCGTCTCTCCGGAAGCGGAGAGAACCGTCGCTGAGTTTAGGATCGCCACCGTTATTCATAGACCCGTCGCCATGCCGGTGTCAAGAGGCGACTGCCTGTGATATATCAGTCCTCGCAACGAGGATGGCAACAATCGGACCCGGTCGCCGGGACGGGATGACAGGGGCGTACTTGCCGTGCCGTGGCAAACCGACCGTTCCGAAGTGGCATTCCTATGGCCTGACTTTTGCGAAGTTTCGCGGGTTGCAGGCCAAGAGTAAAACCTTCGGCTGGCCTCCGCAGCCAGCACGGGCTAGAATCCGCTCAGCGCCTTCGGCGAGACGCTTCCGAAGAGAGCGCAGGTACCCATGAGAGTCAGGCAAACAGGCTCGCGCCGCACCAAGCCACGTTCGATCACCCGCCCGCACCAGCGTCACAAATCCGGCAAAGAAAACAGCGAATCGCTGAGTCAACGCGCGTACGAGGTTCTTTCTCACGCGATTGCCAGCGGCCGCCTTCGTCCCGGGGCGAGGATTTCGGAAAAAACGGTGGCGAGCCGGCTTCGGATCAGCAGGACGCCGGTACGCGAGGCGCTGTTGCGCCTCGAGGTGGAAGGAGTGGTCCGCTGTACCAGCCGCCGCAGTTACAATGTGGGGACGCTGACGGTCGATGACGTCCGCGAGCTCTACGAGACGCTGGCGATTCTCGAGGCTGCCGCCGCAGCCAGGGTGGCCGCCCAGATTACCGGCGCCGACGTGAAGCTGCTCGAAAGCTACAACCGACGCATGGCAGGGTCTGCGCGCCGGGGTGACCTGCCGGGATTTGGAGTTTGGAACCGGCGCTTCCACGGCATATTCCTCGAAAAGCTCGGGAACCAGACTCTGCGCCGCGCCTGCGATTCCATTCGCGCCCGGCTCTACACATTCCCCGTCAGCCGGTCTTCTCTGTCGCGCTGGCTATGGAAGTCGGTGAGCGAGCATCGGGAAATCATCCGCCTGGCAAGTGCACGCGACGCCACAGGTCTAGCCGCATTTTTCCGCGAAGTCCACTGGGGCTACGATGAGAACCGCGACTTCATCCGGGATGCTTTCGACCGCAACGGAAAGGGCGCATTGCATCTAGCGTGACGCCGGCTCCGGCCTCTGCGGCTAACCGGAAACCCGCTCAATCCGCGCTCCCAGCGCGCGCAATTTTTCCTCGATGCGCTCGTAACCACGATCGATGTGGTACACGCGATCCACAATCGTTGTCCCTTGCGCCGCCAGGCCAGCGATGACCAGCGAAGCGCTCGCACGTAAATCGGAAGCGATCACGGCGGCGCCGCTGAGCGGTGTCGGCCCGCGCACGATGGCCTGATTGCCGCGAATCGCGATGTCGGCGCCCATGCGGACAAGTTCGCTTGCATGCAGAAAGCGGTTCTCGAAGATCGTCTCAG
>JAKAOH010000004.1 GCA_021812285.1 Acidobacteriota bacterium | reverse complement strand
GATGCACTCGCCCAGCAACGCCTGTTCGCCCACTTGTCGAGCATCTTCGGCTTGCTAGCTCTCGTTCTTGCGACGATCGGTCTCTACGGCACCATGGCCTATACCGTCAGCCGCAAAACCCATGAAATCGGCATTCGGATGGCCCTTGGCGCGCGCCCCGGTGAAGTGGTTCGCATGTTCGTGGGGCAGGGAATTCGCCTGGCGGCGTTCGGCGTCGCTATCGGTCTTGCCGCTTCGCTCTACCTCACCCGGCTCACCCACAAACTCATTTTCGGCATCAGCCCAAACGACCCGCTGACGTTCATCGCCGCCGCAGCCTTCTTCGTTCTCGTTTGCGCCGCGGCTTGCTACGTTCCCGCGCGCCGCGCCACGCGGGTCGCCCCGGTGCGGGCCTTGCATTACGAGTAGGAGGTAAAACGTTGACCGGACTTTGGCACGATGCGAGATATGGCCTGCGCCAGCTGCGCCGCTCCCCCGGATTCGCCGTCGTCGCGATTCTCACGCTCGCGCTCGGCATCGGCGCGAATACGGCGGTTTTCAGCCTTATTTATGGCGTGCTGCTTCGTCCGCTGGCGTTTCCGCATGCCAGCCAATTGGTGACGCCGGCGTGGAACTATGGCGGGGCGAACGGCATCCAGAGCAACGTGGATGAGTCGACGTTCAGGTTCTGGCGGGAGAACAGCCGGGTATTCAGCTCGATCGCGGCTTACAGCGGGGGAGGGTTCAATCTCGCCGGAGCAGGCACGCCCGAGCGCGTGAGCGCGCAATACGTCGCTTCCGCTTTCTTCCCCACTCTCGGCGTCGAGCCTGCGCTCGGGCGCAATTTCACGGTCGCGGAAAACCAAGGCTCGGGCGCGCCGGTGGCGATTTTGAGCCACGCGCTGTGGGAAAGGCAATTCGCCGGCGATCCCGAAGCGCTGGGCAAAACGATTTCGCTCGATGGCGCGCCGTATACGGTGATCGGCATTTTGCCGGCGAGCTACCAGCCGATCGAGCAGGGCGACGTTTATGTGCCGCTCATGCGGGCGGGGCCGATGCTGGGCGGTCAGAATCTGGAAGTGGTTGCGCGAGTGAAGCCGGGAATTTCGGCTGTGCGGGCGCAAGCGGCGATGCAACTCGTCGCGGAGGCGTACGAGCGGACGAATCCTCAGCGCAAATATCCGCCGCAATTCGGCATTACGCTGCTGCCGCTCTCTCGTTATCTGGGGATGGGCGCGCGCAGTTATTTGCTGTTGCTCTTCGGAGCGGTGGGGCTGGTGCTGCTGGTGGCGTGCGCCAACGTGGCTGGATTGCTGGTGGCGCGTGGAGCGGGACGAAGCGGGGAAATCGCCTTGCGGCACACGCTGGGCGCGACGCGAGGACGGCTGGCCCGGCAACTGGTGACGGAAAGCGCGATTTTGGCGCTCGTGGGAGCGGCGGTGGGCGTGCCCGTCGCGTATGCGGGGCTCAGGCTGCTGATGCGCCTGGTTCCTTCAGCGGGCACTTCGAATCCATTTTTGGCGCAGCTTTCCGGCGAAATTCTGATGCACCGGTCGGGCATCGGGATCAACGGTTGGTCGCTGGCGTTCGCGCTGGGCGCGGGGTTTCTCACCGCGATTCTGTTCGGCCTGCTGCCGGCCTGGCAATCGGTCGGCCGCGACGTTCATCGCGCTATCAAGGAAGCCGGTCTGCGTTCCACCGCCGCCGCTTCGCGAGCTCGGCTGCGCCGCGGCCTCGTCGTCGCCGAAATGGCTCTCGCGATGATTCTCTTGGCCGGAGCCTTGCTCCTCGCCCGCACCTTTTCCAACCTCCTGAGCGTCGGTCCCGGTTTCGACGCCTCCCATCTGCTCACCGTTCAACTCTGGATGGGCGGCTCGCGCTACAAAACCAGTGCCGCCCTCGCCGGCTTCTATCATTCGCTCACCATGCGGGTGGATCGGTTGGCGGGCGTGCGCGGCGCAGCAGTGGTGAGCGCTGGCATGCCGCTCGAAATCGGTGGAAACATGCCGGTGAAGATCGAATCCGTCTCCGGCATTCATTCCGTCGATTTTCGCGCCGTCTGCGACTGCTATTTGAGGACGCTCGGCGAGCCGGTTCTCGCCGGCCGCGGTTTCAAGGATTCCGATACCGCCGGCGCTGCGCCTGTGGCGATCGTCAATCGCGCTTTCGCACGCCGCTATTTCGGCGCTCGCAACCCGCTCGGTCTCCACGTCACGATCGGCATGAAGCAATTGGGCCCCGCGTTTCAGGATCCGCCGCGCGAAATCGTCGGCGTCGTCGGCGACGTGAAATCGCAGCTCGACGCGCCGGCCGCGCCGGCGGTTTTCGTGCCCATCGCGCAGGCGAATTACGCGACCGTGTCGCTTTTCGACGCGTACGGGCCGACGATTCTGCTGGTGCGCACGGCGGGCGATCCGCTCCGCGCGGCCGAACCGGTGCGGCGAGTGGTGGCCGCGCTCGATTCGAGCGTACCGGTGGGAAAAATCGAAACGATGGATCAGGTGCGGGCCACGTCGGTGGGCGTGGAGCGGTTTCTGCTTACGCTGATGGGCGTTTTCGCCGGGCTGGCGCTGGCGCTCACGGCGGTGGGAATTTACGGCGTGCTTTCCTACACCGTCGCGCAACGCACCGGCGAAATCGGCGTTCGCATGGCCCTCGGCGCGCGTCCGTCGCACATCCTGCGCATGGTCGTCGGCGAGACGGCGCTGCTCACCATCATCTCGCTCGCCTTGGGCCTCGCCGGCGCGCTCGCGTCCACGCGCCTGCTCGGCTCGCTTCTGTTTGGCGTCCACGCGACCGATCCGGTGAGCCTTGTGGCGACGGCCGCCGTTCTCGCTGTCGTCGCGATGATCGCTTGCGCCGTGCCCGCCTGGCACGCCATGCGCGTCGATCCGGTCACCGCTTTGCACTACGAGTAAGGAAATTCGAAATCGCCCCGAGGCCATCACCTGGCGACGGCCGCGGCAAGCAAGAAGGACGGGAAGGGAACTCGACGGTGGAACAAATCGCCAAGCCGCTCGCCTACGCGCTGCTCCGCGCCACGCTCGGTTTCATCCTGCTTTTCTGGGGTGCCGACAAATTCCAGATGGGTGTGCGGCAATTCGCTGCGGGCCTCGATCGCCAGTTCGCCAAAACCTGGCTCCCGGCCCCGCTCGTCCACGCGTTCGGCCTCCTGCTCCCGTTCGCCGAAGTTGGCCTCGGCTTTCTATTGGTCGTCGGTCTGTTCGCCGTTTGGGCCGCGGCCCTCGGCGCGGTCCTGCTGATTCTGCTCAATACCGGGATGCAAGTCGCCGGCAGCGCCTCCACCGTCGCCAATAATCTCAGCTATTCGTTGATTCTCTTCGTCCTTCTTTTTTTCAGCAACCAGAACCGTTTTTCGCTCGACGGCTGGCGCCGCGGCCGGAACCCGGCTCGCGGCGCGCCCAGTTCGGCGCGGGAGGAATGATCATGGCGGGAATTCTGCAGGATGTGAAATACGGCATGCGCCAGTTGCGCCGCAATCCCGGTCTCGCCGTCGTCGCGATTCTCACGCTCGCGCTGGGCATCGGCGCCACCACCGCCATTTTCGGCGTCATCAACGCGTGGCTGCTGAAACCGCTGCCGGTGCCGAATGCCGGCCAGATCACCGTGATGACCGCCGAGCAAACCGGATCGCTGCTGACCAACTTCAGTTATCCGGAGTATCTCGATTACACCAAAACGCCGGGGCCATTTTCCGCGATTTTCGGCTATTCAGGGGATTACGCCGGCATCAGTTACCAACGCCAGGCCGACCACGTCCTCATGATGTACGTGACGAGCAACTATTTTTCCGCGCTCGGCCTGAGACCGTATCTCGGCCGGCTGATTTCGCCTTCGGAGGGCCAGGCGCCCGGCGCGAGCCCGGTCATCGTGCTTGGCTATGATTATTGGAAAAGCCGTTTCAACGGCGATAGGAGCATCATCGGCCAGAGCGTCAAGCTGGACGGACAGCCGGTCACGGTCATCGGCGTGACGCCGCCGGATTTTGATGGCACGTTTCCGTTTTTGGATATGCAGGCTTATGTACCGTTCAGCATGGCGGCAGCGCCGGGCATTGGCGACCCATCCATGTGGACCGGCCGCAACGTCCGGGCTTTGTCGCTTTTGGGCCGGCTGAAACCGGGCGCAACCATAGCCCAGGCGCAGGCGGAAATGAACGTCGAGGCCGAGCGTCTGTCTGCCGAACATCCCAACACCGAACGTGGCTACAAGATTTACGTGTATCCGGAATGGCTGGCCCGTCCGCCGGAAACCCACCAATACGCGAAGCAGGGAACAATCGCGGCGCTCTTTCTTTTGCTCGGCGTGCTGGTGATGCTCGTGGCCTGTTTCAACGTGGCGAGCATGCTGATCGCGCGCTCGCTTACGCGCAGGCGAGAAATGGCCCTCCGCGTATCGCTCGGGGCCACGCGCACGCGACTGCTGCGGCAAACGCTGGTGGAAACGCTGGTGCTTGCGCTCGCGGGCGGCGCAGCAGGGTTGGTGCTGGGTGATTGGCTGACGCGACTCTTGAGGCTGATCCACACGCAAGGCACCGTGCCCCTGCGGCTAGAAGTGGGTTTCGATTGGCGCGTGTACCTTTTCACCTTCGGCGTCTGCCTGCTGACGGCGGCGATTGTGGGCTTGGCCCCGGCGTTTCGCGCGACGCGGGCGAACCCGAATGAAGAGCTCAGGGAAGGCGGTGCGCGGCTTTCCGGCGGAGTTCATTCTGGCCGGCTGCGGCGGGCGCTGGTGGTGACGCAACTGGCGGGATCGCTGGTGCTCCTGATCGTCGCCGGACTTTTCGTGCGTAGCCTGGGGAAGGCGGAAACGGCGGATCTGGGGTTCGATCCGCATGGTGTGCTGGACCTCAGCATGAACCCGAAGGATATCGGATACAAGAAAGCGCAAACGGAAGAATTTTATAAACGGCTGCTCCGCCGCGTCCAAGCGATGCCCGGCGTCGAATCGGCTTCACTCTCTCTCGGCGTGCCCATGAGCGGCTATGGCAACGTGCACTCCGTTTACCTGGAGGGCCACGTCCTCGGGCCGAACGAGCATGCTCCGCAAGTGTTTCTATTCCATGTCACGCCTGGATATTTCCGGACGATGCGCATCGCGCTGCTGCGCGGGCGTTCGTTCACCGAAGCCGACAATTCGAAAGCGCCGCAAGTCGCCGTGATCGACCGGGCGATGGCGAAGCAGTTTTGGCTGGGGCAAGACGCGCTGGGGAAACGATTCCGCACGTCGCCAAAGGGGCCATGGATCACGGTCGTGGGAATCGTTGCGGATGCGACGAACCTGTTCGTCGCGTATCGCAACCGGCCCTTTTACTATGTTCCTCTCGCGCAGCACTTTTCGGACTTCCGCACGCTGCAAGTGCGGTCGGCGATTCCGCCGCAAACGCTTTCGCTCGAGATGCAGAACCAGATTCATTCGCTCGAGCCGGATTTGCCCATCTACGACGTCGCGACGCTCGAACAGGTGGTGAACGGGCCAAACGGTATGCTGATTTTCCGGATGGGCGCGGCTATTGCGGGCGGGCTGGGGCTCCTGGGGCTGATTTTGGCGGTCGTCGGGTTGTACGGGGTGATCGCGTACATGGTGAGTCAGCGCCGGCACGAGATTGCGATTCGGATGGCCGTTGGGGCGACAGCGCAGGACGTATTCAAGAACGTGCTGGGCGGCGGCGGACGGATGGTGCTGATGGGCTGGGCGATCGGAATGGCTCTCGCGATCCTGGCCGCGTTTGCCGCATCGGGCATCCTCATGGGCGTGAGCCCGTTCGACCCGCTCACGCTCATTTCGGCATCGCTGGTTCTGACGCTCATCGCGCTTCTGGCCTGTTATTTGCCGGCACGTCGCGCCACGCGCATCGATCCCGCGATTGCCTTGCGGTATGAATAGCGGCGAGTCGCCCAGGAGTGAAAACGCCGTGAGTGCCAGCGAAACCACCGCGCCGCAGATGGCCGAAGCTCCGGCGCGCATTCTCGTCGCCGACGATCAGCCCGACGTCATCGAATCCCTGCGCCTTTTGCTCAAGGCCAACGGATTCCAGGTCACAACCGCCACGTCGCCCGCCGCCGTGCTCGATGCGGTCGGCTCCGATTCGTTCGATCTTCTCCTCATCGATCTCAATTACGCCCGTGACACCACCAGCGGCCGCGAAGGCCTCGATCTGCTCGCCCAACTCCAGCACCGCCGCGATCTTCCCCCGATCGTCGTCATGACGGGATGGGCAACCGTCGCTCTCGCCATCGAAGCGATGCATCGCGGCGTCGGTGATTTCGTTCAGAAGCCGTGGGACAATCAGCGCCTGCTCGAAACCCTCCGCGCCCAGGTTGCCGGCCATCGCGCCAGGCGTGAAGCCGAAACCCGCGCCGCCGCTCTGGAAACCCATGCCCGCGAAATCGAGGCCGAACTCCGCGATCGCGCTCTCGAAATCGAGGAAGCCCTTCGCGTCCAGCAGGGAATTCTTCCGCGTGAAATTCCGCGCATTCCTGGCATTGAGATCACCGCCGCCTGGCGTCCCGCTCGGGGTGTTGGCGGTGACACGTTCGACGTCCTGCGCTTGGGCGAAACCTCGCTTGCCCTCGCCGTCGCCGATGTCGCCGGCAAGGGCGTTCCCGCCGCGATAGTGATGTCGAATTTGCAAGCGATGGTTCGGAGCTTGTCCACGCCGCGCGCGCGCCCGCGCGAAGTCTGCGCGGAAATCAGCCGAGCCCTCGCCGGCTCGCTCGGCGACGACCGCTTCGTCGCCTGTTTCTACGCGCTGGTAGACGTGGCCGCGCGCCGCCTTACCTACACCAACGCCGGCCACAATCCGCCGCTTCTCGTTCGCGCCGATGGCAATTGGGCGCGCCTCGACGTCGGCGGCAGCGTGCTTGGCATCGCCGAATTGCCCTCGTATACCGATCAGGAAATCGCGCTGGCTTCGGGTGACCGGTTGCTGGTTTTTACGGATGGTGTCACGGAATCGGTGAACGCCGATGACGAGGAGTTCGGTGAGAAACGGCTTGCCGCGCTCGCCGTAGAAAACCGCGCTCTCGCCGCACCCGCCCTGCACCAGCGTATTCTCGATGCGTTGCTTGCTTTCAACGGCAATTGCTTCGCCGACGATATGACGCTCATTGTCCTTGCCGTCGAATGAAAGGAGGTGCCCGATGGAAACGCTATGGCGCGACGTCAAATACGCTCTGCGATTGCTAGCGAAATCGCCTGGCTTCGCTGCCGTCGCGATTTTGACGCTTGCGCTCGGCATCGGGGCCAATACGGCGATTTTCACACTCTTCGACGCGGTTGTGCTGAAAACGTTGCCGGTGCCGCATCCCGGCAGGCTCGTTTTCTTCAGCGGTCATAGCGGTGAGGGCGAGGAAATCAGCACCCCGCCGCCGGCAGGCGCATGGATCGAACTTTCGACGGCAGCCTACCGTTACTTCCGCGATCACAATCGAGCCTTCAGCGAAATCGCCGCCGTCCGCGATGGTGAAACAAGCGTTGCCGTCCAGCGCGTCGGCGAGGCCTCTTCCGGCGTCGTGAATCGCGCTGTCGCTCACCTGGTTTCCGGTAACTATTTTCGCGTGATGGGGGTTCAGGCGCTCCTCGGCAGCACGCTGGATTCCTCCGATAACCGTTCCACCGCCGCTCCTGCCGCGGTGCTCAGCTACGGCTATTGGAAATCGCAATTTTCCGGCGATCCGGCGGCAATAGGCAAAACCGTGATTCTGAACAAGACGCCGTTCACCATCGTCGGCATCATGCCGCAATTCTTTTTCGGCGAACGCGTACGCAAAGCGCCCGATTTCTGGGTCCCACTCGTCTTTCAGCCACAAATCGAGCTGACGGCCTCGCGTCTGACGGATACGAGCGATTACTGGCTCGCGGGCATCGCCCGTCTGAAACCCGGCGAAACGCTTGCCCACGCCAACGCCATCGTCAACGTTCAATTGCGCCAGTTCCTCACCGCGCAGGCCGGCGGCAAGCTCAGCCAGAACGATCGCACCCGCATCGCGCGAACTTCAATCCAGCTTGTGCCCGGCGCGCGCGGCGTTTCCTTCCTGCGCGAGAACTATTCGCTACCGCTCGAAATCCTGCTCGTTGCCGTGGGTTTCGTTTTGCTCATCGCCTGCGCCAACGTCGCGAGCTTGCTCCTTGCCCGCGCCACCGGCCGTCAACGCGAAACGGCGATGCGCCTCGCCATCGGCGCCTCGCGTTCGCGCCTGTTGCGCCAATGGCTCACGGAAAGCATGGTCATTGCCGCGCTAGGCTCCTGCGCCGGTCTCTTCCTCTCAGCCTGGGGCGTGAATCTCCTGGTGAAGCTGCTTGGCCACGGCGTTTTCGTCAACGTGCATCCTGATCTCCGCGTCCTGCTCTTCACTGTTGGCGCAATGGCGCTCACCGCGCTTCTTTTCGGCATCGCGCCCGCGTTGCGTACCGCCCGCGTCGAGCCGATACTCGCCCTCCGCGAGCATTCCTCCGTAGCCGGAGGCCGCGCCGCCCGCTCCACACTCTCTCGCGCCATGGTCGTTTTTCAAGTCGCGCTTTCGCTCTGCCTGCTCATCGGCGCCGGTTTGCTCGTGAAAAGCTTCGCGAATTTGCAGGACCAGCAGTTCGGTTTCAACCCTCGCCACGTTCTGCTGGTCGGCACAAATCCCCGCATCGCCGGCTACGAACTCGCCCAATTGCCGTCGCTCTACCTGAGCATTCTCGATCGCCTGAATCATTTGCCCGGCGTCCAATCAGCCACGATCGCCAGCTACGCTCCGCTCAGCGGATACGGCAGCACCGGGAATATCAGCGTGCAGGGCCGCCCGCCGCTCCACGGTGAGGATGCCGATGCGGAACGCATTCTCGTCGGCCCCAATTACATCGAGACGCTTGGATTGAAAATTCTGCTCGGTCGTGAAATCGGTTTGCAGGATACCGCCGCATCGCCGCGCGTCGCCATGGTCAACGAAGCTTTTGTTCGCCGCTTCCTCGGCGGCGCCGATCCGATCGGCCAGCGTTTCGGTTTCGGCGGCCGAAAGAGCAGCGGGGACCTTGAAATCGTCGGCGTCGTGAACGACGCGAAATATCATGGCGACGATATCCGGCATCCGATCCAGCCAATGGTCATTTTCGCGATTGAACAAGGCAAGTACGCCAACGCTCCTTCGCCTTTCGGCGCCCAGTTCGAAATCCGCACCGTCGCCGGCGCCGCCGGCGTTGCGGCCGAAGTTCGCCGGGCCATCGAGGACGTCGCCCCTCATCTGCCTATTGGAGACGTCAGCACCCTCCGCCATCAGGTGGATTCGAATTTCCGGGAAACTCGACTCACGGCCGCCGTTGCGGGATTATTCAGTCTGCTGGCGCTTTCGCTGGCCGCCGTCGGCCTCTACGGCTTGCTCGCCTATGGCGTCGCGCAGCGCACCGCCGAAATCGGCGTGCGCATGGCGCTCGGCGCCCGGCCGTCGGATGTTTTTCGGATGGTGCTGGGGAACGGGATTCGGCTCGTCGTGCTCGGTTTGGTGTTCGGAATCCTGGGCGCGCTGGCGCTCACGCGCGCCCTGAGCAGCCTGCTTTACGGCGTAGGTGCCGCCGATCCGGTCACGTTTCTTGTGACCGCCGCGATTCTCGTTGCCGTGGCCGCGCTCGCTTGTTACATTCCGGCTCGTCGGGCCATGCGCACCGAGCCGGCCATCGCGATGCGTTGCGAATGAAATGAGAGGAAACGATGCCACTCGTCGAAATGCACGATCTCGAAAAAGTCTTTGAAACCCGCGCCGGCAAAACCTGGGTCCTCCGCCGGATCAACCTCGTCGTCCATCCGGGCGAATTCGTCACCATCATGGGCCCGTCCGGCGCCGGAAAATCCACGCTGATGAGCATCATCGGCATGCTCGATGGCGAGTGGACCGGAGAATATTTCTTCTCGGATCATCCGGTGCACAAGCTTTCCAATCGTCAGCGCGTCGAGCTTCACAAACAGTACATCGGCTTCGTATTCCAGCAGTTTCACCTGCTCGATAATCTCACCGTCGCCGAGAATCTCGATCTGCCGCTCTCTTACCGCAACTTCAAGAAATCCGAGCGCCAGGCGATGGTCGCCGAAATGCTCGATAAGTTTCAGATCGTCGGCAAGAAAGATCTGTTTCCCACGCAGCTTTCCGGCGGCCAGCAGCAGCTCGTCGCCGTGGCCCGTGCCCTGATCGGGAATCCGAAAGTGATTTTGGCCGACGAGCCCTGCGGCAGCCTCCATTCGACGCAGGGAAAAATGATCATGGACTTGCTCAAGCGCCTCAACGACGAAGGCACGACGATCATTCAGGTTACTCACAACGAAGCCTGGGCGGCTTACGCCCGTCGGATCGTCCAACTCGCCGACGGCTGGATCGTCAGCGACCGCGCCCTGGCCGCGGCTGGTTAGAAAGGGACCGCGATGCCCATGGCCCGACCCGTGGTGGAAATCGAATCGTGAATCCCTCCGCCAATCCACGCAAACAGCCCCAAGGCTGCGTCCTCGTCGCCGACGATCAGGCTGACGTCCGTGAAGCGCTTCGTTTGGTCCTGAAAGCGGAAGGTTTCACCGTGGAAACGGCGGCGTCGCCGCGCGCCACGCTCGCCGCGCTCGGCGCCCGCGAATACGACGCTGTGCTGATGGATCTGAATTACACGCGCGACACCACCTCCGGCGAGGAAGGCCTCGATCTTCTCGCCCGCATTCAAGCCCTTGATTCCAGCTTGCCTGTCATAGTACTTACCGCCTGGGGGACGGTGGATCTGGCCGTCGAAGCGATGCGCCGCGGCGCCCGCGACTTCCTCCAAAAACCCTGGGACAACGCTCGCTTGGCTGCGAGCGTGCGCACCCAGATCGAATTGGCTCGCGCGCTCCGACTCAGCCAGCGCCTCGAAGCCGAAAATCGCCTTCTCGCCGCGCAGGGCCGTCCCACGCTGATCGCCGAATCGGCTTCCATGCGTCCGGTGATGGATATGGTCGCGCGCGTCGCTCCATCCGACGCCAACGTGCTGATCACCGGCGAGCACGGCACGGGCAAGGATGTCCTCGCGCGCACGATTCAGGCGCTCAGCGAGCGCTCCTCGAAGCCGCTCGTCACCGTGAACATCGGCGGTTTGCCGGAAAGCCTGTTCGAAAGCGAGCTCTTCGGCCACGTGAAAGGCGCGTTCACGGATGCGAAAAGCGATCGCGTCGGCCGCTTTGAGCTTGCGGATCAGGGCACTCTGTTTCTCGACGAAATCGCCAATCTTCCCCTCAACCTCCAGGCCAAGCTTCTTCGCGTCCTCGAAACCGGAGAAGTCGAACGGGTCGGCTCCTCGATCACGCGCCGCGTCGACGTCCGCGTGCTATCCGCCACCAACGCCGACGTCACCGCCGAGGTCGCCGCCGGCCGTTTCCGCGAGGATCTCCTGTTCCGCCTGAATACCATCGAAATTCATTTACCGCCTCTGCGCGAGCGCAAAGAGGATATTCCCCTCCTCGCGCTTCATTTCCTCCGACGCTACGCCGCGCGTTACCACAAGCCGGCCAGCGGCTTCGACGACGCCGCCCTTGGTCTGCTCGCCCGCTATTCCTGGCCCGGCAACATCCGCGAACTCGACCACACCGTCGAGCGCGCCGTCCTGCTTGCGCAATCGGAAGTCATTCAGCCCTCCGATCTCGCCCTCGAGTCCGCGCGCCAGGCTCCGGCCCGTCTCGACGAACTCGAACTCGACGATGTCGAGCGGATACTGATCCAGAAAGCGATGGGCCGCTACGGCGGCAACGTCACCCAGGCCGCCCGCGCGCTGGGTCTTTCCCGTAGCGCGCTTTATCGGCGGCTCGAGAAGCATAAGTTATGAGACCTCTGGGCCTCGAGCAGCGCGTGCGGCTTTACGCCATGCTCGCCGGGCTGCCAGCTTCGGTGGCGATGCTCGTCGTCGTGTGGACCTCCGCGATGGCGCCCAGCACGCGTTGGGCGCTGACCGCGCTTTTCGCCTGCGTCTGGCTGGGTTTCGCCATCGCTTCCGGCGGTCTGGTCACGTTCCCCCTGCGCACGCTCTCCAACGTCCTCGCCGCCATCGGCGAAGGCGATTACTCGATTCGCGCCCGCGCCGCCCGCAGCGACGACAGCCTCGGCGAGGTTTTTCGCGAACTCAACGCCCTCGTCGATTCGCTCCATGCCCAGCGCCTCGGAGCCATGGAAGCCTCGGCACTGCTGCAGAACGTCGTGGACGAAATCGACGTCGCCGTTTTCTCCTTCGACGATTCCCATCGCCTTCGCCTCGCCAATCCCGCCGCCGAGCGCCTGCTCGCCGTTCCACGCGGGCGTATGCTCGGCGCTTCCGCCGCCGATCTCGATCTCGCCGATTGCCTGGAGGGCGATTCGCCGCGCATCATCTCGAAAACATTCCCCGAAAAGGTGGGCCGCTGGGAATTGCGCCTCGGCGTTTTTCGCCAGGACGGCTTGCCTCATCAACTGCTCGTCATTTCCGATATCAGCCGCGCCCTCCGCGCGGAAGAACGGCAGACCTGGCGGCGCCTCATTCGCGTCCTCGGCCACGAACTCAACAATTCCCTCGCGCCTCTGAAATCCGTCGCCGAAAGCCTCCGCGATCTCCTCTCCCGCGGCGAATTGCCCCATGACTGGCGCGAGGACATGACCAGCGGCCTCAACCTGATCGCTTCGCGCACCGAAGCGCTCAGCCGTTTCGTCGATGGCTACGCGCGTCTCGCCAAGCTCCCGCCTCCTCGCCCCGCGCCGATGGAGGTCGCCGCCTGGATACATCGCGCCGCCGGCCTCGAGCAGCGCGTTCCCGTGCGCGTGGCGGAGGGTCCCGCGCTCTCGATTCAGGCCGACGCCGCCCAGCTCGATCAGCTCCTCATCAATCTCGTTCGCAACGCCGCCGACGCTTCGCTCGAAAACAACGGCGCCGTGGATGTGGGTTGGCAGGTGAATGGGGAAGCGCTCGACGTGTTCGTCGCCGATGAAGGTCCGGGGCTTTCGAATCCCGGCAACCTCTTCACGCCGTTCTTCACCACCAAGCCAGGCGGTTCCGGCATCGGCCTGGTTCTCAGCCGCGAAATCGCCGAGGCGCACGGCGGCACGCTATCGCTCGAAAATCGCCGTCCTGGCCCCGGCGTCGAAGCTCTCCTCCGGCTTCCGCTCGCCCCGCACGCGAAGCCTTCCTGAATCATGCGCCGGCCCGGCGGACGTTCCACTTGTCAGCTCAAATTGTCGGTTGGATGGTCGGTTGGTTCAGATTACGGCTTTCGAACGTGCGTCGATCAGTTCCGATTCGTCCGCATCCCACTTCGCTTGGTGCGACCTTGCCCGCAGCGGAATCACCGAGGCCGTAACCGGCAGCGTATCGCCTTCCGCTCCGCTGCGAATCTCTTCCACAATCCCGTCCAGAGCCGCCGCGAATTCGCTTGGCCGGTACGCCGGTCCCTCGCTGCATCGCTTGCCGAGCCGCAGCGCCCCGATCCACCAATAATTTTCCTGTGCCGGCTGAACGTAATAGAACCTCGCGCCGCTTCCCGCCAGTTTCTCGGCCAGCGCGCCAATAGCCGCCGAATCCGGCATCACCGCGCTCAAGACGAGCTCGGCCGCTTGCTCGTCCAGTAACACATGCGCCTGTTCGTAGGAATCCGCGAATCGGCAGCGGCACCCATTCGCCTCGAGCCGCCGCTCCAGATGCGATAAACCGCTCGCACTCTCTCCGATCAGCAGAACATCAACTGTGTCTTTGCCAGTCATCTCTCCCGCTTCTTGCTTCACCGGGGTTTGTTCGGGCGCCTAATCGCGCGCCGAACGTCCCCGCCCCGCGCCTTCTCTCTAGTAACGATAGATGAAGACGGACCTCTTTTCGATTCGAGAAGCCGGAAGCGTTTCCTAACGCTAACCGGCGGCTTTTGGAAAGGCGAGAATCGCGGCTTTAGCCGATTTCGCTCTGCGGGTCGGCACCAGGCCCATCGCCAGCCGCTTTTTCGCTCGGATCTCGCGCACCATCCGCGCAAGCACGCTCGCGAATTTCCGCGGCCGCATCGCCGGCGAGCCAAGGCACCGTTCCCCGCGTTCGATGGCGGGCAGCCACCAGCACCCATCTTCCACGGGATAGGCGTAATAGAGACTGGCTCCGGTTCCCGCCAGCCGATCGGTGATGGAAAATGCACCACCAGGACGATGAATCGTGGCGCTCAAGACGATATCTGGCGTTTCGTTTTCCAGCATGCGCAGGGCTTCATCGAACGAGCTCGCTCGTTCGCATCGGCAGTGCCGCCGTTCCAGGCTGTTTTGCAGACGAAGGAAGTTTGTCGGGCTCTGCCCCACCAAAAGGACACGGATCTCCTCTTCTCTCATCGCATTCCCCCGGCATTTCCGGCCTGATGGGTTTTCCGGCCTCTTCCGTCCCTGACTCTTGGGAACCTTTCGCTCCGAACCGGGTTGCCTTTGCCGCTCAGAAATCCTGTTTGGCCCCGCTTCGCGAACGCTTCGTCGTCGCTGCCTGGTTTTTTGCCCTTGTCTGGCCGCCGGATGTTCCTCAGCACCTGGTCAATAGAAATAGAAAATGAACGCGCATCGGACCTTCCCCGTCCCAACTCGAAACACCCCGTCGGGAAGACACCAACTCCCCGGCCCGCGTTTGCGGAGGGAAATTTGTAAGACCTTCGGCGCGTCCTTGTCTTTTTCCTCTCGCACGCGCAAGGCCATCGAGCAGGTATTTTCACTCCTCGCATGTTCCTCTTCTCCCGTGGCTTAGCTCGCCGCCCTTCCGTTGTCGCGGCAAAAATCGCGTGAAACGCCCATCGCCAAGCGGGAAATCCCACAATAGGAACGTATGCTCAATGTCGCATCTTTTCCACAAGCCCTTAATTTCCAATCCCCTATCCCCTTCGCCACAAGACCCCGCTTTGGCACACCGGATGCATCAACCTTGGACAGAGTCGGGCGACGCAATACGCCCGGGGCGGGAGGTCGCCATGCAAGTCTGTTCAACCCGGCTACGGCATTTTCTCAGGCTCTACAGGGTCCCCTATTCCGTTATTACTCACGCACCGGCATTCACATCGCAGGAAACCGCCGCGGTCCTGCACGTTCCCGGCAGGGAAGTGGCCAAAACGGTCGTCCTCGAAGGCAAAAAGCAGAGCTACCTGGCCGTCCTTCCCGCTTCCTACCAGGTCGATCTCGCCCGCTTCTCCACGATCGTCGGCGAGTCCATTCGCTTGGCTTCCGAGGAAAAAATCCGCGATCTCTTTCCCGATTGCGAACTCGGCGCCGTTCCGCCCTTCGGTCGCCTCTACGGCGTCCCCGTCTACATGGACGTCGCTCTCGCCGTCGGCCGTGAGATCGTCTTTCCTGCCGGCTCGCACAGCGACGCCGTGCGCATGGCGTATTCCGATTTCGAGGATCTGGCCCGGCCCGAAATCTGTTCCTTTGCCGTCAGAAATTTCGTGCCGCGCCCGGCCTAACCGAAACGGAAGAGGAGGCAATTCCGATGACTCAAGTGCTCCTCGCGCTCGATAGCTCCGATTTTTCCACCAAGGCCATTGCGGCCGTCCGCCGCCAGTTCCGACCCGATCAGGCGCGGATTCACCTACTTCACGTCATCGACCCGATGACCTATCTGCCCCTGTACCAGACTCCCGTGCGCGATATCGAGCGCATCGACGCGCTGCGCGCCGAAAATCGCAAGCAGGCGGAGGAATTCGTCGGCCAGGCCGCCACCGAACTGCGCAAGGCCGGTTTCGAAGTCACCCTTTCCATCGAGGAAGGCGAGCCGCGAACCACCATCATCGACGCCGCCGCGAATCTCCATGCCGATCTGATTGTTTTGGGTTCCCACGGCCGCCGTGGGCTCTCCCGGCTCCTGCTGGGCAGCGTTTCCGAATTCGTCGCGCGCCACGCGTCCTGCTCGGTCGAAATCGTTCGCCCGGTCCCCCGCGCCGCGTAACCTCCAGCTCCCGTCTTTGTCCTGAAGGGCCGTGCGGCGAGCCCTAAAGGTCCGCTCCGCGTGGATGCGCCATGCCGCCCCGTTACCCCTGCGTCCGCCTCACCGGTCGTTCCAGCCATCGCGTCCGCTCGCAATACCCGTAAAGCTCTTCGCGAAATTTTGGATGCGTGACCTCGATCAGCGCCTGCGCCCGTTCCCGCACCGTTTTCCCATGGAGCGACGCCACGCCGTATTCCGTCACCACGTAATGCGTCAGCCCTCGCGACGTCACCACCCCCGCGCCCGCCGTCAGCATCGGCACGATCCGCGAAACGTTTCCACCTTTCGCCGTCGAAGGCAGCGTCACGATCGGTTTCCCCCCTTTTGATCCCGCCGCTCCGCGCAGGAAATCCACCTGTCCGCCGATTCCGCTGTAAAAATAGGTGCCCAGCGAGTCCGCGCACACCTGCCCGGTCAGGTCCACTTCGAGCGCCGAATTGATCGCTACCATCCGGTCGTTTTGCCGGATGAGCGCAATATCGTTCGTATAGGCCGTCGGATGAAATTCGAAAATCGGGTTCTCGTTCACGTAATCGAATAGCTTCCTACTTCCGAGCACGAATCCGAGAATGATTTTTCGCGGATGAATCGTTTTCCGCCAGCCGTTGACAACGCCCGATTCCACCAGCGGAATCACGTTGTCCGAAAGCATTTCCGTATGGATGCCCAGATCGCGCCGCCCGGCCAGTTCCGGCAGCACCGCGTCCGGCAATCCGCCGATTCCCAGTTGCAGCGTCGCGCCGTCTTCCACCAGCGAAGCCACGTGCCGCGCGATCTCGCGGTGCACGTTCTGAATGTCCGCTTTCGGCAGTTCGTAAAGCGGGTGCGAGCATTCCACCACCCACTCGAAATCGTCCACGTGGAGGAAGCTGTCGCCGTAGGTTCGGGGCATCTGATCGTTCACTTCCGCGATTACGTGCCGCGCCGTTTTCGCCGCCGTCAGCGTCGTGTCCACTCCCACGCCCAAACTGCAGAATCCGTGCGAATCGGGAGGAGAAACCTGTACGAGCGCCGCGTCCAGCGCCAGCGTTCCGCCCGTGAAAAGCGATTCCACGTCGCTCAAAAACACTGGCGTGTAATCGGCTCGTCCCTCGTTCACCGCCTGGCGCACGTTCGGCCCGATGAAAATCGCGTTGTGACGGAAATGGCCCTCCATTTCCGGTTTCACGTAGTCCGCGTTCCCGAGCGTCATCATATGGACGATTTCCACATCCCACAGATCCGGTCCACGCGCGATCAGCGCCCGCACCAGCACCTCCGGCTCGGCGCATCCGGGATGGATGTAAACGCGCATCCCCGATTTCACCGCTTCCATAGCCTTCTCCGGCGTCGTCAGCTTTCCCCGGTAGCGCGTTCTCCAGTCACCCATTCGAGTTCCTTTGCCGTCGTGGCACGGGCGTGACCTCCATTTGGAGTCCGATGGCTTCTATTGGACTACCCGTGTCTATTCTGCCTGCGTCCCCTTTCTTTGTCTTATCCTCCGCACCTTCAATGCGCAATCCCTTCGCCGTTCTCCGTGCCCCGTCAAAGCGCACGTCCACTTCCACTGGCCATCGAGCCTTAACCCCTCAATCCATTCTGATCCAAATGGTTTATCGGAACCTTACAAGACCCTCGCAGCCACATATCGCCAGCCGACGCCGAATCCGTCCCCGCGCTTGAGTCAAATCCCCCACGCCCGGATTCACCAGTGTGTCCCCATTTCCTGTTTTCCCATCGTTTTCGCGCTCAGTGCGGCAGGTAGGCTTCTCCCGGAAACGTGCAAATCAGGATCGCCCCGACCACCACCAGCACGGTCACGAAGAGCGCCCACGACTTTTTCGTGCTCGAAGCCTCACTGGCCCGCTGCACGCCCTTCATATCGATTCCGATGAATCCATGGAGGATGATGAGCGCAAGCACGAAGAGCACTTTCACATGCAGCCACGCCGCATTCAGGTAATAGCTAGGATTGGTCATCACGAGGCCGATTCCGCCCAGAATCGCGAGTGCCGCTCCCGGGTCGGCCATGAACCGCATGGATCTTTTTTCCAGGCGAGTGAGCGTCGCACGCGCGTCCGGAGAATTTTCCTGCGCGTGCCGCGAAACGAGCAGCGTGGTCATCAACAGTCCCGCGACCCAGAGCATGTCGCCGAAAACATGTACCGCGGCAATCCAGGGAGTCATGAGTCGGTTTTTTTCTCCTCTCGTAAACCAGCCAATGCATTGTACTCGCTCCCGGCGTGCGAGGGGCGATGTGCTTGTGTTATCATCGTTTCGCGGGGTGGAGCAGTCTGGTAGCTCGTCGGGCTCATAACCCGGAGGTCGCTGGTTCAAATCCAGCCCCCGCAACCAAAGTTCCCTAACGAATTCAACGGCTTAGCGAATTCCGCTCGCTAGGCCGTTTTCGATTCGCGTACGTTCACGTACGGAATTCCGGGAACGCAACCCCAAACCACCGCTCCCAACTCCCTCGCGGCCCGCTTTGAGTCCTCCCCGGCGCTGTGCGTATAGACGCCCAAGGTCATGCGGGAATCGACGTGACCGAGGCGGTCTTGACGGACTTTGAGAGGGATTCCGAAGCGGTCCATGAGAGTGGAATTGGCGTGTCGGAGAGCGTGAAATCCGTTGCCCCGCGGCACGTCGATTCCGAGCCGTCGAAGCAAGGGATGGAAATGCCGCTTGCATAGCAAATTCGCATCCCACGGAGTTCCATTCCGCGTTGAGAACAAAAGACGGGACGGATTGGGACGCCACGATTGTAGAAACTCGGTCAGATGTGCAATGGCTTCGGGCGAGAGATCGAGCACCCGGACGCTGTTCGGCGTCTTCGGGCTGCCAATCTTTCCTCTCCAAGCGCTCTGTCGCACGATTACGAGGCCGCGTTTCAGGTCGATGTCGTCCAGCGTCAGTCCGCACAATTCTCCGCACCTCAAGCCCAATTCTGCGAGCAGGCCGTAGAATGTGCGGTGCGGCTCCTTCGCTGCCGAGATAATCCGCTGAACGTCCTCGGCAGAGAAGAAAAACCGCTGTGTCGGATTTGGCCTTGGAAGCACAAGAGCATCAAACGGGTCATGGGCGACGTATCGCCACGCTCTCGCCGAACGCCATATGCTCCGAAGCGTCACTACGAGATTCCGCACTGTCTTAGGCGCTACCTTCCTGCTTACGACGGAAACGAATTGCTGCACCAACTGGCCATCAATGTCCTTCAGTTCGTGTTGGCCGAAGAACGGGACCAACCATTTTCTGAGTTGGAGTCGGCAATTCGTAGCCGTCGAGGGTTTGAACTGCGGCACCACATCCGATTCCCACCGCGTTGCGAATTGCGCGAACAGCGCGGTGGGTCTTGCCCGATAGGCGAGAGAATTGATCGTTGCGAGCCGGTCCTGCAAGGCGCGCAATGCTAGCTTGCTGGTTGGATAGTCCCTTTTCGTGCCCAAGAATTCCTGGACGTTTCGGCGGACTTCCTTTCCATCCACCAGCACCGATTCTCTCCACCTTCCGTACCACCTTCGCTCCGTTTTGGAGCCAAGCAAAAGCAACTGCCCTCGTTGAAAGCGTCTGCGGGCCAAGTTCGTTTTCTCCTTTGGCCCGTTGACGCTACGCGGCGTAACCATACCGCGCCTACCGCTAAGCTTAATAGTTTTATTTTTCCTGCCTGCAGTGGCCGGGACGGTAGCCGTGCTGATTTCTTTTTTCTGCGGGTCTGCCGCAGCCGTCGCATGGGCAACTGCGCACTCCTTCTGCACTGCGTACGATGCGGCTTCGATTGCGGCTGCATCGCCGGACGGTCGCCCTCGTCCTTTCGTGGCATCATCATGCGCCACTTCTCCCATCTCTCATCACGTCGTTTGTTGCCTCCTTGGTGGAAGGGCCGTTGCAGCCCTCCAAAGGAATCCCCTTTTGCAGCAAAACGTCCCGGTCGTTAGCAATCCCTCGAGAATCGCTTCCCCCTTTCACCCAGAAATCCTAGGGAAATTGGTGATCGAGTTCGCTCATTCTGGACGTTAGGAATCTAGAGTTTTCAAGTGCCGATATGCATCCCTTTGTTCGGGATTGATTGCGAGGGGCAGGCTGTCTTGTTGTCTCGCTTCGCTCGACAACAGACTCACTTCGCTTGTCCTTGCGCTCGAAAACCACTCGCGCAAGGAAGAGCGCGCTTCGTGAGTCTCCCGAAAACCTTTTTTAATTCTCTCCTGCCAAAATCAATTAAAAGGGTTTTGAGAGCACGCGCAGCGTGCTCTTGCTTGGGCGAGTGGTTTTCGAGCGCAAGCAAGACCCATGCTCCCCTTCACCACTGCACTCCGGGGGGTCCTGCGCAGGCGAGAGAGAGGGGTACATTGTTGTACCCCTCTCTACGCGCCGGAGCATGGAGGGGGGTTCCGTTACGCCGTTACGCATACTAGGGGTGCGTAACGGCGTAACGCTTTGCCTTCCAGAACTCGTAACAGCGTAACGTTCGGCCCTCTGACATCGAAAATTGCGCGTATCTTCCCCGTTTCCCATAGCTCTAGAGCGTTACGCATTTTCGCGTAACGCTCGTAACGCCCCCGTTACGCGGCCTCCTTCTGAATTTCCGCGCGGAGCCTGCGAATCGTGCCTTCTTCGTACTCCGCGCCCGTTTCCTTCTGCAGACGCTTGGCGAGATCCTTGGCTTTGGCCGTGGGATCATTCTCCAGCAGACGGCGCAAGGCATCCTTGTTTCTCGCGCGCTGGTCGCGCCTTTCTTGGGGAGCGCCACCTCTATTCTTTTCTTCGGTCAGCGATCGACACTCACCAGGTTGTTTGTGCATCCGAAAATCATGCTCATTTGTGATGTAGGGGCGACCGATGATCTGGAAGGCAGGAGAAGGTTCGAAGTCGCGGGCTTTGATGGCCTCGACTTGAATGATGTTCTGCCGAGAATCTAGCTGTTTTACTCCGAACGCTGTAGAGATCACTGCCCCGATGTCTCCAGATCCACGCAGCGTGTTTTCGAGCGTCATGAATGGCGTGCGCGAATACTTCGGACTGTGGGCGGCGCCGACCACCGATCGCGCACCAGCGTTGAGCAGATCGAAGATGCGCTTCGCGAGTCCGCGTTGGTTGTCGCTGGCCTTGCTTTCGTCGCCCTCGACAAAGCGAATAATGCTGTCCAGGAAAACGTGGGTGCCCTTCGCAGCGGACATGATGTCCTTGTCGCCAAGATTCGTTGTCGAACCAAAGGATAACGTTCGAACGAGCAGGCGACCGTTCTCCACGTATCGGTAGAGATCGAAAAGTTTGAGCCGATGCTTGAAAGGCGAAAGTGACACCTCGGGCGTGAGGTACAACAGGCGCTCGGCGTTCTCCGCCACGTCGAATGTGCCCCAGAGCTTCGCGCCTTTCCCGGCCAACAACGCTTTCACTACCGAGAGCAGGATCAGTGTCTTGCCGTGTCCCGGCAAACCGCCGATAAGCATGGCGCCGTCATTTTGGAGAAATCCTCGGATGGCGAACGTGATCGGTGGCGCATTCTCGAAATCTTCGAAGGTGTGAAAACCCGGCCACCCTCGCGAATACCGTACAATGGCTGCATGTTGGGAATGCTTGTCTTCGTGTCTCATCGTTCGCTCTCTTTCCATGATTGCTTTTCCGTAGCTTATGTGCTACTGTGTTTATGGACTCATACGCTCATGCGCTCATATACTCATACACTGGTTCCGAGGAGGTGTCAATGAAAAAAAAGGTCCAGAAAGTTCCGGTCAGCGAGCGAGCGCTGGTACAGCGAATCAACCGAAAACTTTGCCAGATGCAACCTCGATCCGTCTTGAAAAAGACGAAGGGAGCGCGGGCCAAGTCTGATTTGGGGAATTATTACATTCTCAATACAGATTCTAATGGGGTCGACAGCCACCACGTGGACCCAGAAACCCTAGGCCGTGAATTGGAAGTATTATCCGATTCCGAGGAGCCTGATGAGGACTAATGGGAGCGCGGCCTGTGTTTAAGCGCCTTGGGAGGTGTGGAAAATACAGGTTGCCGTTCAAGAAGTCCGTACCAAACCCCGGCCCTAGACTCGGTGGACTACTTCGCCAGCGGGGACTTTAGGTGCGTAGTGGCTACAGAGGACTCACACAAAGAACCTCTCCGAGCGCTTCTCTGGAGCAATGGGTTTGTCGAAAATGAGACTGAGATATTGTCGTACGCTGGCTGCTCCAAGGTCGATTCCGCCCTAGTCCTCGGTGGCTTCCTGCAGGAAAAGGCGCCCCATGTCCATCTTGTTGTGCATCGCGACGCAGACTACTGCAGCCAGGCCGCGAGCGTAACGTTCGTCGAGAGGCTGGACCGCGGCGGAGTCGCCCCTTTTCTCACCGAGAGAAACGACGTGGAGTCCTACTTCCTAAACGCGGAGCACCTCCACGCGCTAAACCCTAGTGTGTCTCTCGATAGGGTGAGAGAATTGCTGCTCCAGGCTACCGTCGAAACAGCTGCGAAATCATTAGCGGCAATCGTGAATCAGAGAACCACAGAGGCCTTCCAGCGGAGGCGGGAAGGTGGGCCGCAGCCGGACCATGGTGAAATAGCCGTCCGGGCGCAGGAGGAGTACGCGGCTGACCCCGAGGGCATGAGAAGAGGAAAGGAGGTCCTTGGGCGGCTTCGGGCCCTACTGCAGACGGAGATGGGGACCAACCCTAGAATATTTTTCCCCTCGGAGCACCTTCGCTCGGTCAGCCTAAGAGCCATCGCCGAGCGGGTGCGGGCGTAACGCTGAGACCCGTAAGCTACCCGATGTCCTCGCGAGCCTCCGCGCGCAGGAAACCGGGCTCGCCACCACCTAAACCCATCCCTCGCCCCGCCCCTGCACCCTCTTACTTCTTTTTATCCGAGGCGTGTTTAGCTTTCCCGAATACGCCAAGGATCTTATACGTTTCCGAGGTCTTCTTCTTCCCGTCCAGGCTTACAGGCCATATAAGCTTAGCCTTGTCGCCATGGAACTGTGCGACGATGTGGTTGTTGAGCGGCACGCGGCAGCTCCGATGATTTCCAGCAGGGCCTGCAAAGCGCTCCTTAAATTTGCTCTTGCAGTTGACGATCGCCACTCGACCATCCGGGAGCCGCAATGCGAGTGTTGCCCCAAACACGTTGAACGACACCTCTTGGGCGGGCATGACCGTGCCGGACGCCGAGGTTGAGCTTCCGCAGTTCACGTTCGCGTTGCCGCCGTTACAGTTCACGTTCGCGTAAGAATTCGAGTACCAGTGCCCAGGAACGACAAAAGTGTAATCCGTCTGGTTGTTCTGCCGGTCGATGATTTTCACGTGCAACTTTTGGGCCGACGCCGGGACTGCCCAGGATAGAACCAATGCTACCAGCAGCGCTTTGTGACCCATTGATCACCTCGCAACTCCGATGATATCGCCGTTCGGCCTGAAGGGTCGGTGGTGTTTATCCTTCTGGCTATTAACTGTCTGAAGGCAACCGATCGTAAGAGCTTTTCTCCAAACAGGGGAGCGCGCACTCGACCTCAACTCGCCAGGGTGCCGACTATGCGCACCAGCAGCAGACGGGTTCGGTTTCATTCGACCGTGCCGTCGGCGCCGGCCTCCTGCTATTACTCCCGGTTGACTTGTACGAGGGCCTGCAATCGCATTGCTGTTCCTTCTGGCAGGCTGGCGGGGGATAATCTATTCCTCGCGCTCCTGGCCTGACCGGGGTGCCAGCACATGGTGAGCAACACTGAAGCGAGGGCGTCAGAAAGCGGTGAGCTATGTTCTGCCCAAAGTGCGGTGCTCAGAACGAAGGGACGGACAAGTTTTGCCGTACCTGCGGTGCGAACCTGACCTCAAGACCGGTGCAACAGCCCCAGACCCAGCAGACGCGGCGAAGGCTTCCGACTGCTTACCGCGCCATCTTATGGATCTTCGGAATCATCTTCGGTCTATCCCTACTGCACGTGGTCCTTTCAGGCTCAGATAGCGAAACCAAACAGGGCACGACGGACACTCTCCAAAGTTCAGTCCAAGGCACGACCGACTCCTCACAGACCTACCAGCTCGGTCAGCAGTTCTCAGTTGGATACTGGACCTACGATGTGCATGGTGCCTACTGGACGCCCGTGCTTGGCAGCGACCTCTACACAATGAATCAGGCCAACGGAGAATTTGTGGTAGTGGATGTGACAGTACGAAACAACGATACAAGCTCCAGCACGCTTCCGCCGTTTCAACTGGCCGACGACGAGGGCCGCACATACGACGAGAGTTCGGCTGGCTCTCTTAGCCCGGGTTACTTCTCCGTGCTGGAGAGCCTAAATCCGGGCGTGTCAAAGCGTGGCGAAGTTGCTTTCGACGTGCCGCCTGGCCGGCAGTATGTGCTGGTTTTGTCAGGGGGATTCGAATCTGGCAAACAAGCGTTTGTCTCACTCCCAACTTCGACCTCGGGCGGCAAACAGACACAGTTGGGCGGATCCAACCAAGGAGCGGCGCAACCCGAGGCACCGGCAGCGCCGGAAGAGGAAACGGGCGGTACCGGCACGGCAGGCCAGCCTGGCGCAGAGGGTGTGGGCGTTCAACAGTGGCAAGTGGGAGAGCCTAGCCAAGGAATGGTGCAACCTGCCCCGAATGAAAGCGCTAATCCTGGAGTCGACACTCCGCCCTCGGAGTCGACAGGCCAAACCACACCTAGCTCGGTACCCGGCACAGCCCCCGAAACTCAAACCACTACACTCCCTACTGCACCACAAACAGAGCTACCTCCAAATTCTCCTAGCAAGCCCGCCGAGTCAACTCCGCAAGTTTCCCAGCCTGCAACTGTCGACATTGTTGCGGGCACCACAATGGAAGTTCTCACTTCGGAGCCAATTGCCAGCGACGTTAATCGCACAGGTGAGCTCTTGCGGGGCTCGCTTGCGGCCCCAATCATGGTCGGCGGCCAAATTGTGGTTCCGAAGGGCATTGGCATCTTCATCCGAGCACTCCAAATCCTGGCGGCTCGTCAAAGGGGCGAACTCACGGAAATTCGCCTCGTTCTAGACCATCTCGATTACAAGGGCCAGACTTACCTACTCGACAGTTCGAGCTATGATGTCGCCAATCCCTCGGGAAAACGAATTCGCATTTCGCCGGGCACAGCGATTCAATTCAAGCTGCTCAGTCCAGTTGCCATTCCCGAGAATCCTGGGGTTGGAACTCAATAACACCTGCTCACACCCGCCCCCGCCTAATAGCCCTTACCGGCCCCGCACGGCCGGCTTAGCCTTTTACCCCTTACCCGGCCCTAAAAACGCGCTGTAGGGCCTGCAAACGCGTTCTAGGGGCCATTTAACGCCCATAGTATCTATTACTTAGCAGAACTTACCCCTTTACGAACTGGGCCATGGCGAATTATGTTAACCGGTCTGTACAGCCCGACCGGTGGGTACCGGCGGAGCAAAAGGAGAAACGAAATGGCCATGAAAAAAGCGGTGGTGAAGAAACCGGCCCAGCAGGCGCAAAAGAAGTTGTGCATCTCGAAATCCGGGAAGGCGGTGGCGCAGGCCTTGATGGAGGCATATCCGAAGGATGCCGCGAACATCCTGAAGGTCATGCGCGATGCTTCCACGTCCGCTTCGATGAAGCGCAAATTGGGCAGAGTGGAAGTGGCTCTCGAGTCTCTCCAGCAGGGATCGAAGCCATGAGAGCAGCTGTTTACGCTCGTGTAAGCACAAACAAAGGGCAATCTCCCGCGATGCAGTTGCGGGAGATTGCCCAATACTGCGCACGGCGGGGCTGGAAGCTTGCCGGCGAATATGTGGATCGGGGCATCTCCGGGGCGAAGGATTCCCGCCCTGAACTAAATCGACTGATGGCCGATGCCCACAAGCGGCGCTTCGATGCCGTCATTGTTTGGAAGTTTGATCGCTTTGCACGCTCTGTTTCGCACCTGCTGCGGGCGCTGGAGAACTTCCAAGCACTCGGCATCGAGTTTGTCAGCCTGAGCGAGTCCGTCGATACCACCACGCCAGCCGGCAAGATGGTCTTTACCGTTTTGGGCGCTGTCGCAGAACTGGAACGGTCCTTGATCGGCGAACGCGTCCGAGCGGGCCTGCGGAACGCAAGGGCCAAGGGCAAGCGGCTCGGCAGGCCACCGTTAAAACAACTCACCAAGACTGAAATCCAGATGATGCGGTTAGAGCGGCGAGAGAAGCGAACGCCCTACGCTGTCCTTGCCCGAAAATTCGGCACGACCGTGTGGACATGTTTCTATGCATGTCAGAAGGCGGCAAAGTCTTAGCTGCTATTTTGGCAATCACGTTCAGAAAGAGGGCGGCCGCTCGTCCTACCCTGTTTTTGTGCAACGAGAACACTTGATAAGACTTTATAAGCTTTGCGCAAAGTATCCCTCATACCCGGTGAGACGGGTGTTGTCAGATTTTCCAAAGCTTTTCGTATGCCTGCAGGGCCATGAGGTCGGTCCTGGCCTTGATCTGGTCGTCTCCCCATTCCTCCGCCTCGGATACCCCCACCGGTAGGCGAGTCCCCGCGCCCAAGAGGATCTTTTTCTTCTCAGGGAACGGTTTGTTCTTCAACTTCTCGTTCATGTCGGGAGAGACAAGTATGAGGTTTCCAAGCCGTCCGACCGTCAAGTCCGTGATGCCATCGGACCCGATCTCTGATTGTGGGAGGAGGTGCTCGATCGACATCTTGCCGTAGTCGATTGTTGCGGTCGGCTGCGTGCTGCGATCGAATTCGGCCAGGATGTATTTTACTAGCGCCCGCTGCTTGGTGAGACGCTCTGTATAGAGAATCTCGGGAAAGAGGGCCTTGACCTCGTCGAGCGAGGGTACCCGCTCCCGGAGCTTGTCGGTGAGCTCTTTTATTACGTTCAGGGCGGCGTCCGTGGTCGTGGCTTCGAAGAGTCTGCGCCCCAAGGAAGCGTACATCCCGGAGATTCCCCCTGAGGAACGTTGGGAAGTGACGGCGGTGAAGAGGAAATGGAACTTCTCGACGGCAATGAGTGCTTTTTCAAGATGCTTCTTCTTGATTCTTTTGTTCTTGTAGGCGCGGACTAGCGAGAGGACGCAGGGTGTCTGTTGCTGAACGCGGAACAGCTGAAGCGCTTCCAGCGCGTCGGCTATTCTTTGTTCGTTTTTCGTCCACTTGCCAAACGGAATCTCGTGTATGGATCGATAGAGAGCCGCGTCGGACACTAGGTCGTCCAGGAAGCCGCTGCACTGCGCTTTGCCTATGCGGTGCTTCAGCACCTTGAAGAGGCTCTTGACCGGCAGGTAGTCGTATCTGGATAGCCAGAAGTGGTGAATAAACGTGTCGGTGTAGATGTCTTTCGAGGAGCCCTCGATGGTCTCAAGGATTTTTTCCCACTTGGTCTTTGCCTCGTCTAAGGAAGCATTGGTGGCCTTGAGGTGTCTGGTGACGTGATTTTTTACGAGGTCCGACAGGCTCAGATCTTTCCCGCGCGTGTTCAGGGTCTCGAAAATCACGTACGCGTCGTCCTCGTCTTCGAGTTTGACGAAAATTACTTTGAGATCGAGGAGCGCGTCCCTGATTTGGACGAGGCGTGTCTTGATGGCTTGCCTGACCTCCTCCGCGTCGGGGAGGTGGGTTTGCTCGACTTTTGAGACTTCGTTGTTCACGAGGCCTTGGAATTGGTCCAGAGCGCTTTGTAGATTCTCCTCCTCACGCATCGGGGCCGCGGCGGCGGTGGGCTGGCCCCATTTGAGGATGTGGTCCTGGAAAAAGGGATATGCGGTCTCAGTCGTGAGAATGAATTCGTCTTTGTTATCGATGTTCTTCCGTTCTATGAGCCCGTGGATTCCTTTGGCTAGGTCTTCGAATCCCATTTCCATGAGCTTGTTGCGGAGGACGGCTAGTAAGACGGTGATCGTGGTGAGGCGCTGCTGTCCGTCCACCACCCCGTACCTCTGGCTGCCATCCTTGAAGGCGACCATGGAGCCTATGAAGTAGTCGGCGGGGCGCTCGGGCACAACGTCGTCCCAAAACTCTTGTATGTTTTCTCTGGTCCAGGAATAGGGGCGCTGGAAGCGCGGGATTCGATAGTAGCCGGACGAGAGCAAGTTGCGTATGTCCTGGTCGGTGGATTCGATTTTCATTTTGCTGCCACCCCTTGCGTAAGAGATTTCCTTTCGACACTGTCCCCAGGGCCGTACGCAGAGCCTTCGATTTGCGCGGCCACGCAGCATAGCTCGCGCGCCGGTGACTGGCATATTTTACCCTTGGTTCGCTGCTGTGGTGCTGCGCTCTGGCCGGGTTCCGGCGAAGAACCTGAGTGTAGCGCAAGTCGCTTCGACAAGGCGGTACATCCCGCGAAACGCCGGGCGAGCCACGAGCCGTCGCTGTCGTTGGGTAAGCAGCGGCCGTCTCGGCCTCAGGGATTGTCGCCTAAGAGCAAGCCGATCACACTGAACTCCCGCTCGCCGGTGGCATTCGGCCACCGAGCCTCCGTGGTGAAAATGTAGCGCAACACGGGCGTATCTGTTGGAAGCTGGGTCTGCCTCAGTAGGGCAGCGACCCACCGGTCGGTTGCCCCCTCTGCATTTCGTGGGTTGTGCGCAAACAAGAGCAGGAACCTCGCGCAACCCTGAGGCACCAACTCGCGCAGCTTGCGAATATCGTCGCGAACGGGCTTTGCATCCGCCTCAATTGTGCTCTCCATGCAGAGCTTCATCTCCCCGACCGCAAGACATTCGCGGGAGGTGCCGGCACGCAGGGCGAGATCAAAGCGCTGATTGTTGCCAGGGCCTGCCGGCTCTTCAAGCTCGGCGCGAAAGGGGAAGGAAGCCAAAAGCGCCCGGGCTGCAACTCGCTGGTAGTATTCCTCCTTGCACAGGTAAAGAATCCCCGGAAACCATTTGCCGGTCGGGGTGGAGTACGCCGGATTTCGAGCAAAGCAACCCGCGATGTATCGGTCCTCGCGCTCAAGCTCCTCCCCAACGAGCCTTACAAGCTGCTCAAGTTCGCTCGTCCCGAATCGCAGCATGTTAACACCTCCAAGCCCCGCCTCGATTTGAACAGCCTACCAATCTGCCCCCGGTTCCGCGTGAGAACCAACCGACAATTGAACCAGGATCGGCGTCCTGAGCAAGCACATTTTGCAGCCCAGACTCCAGCGCGCGATTCGGTCAGTGGCGGCAAACTTCTAAGCAAAGTACAGGTTGCTAACGTGAAAATCGGGCGGGCAAGACTGGCGGTTTTAGGCGGGTTTCAATGGCCGGGATTTCAGGGGGTTTGCTAACGGGCAGAGGGCAACGACGACAGCTGCCGAGGAAGTGCCGAGCAGCCAAACGTCGATGGGCCAAGCCTTGGCCGGATGTTGGTGCCTTTTCCATCTGCGCCGGAACAACTCCGGCCTGCGTTAGCGCACTGATGGATCTGTGCGACAAACTGCAAATCCTGTTAAATGTCAGCCACACCCTGAGCCTTCAGGCGCTACAGTCCATCCAGCATCATGCACTCGCGCCCCCCAGAAGAATCGGCGAGAAGTGTAAAGACCGCTTCGCAAACTAGAACCAAGCTATTGACACAGCAGTGTCCGCTGTATAAGCTGACACTGATGGAAGGAATAGGCCCGTTTATACGTCGCCGTCGCGATGAACTTGATCTGTCGCTTCGTGAATTGGCCAAGAAGCTAAATTGTTCGCCCGCATTCATCTCGGACATTGAACTCGGACGCCGCCACCCCTCAGACAAGGTGCTGACTGAAATCGCGCGCATCCTGAAAGTCAAAGTCGAGGACTTGCGCGAGATGGATGTGCGGCCGCCCATCGAGGAAATAAAACGGGCCGCACAGGACGACCCGACATTTGCCCTGGCCTTCCGCACCGTCCTTGACAAGAAGATCAGCGCCGGCGAGCTGCTTGAATTCGCCAAGAAGAAGGACGAGAAGAAAGGCAAGGAGAAGAAATGAAGCCTTCTCGCTCCGGCCCGTATTCGAAACAGCCATACTTTACCCCCAGGCAGATCGATCAGATTTGCTGCGATGAATTGCGCAAGGAAGGTCTGTTTCCTGTATCGCCCGAGCCCATACGAATCGACCGCTTCATCGAAAAACGCTTCAGGGTCTGGCCGCAATACGAGGACCTACCCGATGGCGTGCTGGGCTTTACCAGGTTCGGAAAGAACGGCGTAAAGGCCGTAGTCATTTCCGCGGCGCTTGATGCCGAAGGTGGAAAGGTCGCGGAGCGCCGGGTGAGGACGACGCTCGCCCATGAGGTTGGACACGGCCTGCTGCACGCCCGCCTGTTCGCGCTGAACGAAATACCGTTGCATCTCTTTGACAAGGACAGCCATACCGGAGATCAAATTCTTTGCCGGGACGTGCAGGGCGACAATAGGAAGTCGGGCCGTTACGACGGCCGATGGTGGGAGTTTCAGGCAAACCGCGCGATGGCTGGTCTGCTCTGCCCCCGCGAGCTTGTCCAGCAGGCGATCAAGCCATTCCTGCTGCCTGCAGGCCTGCTGGGTGTCGAAGTGCTCGACGAGAGCAAGCGCGATGCTTCCGCGCGGGCGCTGGCTGATATTTTCGATGTGAATCCGGTAGTCGCAAGAATCCGGATAAACGAGATATTCCCAGCGGAAACGGGCCAAATGCACCTGTAATTTTTTTTCTTGACGATGTACGCACTGTCCGCTTACACTGTAGTATCGAAACAACGGACGCAGGTGTAGCTATGGAACTAACGGACACTCAGCTCAATTATTTCGTAAATAACAGGCTAAAGCTGCCTAAGGGCAAGCGGCGTAGCTACCTTGAGCAGGTGGATCATCTGGTCGAACGCTTCGAGGTAGCCGCCAAAGGTGACAGTCTGATCGACGTCAAGAAGTTTCTGAAGACCGGCTCCCTACGGAAAGGCACCGTGCTCCGCCCAAGGGGTGACTACGGTGTCGACGCCGACGTCGCAGTTTTCCTGAACGGAGACGGGATGTCCAACTATGACCTAGCGGAACTACACGGACGTATACGGAGGCTGCTTGAAAGAATCTACCCTTCCAAGAAACCAGCTGATTTCACGATCCAGCCGCGGACGCTGGGCATAGAATTCAAAGAATCCGGTCTGGAAATGGACCTCGTGCCCGTGATAGCAATCGACGGACCTGGGGATTACGGATGGCAGCCATCTTCACAGGGCGACAAGCCGGTTAAGACAAGTGTGACCAAGCAGCTGGAGTTCATCCGTGCCCGGAAGGACGCCTACGTGAATTTCGCAGCGCTGGTGCGGATGCTCAAATTCTGGCGGAATTTCCATGAGCTTGACGACAGCCTGCGTTCCTTTACCATTGAACTGATTGTGAGTCATCTGCAGGATGCTGAGGGCGTACCCGCATCCTTGGAAGAGGGTGTGCTGCGCTTTTTCCGCTACGTAGCGCAATCGCAGCTCAAGTCTTCTATCTGCTTCAAGGAATGCGGAACGCCGAAATCGTTTCCGAAGGATAGGGTTGTAATACTCGACCCCTGCAATGTGGATAACAACGTGGGGCGGAAAATCACCGACCAGGACTGCGACGACATTGTCGGGAAGTGCCTGACGACTTGGGAAACTCTCAGCTATGGACGCAACTACGACGGAAAGACGCAAACCCTAGAACTGTGGAAAGAAGTCTTTGGCCGGTCGTTTGTGATCGAGGAATAACACATGTACACAGAATCCGTGACCCAAACGTTTACTATCGCTGACATCGGAAAGGTCATCGACTGCATCGCAGCGGACCTTGACATGAACGCGCAGTCAACGGGGCTGCTCACGCACGAGCAGGTGAAGTCCTATTCCGCCGACGTGAAGGCTATGGCGCAAAATGGATATCTCCTTGAGGCGAATATCGTCCTGTATGATTCGACGGGCGAGCCCATCCGTGCAGCGAAATACGAAGTTTCAACTGACGGTTCCCTGCTCAAGGCACAGCGCCCCGGCAACAATCTTTGGCCGAGGACTCCAGGCGGTGTGCTTGCCATTGTTGTCCGCTATAGCCAGAAGTGGCGCGCCCTCACAGACGCGCAGCGCGCCGCATTCAAACAATCCCTCAGCACGGGATGGACCACCTCGAACACGGATCTGTCGTTTCCAAAGTTGACGCGGTCGGCTGATCGTACTTACGTCAGCAACGGCTGGGGCGTAACCAAGAGTGTCTTTCAATGATTTAAAGGCGACGGACGATGAGCGAAGTGATCGAAAAAGGTGCGTTGTTTGAGCTGGAGCTTGAACTTCCAAACGACAAAATCGCAGCCGCAACAAAGCGGCTTGTGGGTTTTGAGGTACGCTACCAGAGGCTCCACCGTGATTTGCGTCTGCTCGCCGATCCCCAAGAACTTACGGAATGGTGCAAGGAGTTTCACCACAAGGAATTGCCGATCTGCGCGGTCGTAATGGAGAGATACCCGCTTGTAATCTTTGCCGGCGATGTCGGCACAGGAAAGACGGCCACGGCCGAGGGCGCGTGCGACAGGTTGGCTCGCGTGCGCAAGAAGGAAGCGATGCTGTTTAAGCTCAGCACCCGGGTGCGCGGCTCGGGCAAAGTCGGGGAGATGAGTACGTTGCTCAATGAAGCCTTTGAAGTTGTCGCCAAGCAGGCGGGCAAGACGCGTCAGGCGTTTCTCATCATCGATGAGGCGGACTCGTTGGCCTCAACGAGAGAGATGGTTCAGAGCCACCATGAGGATAAGGTGGCGGTCAACACTATCATCCAGAAGGTCGATGACCTCCGCCGTCACAATGGCCGCATTCTTGTCTTTCTATGCACGAACAGGGGAGCGGCCTTGGACCCTGCCATTGTCCGGCGGGCAGCGCGAACCGAGGAATTCAACCGGCCCAATGACCATGAGCGCGAAGAGTTGTTCCGTATGGACTTGGAGGGGTTGGGCGTCAAGGACCAGATTGTTCATGAACTCGTCCGGTTGACTGGAGCAAGGGACGGCCAGCCGGGCTTCACTTTTTCGGACCTGCGCTCGAAGCTCTTGCCTGACGCGCTCTGCCGGGCCTTTCCAAGCCGCGCCCTGACTGGAGAGGATTTGCTACAGGCCGCCAATGATGTGCGGCCGTCTCCGATGGTGAAAAACGGGTTATGACCATGGCAGGAACAACCGGCGCTACATCCTTACCGCTGTTCGGCCGCCGGGTGCAAATATCGGGGTCGGCAAGCGCGAGGACCGATCCAGCTGTTATCGCTTATGCCCATAAAGTGGTACGCGGCCTCGTGGAGGGAGTGATGGCCGCCGGGGGCGGTATTGTCGTAGGCCTCGGGCGGGAGCCTCGGCCCGAAAACGGTGATGCTGACGCTCCTAGTCTGCTCTTTGACTGGACCGCCCTTGAAACCGTGGGCAAATGCATCACTGCAGGTTTCAATAAGTGGCCAACGAAATATGGACTTCCTATTGTGGTGGCCACGTCGGAGAAGGCAGAATCAGAAATTCCGGAAAACCGGCGGGGTCTGTACGACACGCTCCTGAAGAGCAGCCTTCTGCAGGTCGAGTCAATAATGCCTGGGTCTAGGGCTGCCGCGTTTCTGCGTCAGCGGCAAGCGACTTTCGGCGATGCGCTCGTGATTCTAGGCGGCGGCACGGGTGTTGAACACTTGGCCGATCTGTACTTGGAGCGGCACAAACCCGTCTTGCCCCTTGACCTTCCGTTGGGAGCCAGCCGCGACGACGGAACCGGCGGGGCACTCCGGCTCTCGAAAGAAGCCCGCAGCAGACCCACCCGTTTCTTCCGATTCGATCCTGCTTTTGCCAATGAAGAAAGCGCCGCACTTGCCGGCATCGCCACACGCGATGGCACCGCGTCGCCAACGGACATCTCAGTTGGGATTGTTGAACTGCTTTGCAGGCTTGCGCGGCCCACGGCTTTTTATGTCCGACTTTTGAATCCAGACCATGCGAAGTTCAGCGCGGTTGAATCATTCTTCCGTGAGGTTGTCGATCCGGTGGTGAAGGAGGCCGGTCTTGACCGCGTGGAAATCGGCACCGACAAGAGCCAGCACGCCTTCATGAATGTTGCCATCTTTGAGAGTCTGCATTCTTCTTCGATGGCTATTGTGGACGTAACGGGCGAGCGGCCGAACTGCTTCATCGAGCTTGGCTACGCGCTCGGAATCCAAAATCGCGTGCTAGTGACAGCAGAGGAAGGGACCAAACTGCCGTTTGACCAGGAGATGATACCGTGTCATTTCTGGAAACCAGCCGCGCCGGCCGCGGATAGAAAGAAGGCGCTGATTGAGTTCTGGGAGAGATGCATCAACAGACCGCCCATCGTGAAAGTGGAATAGCCACAGCGCGGAGGCAGTGTGCAGGAAATCTACATATCCGTGGATGTCGAAGCGGCAGGACCGGTTCCGGCAACCTACAGCATGCTCTCGATTGGTGCAGTGGCGGTGAATGATCCCGAGCAGACTTTCTACGTCGAATTAAAGCCCGTGAACGACAAATTCGTCCCGGACGCAATGAAAATAGTCGGCAGATCTCTGCGGGACTTCGCGGAAAATGGGCGCGAACCGAAGGAAGCGATGGCGGCTTTCCGCAACTGGCTTGCCCGAATTGCGACGGCCGGGAAACCTGTGTTCGTGGGCTTCAATGCAGCTTTTGACTGGGCATTTGTTAACTTTTATTTCCATGAGTACATTGGCGAGAATCCCTTCGGATTCGGCGCCATCGACATCAAGTCTTACTACATGGGTTTGACCGGTTGTACATGGGACGAGACCAGGTCAAGCCGCATCCGCGCTGAATTCAAAAGCACTGCGAGCCACACGCACAACGCGCTCGACGATGCTGTAGAGCAGGCCGAGATGTTTCGTCGGATGAAGGAGAATGCCGCTCTGGGCAACAAAAAATGACGGAAATTTTCGCGTCATCTGATTGAGCCGCCGTTTAGCGCTCAAAACTCCCCGCACTCTCGCATTCAATGAACTGAAATGCGAATTGAGGCGTCTGCGCAACCGAATCGCGGCGCGGTGCGTTTTGCCAATCGCTTTCCCTGTTCTGACACCATCGACGGATACGATTCGGAATTTTATCACTTGCAATCTTCGCTGCTTGTCTCCTTTTTCCCGTCGTCGCTGGATTCGTTCTACCAATCGCAAAAGTCGTTTGCTCGCGCTCTTGAACTTAACGCACCTGATACCAGGAGCGTCACTTGCCTCGCTGGGAAATTCCGCGCGACCACCTCACCGTGGATTCCTGTGTCGTTTCAGTGCACCAAGGCATCGTATGAGGACGCTCTGGGGCTAATAAGAAGGGGAAAGCTCCGATGCTGCGAGAAGCCATTTTTGGACCAGCTCCCTCGGTGCGCCCAGTGGGTGCCTACTGAGGACGGCCGCCGGCAGGCCGTCCTCTGCTGACCGCCTCCAGATCCAATTGCAGTTCCCCGACTTGTCCCACGTTTCCTCAGTCGGGTCGTCTAGCACCTCCATCACAGCCTCCCGTCCATAGTCCCACGTAACAAACCAGATCAGTTCTGGTCGGTAAACCTTGACTTCCTGCCGGAGCGTCTTGACCGCGAGGTCCCGCTGTATATCGAACAGGCGACGACCTGGGTTGCCCCGCTTGGCGCCGATCTTGCACATGTTCGTCCATGCAACGTGCTGCAACTTACTCCCCAGAGGGAGACGCCACCTATCTGCTGCCAGTTCGTTGATTTGCTTTGCGAGCGTCCAGAACGCGGAGGTGTATTTACCAGATTCCACACAATCCCTCGGGAAGTCCTCAGCGGCCTCGCGCCGCTCGCTTATCCTAGCCTCGATCGGGTCTCCACTGCGCTTTTTCGTAGGCCAGTCACCTGCGGTGGCTTTTCCAACATAGAGAACCATCCGCGTATCGGGAGCAGAGACGCTGAAGACTGGTGCCGTCATCCGATCGCTGAACCACGGATCGCGTCGCATTCGGACTGAGGCGCTCGAAGGCGCTGCGGGCTCTCACGCAGAGATCACACCAGGGCGGCGAGCTTTGCTGCGGTGTTCACGGCGGTGGTGATCTGATCCAGCTTGTTGGCGATATCGCCGACATTTTGCACGGCATCTTTTATCGTTCGGGTTTGCTGCTTAAGTTGAGCTGTGAGGTCGACCACCTGCGGATCATCGTCGTGGAAGGCCTTGTTTACGCAGGACCAGTAGGCTTTGCGCGCAGTCACGAGTTGGGTGTTGAGGGTGTTGCGCTCGGCCTGGTCACCGTTGAGAGGAAGCATGTTCACCAGATTCTGAATGGTGATGTAGTTCTGTTCGAGTGCCGCCATTGAATCCTGCATGGTTTCGTCCTCACTTGCCTAGAATGGTGGAAGCCCACTGGTTTACGGCGCCGAGCGTGGCCGCCGGGCCGTTGGTGGCGAGCGGCTTGTCGGCCGCGAGCGTGGTGATAGCCTTCGCCAGTTCCTGCAAAGACTTTTCCATGTCGTCGCTAGCCTTCTGCTCCGAAGCCTTTAGCTCGGCGGACTCGCGCGCAATCTCCTTGGGGACCTCCTTATCGAGGCGAGCCTTGACGTCGTCACTCAGCTCCGCAGTAAGAGAGTAAGGGGCGAGCGCAGATGCCACAAGGGAAGGCGCAAATGTGGAAGTGGCGACCTGATGGTTCCGCACGAGTTCCTGGGCAAAGCTGCTGGAGAGATCCGCGTATTGGTCGTTGATGGAGTTATAGGCATTCTGCTCGGCGGCGAAGAAGGCGGCGAGCTTATTCGCGACGCCAGCCATTTTCTCCGCAGCTTGGCGCTCCTTGTGCTGCTGGATGAGAGTGACCACGCCCTGGACGGTGGAGGTGAGGGCATTTTTCTCGGTGGAGTTCAGCGTGCCGGGGAGCAGGTTGAGCCCTTCTACGGCGCTTTGCAACTTGCCGGCGGAGGAGGCCGCGTCTGCGGCAGAGGTAGATCCGCCGAGCTTGCCGAAGGCGTCGGCGACCTGGCCCAAGGTGTCCGCCATGCCATTGCGTTCCTCGATGGCGGTCATTGCGTCGTGGATCCGTCCCTGGGCGTTCTGGCCATAGGGGGTGCCGTTGAGACCTTCACCCAGAATGTTGAGCTGGTCTGTGGCCTGTAGTTCCTTGTCGAGCGCGGCGTAGTAGCCGGAGAGAGCCTTCGAGGTAGTAGAGAGCTGGGTCGCGACTGCCGTGGCGTCGTTCGAGGTTTTGCAGCCGCCGAGGCAGATTGCGGCGACAGCGAGGATGGCGGCGCTCCATAGGGGTCGAGCAGGTCGTCTGTACATGCGCTTAACTGAAGCCTCTTTAAGCGTTGAGTATATAACGAACGCTGTGTCTCCAAAGCAGAAACTATTGGAGCAGTCTCAACTGGGAACAACATTTAGGCGACTGACTCGGGTTTCAGTAGCATGAAAATCGCGTACGTTAAGCGTACGAAATCTGCGCTTGTGGGGCTGATTTTAGGCCCTTCCCGGTCGTAAAGTGCGTAGCGTCAACGGGGCTTAGCGTTAGACCCTAATTCTCATAACCCGGAGGTCGCTGGTTCAAATCCAGCCCCCGCAACCAGCAATCCTACGGATTCCCAAGGGCTTGGCCAATCCGGCCAGGCCTTTTCTCTCCCAGCTTGCGAAGCGGCTCGCTGGCGTGCAAGAGAGTCGCGCTGGTATGGCGCAGATCGTGCCAGCCCACTTTCGGAAGCCCTGTTCGCTCGGAGGCGGGATGAACATCCCGCTTGAGAACGTTCTCGGGCCGCAGGGCCTTACCTGACTGGCTGGTGAACACCAGATCGCTCGTAGCAGCATTCTCTGGCCGCAAGCGAAACAGAATGCCTTTCAGGGCCTCGCCTATCGGAATCGTGCGAACGCTGCTCCGGGTCTTTGGTGCGTTGAACTGACCGTCGTACACGGATTCGCGCACGCCGATCAGTTTTCGTTCGAAATCCACCACGCCCCGGCGCAAGGCGTCTCCCAACAAACGTGTGAAAAACTAGGGACACTACCTGAGCGGAAAGAATTTTGTGAAAAGGGAATTTTTACTTTTTCACGGTTGGTTCGACGCCTTTTAGCGTGAACTCTTATGGAATTGCCCGGGGGTCAGGTTCACGGCCCCCGGGCTCAATCCCAACTGCGGGCTTGGTGCGTTCAGAAAACGAAACGTGTCAGGATGTACAGGGTATTGTTTCCCGTGGCGTTTCGTCCCGAGCCGTCGTAGTCGGTGCGAAGGCCGTTGAAATGGATGTAACCGGTGTATTGTACGGCGAGCTCGATATTCTGCATCGGCCAGACCGAGAGATTCAGGAGGTATCCGTTGCTTCTCGGATCGCCATTGGCGCTGCCGGAGATTGGAGCAGCGGCATACAGCAAGGGATCGGGCGTCCCGGTGATGTTGAACCACCCGAACGTGCCTGAGACGCGGTCGCCAAAGTGATACTCGGCGTTCGCATGAACGGTATTCAGATGGTGATCGGGTTGGGTGGCTCCCTCGAGAGCGTAGGTGGCGTTCAGAGTGGAATTTTCACGGATGTAGTCAGCGCGAAGCGAGAGCACGTCACCGTGAAGCTGAGGAATGGTGCGATCGTACTGGAAATCCACCGCCCAATCGGTGTAATTATCCTCCAAACCTGTTATCGCATTCGGGGACGAGTTCATGTGCATGCCGAATGTGCCGACTTCCAGATAGTTGTTCTTCCCCAAAGTGTTTTGCAATGCCACGCGCCAGTAAGGAGCCACGCCGCGGATGTTATAACTGGAACCTTGGCCATTGAGCGGCTGGGGGCTGCCAATGTGCTCGGAGCGGTAAATCGTGCTCGCGAGATAAAGGTGGTTGTCCCACATGCCATACATGCCGGCGCCCGCGACATCCTGCGCGAGCGCTCCGTCTATGATGGCCGATGCCGCCGGGGTGGGCCCAACATCGCTCGATACCCAGGGAAAGCCCCAGGCGGGGGTGTCGTTCCACAGGTCCTCGACGGTCGGATTGTTGTTCAACGTGATGCCGTAGACGAAATCCTTTCCGGCCAGTTTGGTGCTATTGGCGTAGCGGATGTCGGTGTTGTCCCAGCTGAAGGTATCGGCCTGGGCATCGTACGTAACCTGAACGAAGCTGCCCACATGGGTAGCCCACTCGCCGGATAGGAAGAGTGAAACATCCTGGGGAAACTCCAGATTACCGTTCTGAGTCCCGGGCTGCGGTGCGTTTGTCGAGGAAAACGAGGTATCGAACAGTACGGAGAGAGGAAGCCACTGGAGGAGGCTGAGGCCGGCTTCCCTGGCGGTTTGCTTGGTCTTAATCTTCTTCGATTCGGTGAAGGTATAGCCATTCAGCTTGAAAACGCGGCCAAAAGGCGTCAACTCGGGTGGAGTGGTATGGCAGGTTTGGCAAGGGAAACCTGTTTGTCGAGAGTAGCTTGGCACCGCTCGCGCCGAGGGAACGACCAAAGAAGCGAACAAGCAGATCGCCAGAAGAGAGCCCGCCCGGGGCAGCGTCACTTGCAATCGTGTACCTAACAATCGTCTCACGTTATATCTCCCTCCTCGTTTCACCGGAGAATGTTGTGTTTCAGCCGACTCGGAGGCTGTGCCTTGATCGGCGGCAGTAGAAAGCCCATTACGCATGCGAATATTGCTTGACTTGCTCGGCGCCTTGTTCGTAGAGGGTGCGCTCGAGGTCGCGCCAGAAATTGCTGTCCGAATCTGCCACGCCAATCAGGATTTTGCCGTCTGAAACTTCCGGGTCGTAGAAACGCCGGCGGCTTCGAGGCAATCGAGTAGTCAGAAAAAATGTGAGAGCCGTCGTGAGGATGGCCCCGAGCATTGTGAATTCGTAGGTGACAACACCGGTGGGCCAGAGCGCGACGATGGGCATATTGCCAGTGGGAAGCGGATAGGTGCGCTGAGTGAAGGAGACCAGGGAGTAGCCCGCGGTGCCACCCAGAATCCCTCCAAGTGCGGCGAGCCAGGGCATGCGCGTGCGCTGGTGAGGCAAATCCAGCCCAAGGTCCTCTGGCGGCTCGGACGACATCACCAGGATTTGGTCGTCACCTATGCGCATCCGCGCGCTTGCTCCGCGAAGCTCATGCAGGGCTCTCCGTGCGGCCCCGGCGTCGGTGAACAGTCCATAGATCGCGTTCATCAGATGTTTCCTCTTCAGTCTACGGAGCCGGGTAGCGGCTCTTCGGTAGGAACTCGGCTTTGCGTCCAGGACGACGCTGCTTCCACGCGGGGAGCGGCAACCGGCTCACCGCCTTTCAGTTCCCACATCGAAATAATCGGCACGAATTTCACGAAAAGCAGGTAGAGCAAAGGCATCGCGGCAAACGTCGCGAGGGTGATGGTGATCTCCACCCAACTGGGACGGTAATGGCCCCAGTCGAAAGGCAGGTATTTGAACTCGAGCGACGGGACGACGATGAGAAAACGCTCCAGCCACATCCCAATCACCACCGTGGTGGAGGCAATCACCGTGCCGGTGACCGTGCGAAAGCGCTTGATCGCCAGAATCGGGAAGGGAATCAGGAAATTGCAACAAACCATCGCCCAGAAGAGCGGCAGGAATTTGCCCCTCTCGGTGGCGAGCAGAACGGCCATCTCCGGAGTGGAGTTGCCGTACCAGACGGTGAGCCGTTCGGCGACGATGAAGTAAATCCAGAGGAGGCTCATCACCAAAAGCAGCTTGCCCAGGTTGTCGAAGTGAATGGGTTTTAGGTACTGCTCCAGGTGAAGGAACTTGCGGAGGAACGCCATGGCGATAATCAATGCCGCGATGCCGCTGAAAATCGCTCCGGCCACGAAATAGGGACCAAAAACGGTCGAATGCCACATCGGCACCGGCGCCATCGCGAAATCCCAGGAAACGATCGTATGCACCGAGACCGCGACGGGAATGATGACGACGGCCATGATGCGCATCGCCATTTCCAGCCGGTGCCATTCGCGCGGAGTTCCGCGCCAGCCGAGCGCAACCGCACCGTACACCCGCTTGCGCCAGCCGGCAGTGCGGTCGCGGACCGTGGCGAGATCGGGGATCATCGGGAGTAGCAGGAAAATCAGGCTTCCGGTGATGTAAGTGAGGATCGCGCAGAAATCCCAGAGCAAGGGCGAGCGGAAATTCGGCCAAATCCCGCGTTCGCTGGGATATGGGATCAGCCAGAAAAAGAGCCAGGGCCTTCCCAGGTGAATCACGGGGAATGATGCCCCGATCAACAAAGCGAAAACCGTGATCGCCTCGGCGCAGCGCGTCACCGGCCGGCGCCACCGCGCGTTGACAAGCCGCAGGATGGCGGAAATCAGCGTGCCGGCGTGGCTGATGCCGATCCAGAAGACGAAGTTGGTGATGTAGAAACCCCAGAAGACGGGTCGGCGCAGCCCAGACACTCCCAGTCCGGCATAGGCCTGAAAGAGGAAGGCCGCGAGACCCGCCAGAACGAACGCGGCCAGGATGCTGGTGAGCCCGTAAAAGCGGCGGGAGGTGTGCAGCACGGGCTGCAGGAGATCCTGGTTAATGGTGTCGCGGTCGAACGGTCGGGCGCTGGTCGGCGTAATAACGTGTTGGGCCATTCTAGGACTCTCTCGTCAAATAGGTGACCTTCGGGAACGTGCCCACCTCGCCGAGCAGCTTGACTCCGCGGTCGGAACGCGAGAGGCGGGAAACCTCGCTCTGCGGATCGTCCAAGTCGCCGAAGACCATGGCCTCGGACGGGCACGACTGGACGCAGGCCGGACTGAACTCGCCGTCGCGCAGTTGGCGCTTTTCCGCCTGCGCGTTGGCTTCGGCGGCCAGGATGCGCTGGAAGCAAAAAGTACATTTTTCCATCACGCCGCTCTCGCGAATCGAAACATCGGGATTGAGCTGGAGCTGAAGCGGCTTGTCCCAGGAAGGATTGAACCAATTGAAGTAGCGGCCGGTGTAAGGACAGGCATTGGCGCAGTAACGTGTGCCGATGCAGCGGTTATAAATCTGCGCGTTGAGGCCCTGGGCGTTCTGGTAGCTCGCGTAGGTGGGGCAAACGGGCTCGCACGGGGCGTCGTCGCACTGCTGGCAGGGGATAGGTTGAAAGCGAACGCGGACGTTCGGGAATTCGCCTTCCCAGTGCCGTTCAACGCGGATCCAGTGAATCGCCCGGCCCATCGCGGCCTGCTTTTCGCCCACCGTCGCGATGTTATTTTCCGCGTGGCACGCGACGACGCACGCTTCGCAACCCGTGCAACGGTCGAGATCGATCACCATGCCCCATCTATGCGCCATCCTTTTTTCTCCTCACCGTTGCTGTCCTCAAAAGGCTGCTTCACCGTTTGAGTTGCTTTTCTCCCCATGTAATCGGCCCGGTCGAGAAAAGGCACAATTCGCCGTTTTTCCCGACGCGCCGAATGCGCACGCGAGTCGAAGCCCAAGCCAGGGCGCCGGTATTCGTTTCCCTCTGCGGCCCGAGAATCGAGATGGGATTCGCGCCACGACCAGTGGCGTAGCGCCCGTATTGCGCGTGCCCTTGGCCGACTGGCATGGCAATGACGTCTGGCGCGATGCCGGGAGACGGAACAGCAGGAGCCTGGAGCACACCGTGCGCCGAAGCGACTTCCACCAGATCGCCCTGCTCGATTTGCAGTTCCTGTGCCGTCTGCAGATTGATTTCCACCCAGCTTCCCCACATCGCCGTGGTGAGAACGTCCGGCATTTCCTGCAGCCATGGCAGGTTCGCATTTCTGCCGTCGTAGAACTGTTGCGAAGCAAAGGGCAGGAAATGGAAAGGGAAATCCTTTGCCGAGCCGTCAAATTCAGGCTGCTGCTCCTTCACTGGGCTGAAGGATGCGGGGCGCGAGGCTGATTTGGATGTTTGACCAGTGGTCGTTCCCCACCAACCGCCCTGTTGCTGCACCTTTTTCCAGAAATCATCGTCGCTGCCTGCCGCGACGGAACCGGGGAAATGGCGAAGCGGAAGCACGGTGGAGCGCAACATCTCCTCGTAGTTCTTCCAGGGCAGTGCCTGCGCGGCTCGGCCGCCGAGCCGATGCGCCGTTTCGATGAGAACGTCGGGAGTCGCGCGCGTGTTGTGGAGTGGTTCCATGGCCGGTGGCGCAACGCCGATCACCACTTCGTTCGTACCGGATTCCGGAACGTGGTCCAGCCAGGATTCCAAGTAGGAGTGATCGGGCAACAACAGATCGGCCATCTCGGTGGTTTCATCCACGAAGTTGCTGAAACTCGCGATGAAGGGAACTTTTTCCAGCGATTCCTTCACCTGCCAGCCAGGCGGCGTTGCGAATGCGGGATTCGCGCCGTAGACCAACAGCGCCTGAACCGGGCTGGGTCGTCCCGTGAGAATTTGCTGCGCCAGTTCGTTGGGGGAGAGCACCCCTTTTCGGGGTTCAGCTGGCGCGGCAAATCCGGCCGCGTAGGGGGAAAACTGCAAGCCACCGGGCTGGTTTGCGCTTCCCAAGAGCGCGTTGAGCGCGTTCACCGCCAACGCGGTAAACAAACCATTGGTTTGGGCGAGCGGCGAGCCGCCCACAATGACAACCGCGGGTTGATGCGCGGACAGATCGCGCGCGAGTCGCCGAATAGTTGCCGGCGGTACGCCGGTCTTCCACGCCACCGCTTCAGAAGAATATTGGGGAAGGCCGTCCTTCCATCCTTCGATCAAATCACCGGCACTCGCGGCCGATTCGGCGGAGCGCAGATGCTCGTTGATGAGCACGTGTGCCAGGCCGAGAGCCAGGTTCCCTTCGCTCCCGGGATTTGCGGAAAGCCATTCATCGGCATTGGCTCCGGTCTGGGTCATTCGCGTTTCGACTTGCACGAATCTGCCGCGAACGCCCGACCTGCCTTGGCGCATCGTGCCGTATGCCAAACTCTGCGCCACCGGAGAATTCCAGGTGCCGAGAAAATCCGCTCCCAGGGAAACGACGTAGCGGGAGTTCGCCAGATCGTAGGTAGGCAGCTGGTAGTGCCCAAAACTCAAGCCATTGGCTTCCCGCAGAACGGCATCGTCGAAAAATTCGAATGGAACGTGCGCCGAGCCGGCAAACACCGAAAGAAACCGCTCGATTAGAACCTGACGCTGCCCCCGCAGCGGCTGGGTGAGAAACACCAGCCCTGAGGAATCGACTTGGCTGGCAAGCGGACGGAGCCGATCCGTCAATTCTCCAATCGCTGCTTCCCAGCTGATCTCGATATATTCCCCGGAACCGCGTGGCCCGACGCGTTTCAGCGGGTGGCCAATGCGGTCGGGGTTGTAGGTCACCTGCAGTCCAGCTTGGCCGCGGGCACAAAGCTTGCCGAGATTCACGGGATGCTCTGGATTGCCTTCAAGCTTCTTCGCCAGCCCCATGCGAAGCAGCCCTGCCTGTCCGTTGCGAACGACTTCCGCGTGGCCTTCCATCACGCGAACGTCGAGCCCGCAGCCGGCTGGGCATTGCGTGCATATCCCGGGCCGGTGGACGGCAACGCCGGGTACCAATTTGGTCTCCGGGATAAACCGGATCATTTCCTTGCCCGGCAAGCCCTTCTTGTGCGTGACGTCAACAAGGGCGCCAGCTGCGCTGGCTGCCGAAAAAATGAGGAACGTCCTGCGCTTCATCGTTCCCAACCTCCTGCAAAAGCCCCCAAGATACGAGGAAGCAGCGGAATGGCGCCGTCCTCAGTTAGTAATGGCAGGTGGTGCAATCGACCGAAACTCCTTTCGCCCTGTGACAACTCAGGCAGAACTGCATCGTGAGGCCCTTTTGGCGAACCGCGACCGTTTCACGGGACATGTCGCCGTGACATACCGAGCAATCCACGCCGGCTCGAATGTGCGGAGCGTGCCAAAACCGCACGTGGGCGGAGGGATAGAACCAATAGACTCGTTGCCAGGGAACGTCCTGACCCTTGGCCGCGTAGGCGGCCAGCTTCTTGATTTGCGGATTCGTGGTCGCAATCACTTGATGGCAAGCCATGCAAAACGTGATACTCGGTATTCCAGCGTCCGGGCCGCGAGTGACTCCCGAATGGCACGCGGTGCATTTCATTCCCTTCGCCAAATGAATCGAATGGTTGAAGGCGATCGGCTGCACCGGAGTCGGGTATGTATCGAAGAAATCATCCAGCGCTTCTCCCACGCTGGGATGGGCCGGGGAAAACACGCCGGAGCTGGAATTAACTTGGCGGGTGACCGGACTGTTCGCTGACGGCGCAGAAGAAAAATGCCCTCGGCCCGCTTCCGCCCTCGCGATCCAGAGCGCGCCAAGCACGCCGCATGCAAGCGGCAGAAGGAGAAGGAACCGGAGCGGGCGGCGGGCGGCCGGTGATGACCCGGAGCTCTGGCGCGGTTTAGGTGCGTCCATTCGCGATCCCATCTCTATCGCGATTTCCGCACTACTTTTTCCTGGCGGCTTGCTTTTTGCTCAACGAGCGAACGTAAGAAATCAGTTCGTTGATCTGCTGTTTATTCAGCCCGGAACCGAATGGAGGCATGTTCCCTTTGCCGTTTTCAATTTGAGTGTAGATCTGGGCGTCGGTCAGCTTTTGCACGACGGCGCCGCGTAGATCGGCCGCGCCGAGCGCCGAGCCGATCGCCGTTTTTCCGCTCCCGTCCTTCGCGTGGCAGCGAACGCATTTGGCATCGAAGAGCTTCTGACCATCCGCAGACTGCCCGGCCGACAGTACCCCGGGCAAAACGATGACGGCTGCCAGTAGCAGCGAGATTGCGAAAACCTTTTTGCGTGTGTTCATCTTGTTCTTGCTCTCCTTGGTGCCCTGTTGTGCATCCCGGCGCAAATCAACAGCCGACGACTGTGGCGCACCCGTTTCTTGCGCCCTTGAAGAGTGCACGGCGCTTCTTCTTGCACGCGACGGCCCATTGATGAATCGGAAGTGCGGGTTCGCTCCCCGCCCCCCCTTCGCGAAAAACCCTCATGCATTCGAGGGAATACGGTGTTTCTTCGAATCGAAGGAAGCGCTCGGGCAGCAAAAACGGGAAGCAAGCCGACCGGAAGTCTGACAATGGCCGAAAATCGGACAGTACGAGGTCCGACTTTTTCTTACGGAGAGCGTCTCTGCTCGCGCGGGGTGTTCAGGAAAGCTAACAGATCGCCGACGTCGCTTGGCTGCAACCTGGGCCAGCCGATCCCTAATTGCTGGCTTCGCTCAAACATCTTCGGACCATGGCTCCAGAGCGCGGTGGCCAGCGAAATGGAATTATAGTTTCGCCCTTGGCCACGCAAGGCGGGGGCGACCGAACTCCCCTGCGCGTCTTTCCCGTGGCAACGGTTGCAGCCACGCCATTCAAACACACTGCGCCCGACGATGGCCGACCCGACGGGATCGAAATAACGCAAGGTATAGACGAAGGCGGCCACATCGTCCATCTGATTGCCGGTGAGGCGCGGGCTAGCCATGCCGCGTTCTTTCATCGCCGCTAGCATCGCCGGCGCATTGCTCCACATCGCCTGGCCCAATTGCAGAAACGTAAGTGATCGCCACGTGCCGGGACTTCCCGGCCCATTACCTTGCAGGCCATGGCAATCGACACAACCATACGACTGAAAGAGTTGCCAGCCCTTCTCCGGATTGCCCAGCATCGGTGGTGGAAGAGAAGAACCGTGAAGCCGCGAGCGAATGTAAGCGTACAAGTCGCTCAAATCGGAAGATTCCAGAACGGGCCATGACACGCCCGCTTCCTGCATTGTCTTCTTCATGGCCGGCGCGGAGTCCCACATCGCCTGGGCCCAGGCCGCCGGCGTGCGAACTGCCTGCGGATCGGTCAGGGTTGTGTCATGCGGTCCGGGCGTTCGCGCCGCCGAATGGCATTGGGTGCAGCGGTACTTGGCGAACAGCAACCGGCCGCGTTGCGCGTCGCCCCGCGCGTCCAGTCGACTCGCCATGTAGAGATAGGCCACCAACTGCGCTGTTTGCTCGTAATCGAGAGTCGGATAGGAGAAACGCTCGGCGCGCATGTAGGCCCACATGTTCGGCGCATGATTCCACATGGCGGTAACGAGAAAAGCCACACTCGACGGCTTTCCTTCACCCAGGTCCGGGCCGATGCTTCCGCCCATGCCATTTACCGCGTGACAGTGAATGCATCCTTTCTTCTGGAACACGGCGCGGCCCCTCCCGATATCGGTGGAAAGAAACACCGACCAGCGCAAGAGGACACTGCGGTCCTTTACGGCAAGAACGCTGCCCAGGATCGCCAGTGCGGCGAGCGCCAGGATCAGCCATACAAAGGGACGACGCGGCGATGGCGCTTCTTCGCGAGATTTCACCATCAAGGTATCCTTTTTGCACCTGCGCACGTGGCTGGCCAGAAGCCGAGGGGACCGCATGGCGGCCGGCCGCGGCGACAAGCGTCGAAGAATCATGCGCTTGACCGACAATCAATTCGCAACTATTAACGAAAGACCGCGCGTTGGAAGCCATTCCGGCTGCACGTTGTCGGATTATCGGACGGCGCTGGCGGAGTTTTGCGGCCCGGCTTGACTAGGAATCTTCCTTCAACTCCCGGAGCTTGCGGTACAAGGTGTCACGGGAGATACCGAGCAGGGACGCGGCCTGGGTGCGATTGCCCTTCGACCGCCGGAGCGCCCGCTCGATCGCCATGCGTTCCCACTGATCGAGCGTTAGAACCGGATCGACATCGCTTACGTCACTGCCTTCCGGGAGCGCATTCTGCAGCAAAGGTCGCAAGTCCCGGTCGGTGATCACCTGAGGGTCATCGCGCGATACTGCGGCAACGCTTTCCAGCAGATTCACCAGTTCGCGAATATTCCCCGGAAACGAATAGTGCAAAAGGAGCTCAAGAGCTGAACGGTGCAGCGTGATTTCGCGTTCGTAACGCTCGCTCAAGGTCCTGCCGAAATGATGGATCAAAGCCAGAAGGTCCTCCGGCCGGCGGCGCAGAGGCGGAATCTCGATCGCGACCGTGGCAATTCGGAAGTAGAAGTCGCTTCGCAGATACTCGCTGCGCAACTGGCTGAGCGACCGATTCGTGGCGGAAATGATGCGCACGTCAACTGGCAGGGTGTGCGTGCTCCCGATTGGCCGCAATTCCTTTTCTTGCAGGACCCGCAGCAGCTTCACTTGAACTTCCTTGGGCATCTCGCCAATTTCGTCCAGGAAGACGGTTCCTCCGCTCGCGGAGGCGAATAGCCCGGTCGCGTCGGTGTAGGCGCCGGTAAAGGCGCCGCGCCGAAAGCCGAACAGCTCGCTTTCCACCAGTTCGCGAGGAAGTGCGCCGCAATTCAACGGCGCGAAGGAAGCGAAAGCTCGCCGGCTGGCTCCATGAATCGCCCGCGCCAGCACTTCCTTCCCCGTGCCGGTCTCTCCGATGATCAGAATGGAAGCATCGGTGTCCGCGGCCGTCCGCGCCTGTTCGACAACTTGCTGCATGGGCGGCGAGATGTGCACGAGAGATTCGAACGAAGGAGCACAACGGTTAAGGTTGGATTCGAGTTCGGCGACGCGGCCGCGGAGTTCGAACACTTCCATCAGCCGGCCGATTTTCTTGCGGATGGCTTCCTGGTCGAAGGGTTTGGTCAGATAGTCTTCCGCGCCGCGCTTGATTGCCTCGACCGCCGTTTCGATTGTTCCGAATCCGGTCATGATGACCACGGCCAGGTCTGGATTTCCCTTTCGAAGCTTCTCCATCAATGCCAGTCCGTCGGTAAGCGGCATAATCAGGTCCACCAGCGCCAGACAGATGCCGGGTACTTTCGCTTGCACGGAAAGCGCCTCTTCGCCGGAGAGCGCTATTTCCACACTGTACCCCTCATTGGTAAGGAAATTCCGCAGGGCGTCGGCCAGGCTCGCGTCGTCATCCACCACCAGGATGCCGCCGGGATGCCCCTCTTTCGGAAACGTCCTCATCGGCTTTGCGTCTCCTCCCGCCAGACCGGCAGTTCGATGAGAACCTTGGTTCCCTGCTGCGGTTTACTCTCGATTCGCATCGAGCCGCCGTGCTCCTGGAGAATGTTGCTGGCCAGCGCCAGTCCGAGGCCGGTTCCTTTGCCAACAGGTTTGGTGCTGAAGAACGGCTGAAAAACGCGAGGCATGTCCGCGGGATCGATTCCGCAGCCATCGTCAGCGATCTCGATCTCCATCCATTCCATTCCCCGGCGGCAGGAGCGGACTGCGATACTTCCATCGAGCGAGACGGCGTCGAGGGAGTTGCTCAGCAGAATGATGAACAAGGCTTCGATCTGACTCCGATCGGCCAGAACCTTGTCGCCATCTGTGGCGGCCAGATCCACTGTCAGCCGGGTGCGTTTTCTGTGAATCTGAGGGGAGAGAAAACTCACCACGGACTCCAGCGTGCCTCCCAGGGGTTCCGGCTGCTTCACGGGTTGCGGACGACGGCTGAAATCGAGGAGCCTCCGCACGAATTGTTGACAGAACTGGATGTTGTTTTCGAGCTGCTCCAGTTCGGCAGCCGCCGTTCCCTTCGCGCTGCTCCGCAGCATCTGCACGCGGAGAAGCATGGACGCCAAAGGTGTGTTCAAGTGGTGAGCGGTCCCGGCCGCCATCTGTCCCATTGTGGTCAGTTTCTCGAGTTGCAGCAGTGCCTGGCGCAGTCTGACCCGCTCGCGAATGTCGTTCGTGACTTCCAGAAACGAGCGCTGTTCGGAAGTGCCGTGAAAAGGCAACAAACTGAGCTGGACGTCGAGGCTGCTTCCATCCTTATGAATCCGCTTGGTCTCCATATCTAGCACGGCGTGGCCCCCGCGGACTTGATCGAGAAAAGTCTGCAATTCCGGTTCCTTGTCCGGCGGAACAGTGGCCAAAGTGTGGCCCAGCGCCTCGGTCTTGGTGAAGCCGTAGAGCCGCTCGGCCGCCGCGTTCCATTCCAGAATCACCAGATCACCGTCGTACAATGCCACAGCCCCGGGAGAGGCTTCAAGCAACCCTCGGTAATGCTCGCGCGATTCGTGCAGCTGCTGTTCGCTGGCTCTGCGCTCCCGCAGCACGTACCACGCCGCCCAAAACGCCAGCAGCAGCGAGGAAACGATTCCGCGCGTGATGTAGAGATAGTGCAGCGTGCGGTAATTCAAGTTGCGGAAAAAATGGTCCTCGATCAACTCCCAAACGAGGAAAACCACCGAAACGATCGTGATGCTCGACAACGTCAGCGTCGCCCAGAACCACGGCCCGGTACGAATCCCCGGCTCGTTCCACAAACCGAGCCGCTTCTCCCTGGAGAATCTGCCTTTCGTCCAGGGTTTGTGTTTGCCTGGCGTTTGTGGGGTTTCGTTCATCTGGGTTGACCGCTAGTCTATCACCTGGCTCCATGCCAAAGCGGTTTCCGCACGAAAGGGTGACGCCATCTTCATGGCGCGTTGTATCCAGCCCGGAGACATGGGGAACAGAATGTACCGGACACATGGGTAGCACTTTTGGTCCGAACGGGTTGCCGAGCGGTTCCAGCCCGGCGTCTCCAGATCGAAATGGCTGATACGCTACGGCGGTTGGCGCACGGGAGAACTGAGTGAGCCTCGGCGCAGGCCGGCACGATCCGGCTCCGGCCGTTGAAAATCGCGGCCCAGGTCCACCGCGACCGGCTAAACACCCGCCCCCAAGCAAACCGCCAGCCGCACTACCCTGGAAAACTTGCCGGCAGAGAGCACCAGGCCGACCAAATCCACCCCCGAATCGTCGCGGCTCAAAACTTGTGACAAATGCGGGCTGGATCACCGCACACGCGCAGTCCGCAACACGACCGGGGCTGGCCTAAACCCGCATCGGAAAAAGCCAATTCCATCGAAACCCGTGGCTTGGAGAGATCGGCCACTCCAATCCACCACCACGAAGCCAGGCCCCTCCAGCCAACAGTAGCAACCCCCTCCCATCCGGTGTAAAGTGTCCCGGACCGGGGCGACCGGCAGGATCGAATCTGCCGTTTCCCTGGTGCTCGCGACTGTTCTGTCGAGAGGAGACACCGAATGCCACTGTCCAAAAAGCTCGCGGCCGAGTTCATTGGCACGTTCGTTCTCGTCTTCGGAGGATGCGGTGCGGCGGTCGTTTCCGCGGCGTATCCGCAACTCGGAATCGGATTCGTCGGAGTCGCACTCGCCTTTGGCCTGACCGTTCTCACGATGGTCTACGCCGTCGGCCACATTTCCGGCGGCCATTTCAACCCAGCGGTATCGGTCGGTCTGGCGTTTGGCAAGCGGTTCCCGTTCAAAGAGCTGATTCCCTACGTTGTCGTCCAGGTCCTGGGCGCGATTCTAGCGAGCACCGTCCTGTATCTGATTGCCAGCGGCAAATCTGGCTTTTCGCTGAGCGGGGGTTTCGCATCCAACGGCTACGGCGCCCATTCCCCGGGAGGCTATTCGCTCGTCGCCTGTTTCATCGCCGAAGTTGTTCTCACCTTTATCTTCGTTCTCGTCATTCACGGCGCAACCGACAAGCGCGCGCCGGCGGGATTCGCGGGCATTGCCATCGGCCTGGCGCTGACACTTTGCCACCTGGTTGGCATACCGATCACCAATACTTCGGTGAATCCGGCTCGCAGCACTGGCCCAGCACTTTTTGTCGGCGGCTGGGCGATCCAGCAGCTCTGGCTGTTCTGGGTTGCGCCGATTATCGGCGGAGCCATCGCCGGCCTGGTCTATCTGGGCCTGTTCGAGGAAAAGCGAGCCTGACGCCGTCGCGCTTCAAAATGCGTGGCCAATAGCAAGAATCCCGGCCGCCTGCGCAAATCGGGAGGGGGATTGGTCGTGAAATCCTCTTCGAACCGCATCCGGTACGATAACGTCTTCTACTTTCTTCTCGGCGCCTTACCCGTCTACTGAGGTATTGTCGTCAATCCAAACTGGTGCTCTCTGGCGCCCATGAGGCCGGTCGGAATGCCTCTTATTTGGGTCGGCGCCAGCTTTTTGAGAATTGTCGTCCGGAAAGATCCGTGCGCGAGTTTACCGGAAGTCACACTCGCCGAGGCATTACGATTTCCAGCGTTGTCCCTGCGAGCGTCGCCGTCGCGCCATCCGCGCGCACTTCCACCGGCAAATCGAGCGTCTGAAAAATCGTCAGCAATTGTTTTTCCGTTCGCGTCCCGTGCGGATCGTCAAACGTCACGTCCACTTCGCGCTCGCCGCTGAGAATAAGCCGATGCGGGTCCACGCCCACGACGAGTTCGTCCGGTTCCCAATTCCGCGACAATTCGGCGAAAACGAAAAGCCGTTCGGGCGTTTGCGCTACGCGGCGCGGTAGGCGATGCAATAATTGCGATTCCGCCTGGAGCCAGTCCTCGACGTCGCGCCCGTGCTGGCATCCACGGCTTTCGAAGATTTCATAAGCGCGCCGCGCGATCTCGTCGCGAACCTGGCGTTCGCGCTCGGCGAGCGACTGCGCGGGAACCACCAGAACGGGAGCGGGCTGCTGTCCGGTTTCGGTTTTTATCGCTTCGGCCATGGCTGTTTCTTTCCCGTTTCTCGGCGGCCAACCGAGCGCCGCCCTCGCTCAGAGCGTGTGCAAATACGCCAGCAAATCGCTTATCTGCTGTTCGCTGAGCGTGCCGCCGAACCCCGGCATCATCCCGCGGCCGCCGGTGATCGTCTGCAGCACGAACCGGTCGTTCGCGGGCAATCCAGTCGGCAGATATTTCTTGCGAAACAATCTCTTCAGGCTGGGCCCGGTGGATCCGGCCGAGGAATACGCATGATGGCACGAGGAGCAGTAGGCCTGGAAAACCTGGCGCCCGCTCGCCTGCTGGGGGTTCAAACCGAGTTGCGCATCGGTTTTGGGCTTCGGGCTGTCGCATCCGGCGAGCGAAACGAGCAGCGCCGCGCTCGCGAGCAAAATTATCGTGTGTTTCACGCTCCTCATCATACAGCACCGTGCGACGCGCCGTGGGCATAGTGTGCGGAAGCGATTTCGGGTTTTGGGTGTGGCGCGATATGGGTAGGCCAAAATGCAACGGCGCCACGTTGGGCGGATTTCGTGGCGCCGGTTGCACTTTACCCTTCGTTTCGCGGAGGGAAATTGTTCGGCTTGGCCGCGCTCAGCGTGGATTGCCGCCTGCGGCGCCGGTTGATCTCAGGGTTTTTTCGCCAGCCCTTTCGCCAGTGCTTGATCCAGCAGCTTCTGGATCTGCTCGGCCGCCTGCCGGGCGGCTTGCGTCTGCTGGTGTCCGAGCGTCGCTTGCTTGCGTCCCAGCGCGGCTTGCTGTTCGCCGAGAGCCGCCTGCTGGCGCCCCAATTCGGCCTGGCGTTCGCCGGCGTTCGCCTGGATTCTTCCTATCCGCGCTTGCATCATCGCCATCTGTTCGCGCAAATGCGCCATCGCCTGCTGCATGGTGCTTGAATCCATTTTCTGCATGGCGCGCGCGATTTGCTCCTGCGCGCGGGCCAAGGCCTCTTGCGTCTTGGCAGAGTTGAGTTGCTTGAACGCGTCATGCATGTCCGCGCGGTAGCGGCTCATATCCTCTTGTTCTGTCGACGTGTCGAACGCGCGCAGTTCCTTATCCATCGCGCGCATCTCCGCCGAAAAATCGAAATGCGGGAGCATCAGCCGCGATTCCGCTTGCTGCATTCCCAGCGCGGCCTGTTTCGCGCCCAGCGCTGCTTGTTCGCGTCCCAATTCGGCCTGTTCGCGGGCAAGCTCCTGCATGGGTGCGAACGCGGCTTGCGCTTGCTGTACCGTTTCGGGATCGCGGACGATGTACGCATGGCCGTTCTTGCGGAACCAGATGAAATCGCTCTTCGTTTTCTCGCGCAATTTCTGGACCTGCTCGAAATCTCGGTCGCTGCCGCACTGCATCGTGATTTTGTGACCGGCGACGATGGCGAACGCGTCGCCGTTCGAGCAGTCTCCGTTCGAATACCACGTTTCGCTCTCTCCGCTTTGTCCGGGGCCGGCCATCGGCGGGAACGGCACGCCAGCGAGTGCAGGCGGAACTGCAGGTAACGGAGGAATGCCGGGCGCGCCCACCGGCGCCGGCGTGGGCGCTGGGGCCGGCGCAGGAGCGACCGGCAAATTCTGCGCGGCAAGGGTTTTTGGCGGAGCCGGCGCAGGCGCGACAACCACAGGCTGCATCGCGGAAACGGGTGGAGGGGGTGGTGCGGGGAGCGCCGGCGGAGGCGGCGTCTGACTTTGCGCCGAAAACGTCGGCTCGACCGCCGCGGTCAGGCAAACGAGAGGAACGAGAGCAACCGCGATCGTGGCCAGCGATTTGCGCCCCACGCGCGCGGAAAGCCGCGCACCGGAGAGGATTCGTTCCAGCCGGCGCACCGAGCGCGTGCCTTGCGCCATGGATACCGCTTCCCATCGTATGCGGCTTTGGCCGGTTTTGATGGCGCGAAGAAAATGGAGCAGAACTTCGGCATAACCGGTGCGATCGGCGCCGGCGCGCAATGCGTCGTCGTCGCTCGCCTGCTCGGCCAGTTCCACAATCGTGCGGTCGAGCCACCAGCCCAGCGGGCTGAACCAGAAAATCGCCCGGTGGATTTTCGCCAGTGCCTGCGTGAGAACATCGCGCCGCGCGATGTGAGAAAGTTCATGCGCAAAAACGGCGCGCAACTCCGCCTCGTTCCAGTCTTTCCATCCCGACGGCAAGAGGACCAACGGTCGCAGCACTCGCATGGCCGCCGGAACCGAAAGCGCCGCGGATTCCGCGAGGCGCGGCGGACGCCCGAGCCCGATTTTGCGGGATTCTTCCCGAAGGATAGCCACCGCGCGCTCGTCTTCAATGCGCTTCGCGCGATTTTCGAGCCGGCAGCGCAGCGCGTAGCCGAGTGCGAGCCGGCTGAGCAGCGTTCCGACAATCAGCCAGTACGCAGCCGCCGCGAGCGTGAGCCAGGAAATATTCTTCCTCGCGGGGGCGGGACTGGAGCTTGTGGCGATTGCAGTGTCACGCGAATCCGACTGCAGAGGCGAAACCCCAGAATCCCGGGATTCCGTACCTCGCGGGTCTATCGGGGCTGTGCCGATGGTAGCCGCGGCCTGCGATTGTTTCGTTGCACGAACTTCGGAGGAAAGCGGCGCTGCCGGCAATGAACTCTTCACATTGCCGGATGGCACGGAACCGCCCGGCAAGGCAATGGAAACTTGCAGCGAGTGGCCTTCCCAGCGGACGCTTTTGTTCAGATTTGACGCGGGCGCAACAGCCGCTTGCCGCGCGGGAAGCAGCAGGGGAATTCGCGGCATCAGGCGGGGAAGCAGCGGCATCAGGAGTGCCGCGCACAAAACGAAGGTCCACGCCACGAGCCGCAAACCGATATCGCGCACGCGCAGCGCCGTGAGCGCCAGCCAGACCGCGCCGGCTAGTGCCAGCGAACGCGCCGCAGGCTCGATCACGTAGGGAACGAGCGCCGGACCTAGGGGATGCGCCAGGAAATGATTCATCGCCGTTGCTCCTTTCGCCGGGCGATCCGCCTCGCCAGCCTCTCGAGTTCTTCGGAATCCAAAACCTCGTTTTCCACCATCCCCGCCAGCAACTGCTCCACCGAGCCGCCGCAGAAGCGATCCACGAGCTGCTTCACAGCGCGCGCGGCGACGCTGAGCCGCGCTTCGGCGGGGCGATAGACGTAGGTGCGGCCGCGAACCTCGTGCGTCAGGTAGCCTTTTTCTTCCAGACGGCGGAGCACAGTGCGAATGGTGGAGTCCTTCATGGGATGCGTCGTGGCGAGCGCTTCGCGGCAATCCTCGGCGGTTGAAGCACCCGAAAGCCAGAGCCGTTCGAGAACCGCTTGTTCGATCTCTCCGAGACCTTTCATGGAGCCTGCCTTTATGTGTGCGTCTTGTAACGTTACAACATGTAACGCTAAACGGCGTACCGTGTCAAGAGCAATCTTGGGCGCCCTGTTTTTTGGAGGGTTCGGAAGAGTCCGCAGGTTGCGCGCCGCGCAACCTTTTATCGCATCCCGTTCAGAATCGATCCCACGATGCCGCCAACGACGCCGCCTTCGACGGCTTGACCTTGCTGCGCGGGCATATATTCCATGATTTCATGCGCCAGCCTGGAGATGGGCAGCGTTTGCAGCCAGATTTTCCCGGGCCCGGTCAGCGCAGCAAGGAAAATTCCATCGCCGCCAAAGAGCATGTTCTTGATTCCCGGCACGGTGGTGATCTGGAAGGAGACACCTGCCTGAAAGGCGCCAACGTGTCCCGGATGCACCAGCAGCGTTTCGCCCGGCTGCAATTCCTTGGTGATGAGTTCGCCGGAAAGCTCGATCCATGCGGTTCCCATTCCGCCGACGCGCTGCAGCAGGAATCCTTCGCCGCCGAAAATTCCCGCTCCGAGCGATTGCTGGAAGCCGACGCTGATCTGGATCTGCGGCGTTCCGCACAAAAATCCGTGACGGTGAATCATGTACTGGCTATTCGCGCCGACTTCAACTGGCACGATGTGTCCGGGAAGTTTGGCGGCGAAGGAAACGGTGCCGGGAGCGCCGGTGGCGCGGTATTCCGTCATGAAGAGCGAGCCGCCGCCGGCCACGCGTTTGATCGCACCCATCACCCCTCCGCCGCCGGCGTATTGGGTGTGCGTGGTCAACTGGATGGAACTCGTCATCCAGGAAAGCTCCCCGGCTTCGGAAATGACGGACTCGTTGGGATCGAGCACGACTTCCAGAACGGGCATGGTGGTGCCAAGAATGCGGCTCTGCATGACGAAGTTCCCCCTATGAATTCGGCGCCGGGGCGAGATGGCAGTCGCTCCCCGCGCCCGCTCGAATGTATACCTTGAAATTGCGGATTGGCAAGGCAACCGGAGAGGCAGCGGCGCGTTCGCTTCCGAAGAATCTCCTCTTGATTATTGACAGGAACAGGGCTACGCTCTACTGTCAACCGTTTAGAGGAGGGCGAATGGGCAAGCCGACCGATCTGGTGCAAGGCACGCTGGACCTTTTGATCCTCAAAACCCTCGCTTTAGAGCCGATGCACGGCTGGGGCATCGCGCAGCGCATCCGCCAGGTTTCGCGCGAAGTGCTGCAGGTGAATCAGGGCGCGCTCTACCCGGCGCTGCATCGTCTGGAACAGAACGGCTGGATCAAGGCGAAATGGGGCGAATCGGATAATAACCGCCGCGCGAAGTTCTATTCGTTGACCACGGCGGGACGCAAGTATTTGGAGCGGGAAGAGGCGAGGTGGCAACGGCTTTCGGCGGCCATCGGATTGGTGCTCGAAACTTCCTGAGGCGGGAACGAAATGACGCGCTGGCTAGATAAATTCCGGCTTCGGCTCCGGTCGCTCTTTGACAAGGGCCGCGTGGAGCGCGAACTGAGCAACGAATTACGCTTCCACCTGGAAAGGCAGATCGAGGAAAATCGCGCGAAAGGAATGAGCGAGACGAAAGCGCGCGCCGCGGCGATGCGCGAATTTGGCGGTGTGGAGCAGGTGGAAGAGGAGTGCCGGGATGTGCGCGGCGTACGGCTGGTCGAGGCAACGATTCAGGATATTCTTTACGGCCTGCGGCAATTGCGCGGCAATCGCGGGTTCGCGATGGTCGCCATTCTCACTCTCGCAATTGGGATCGGCGCCAACACCGCGTTGTTTTCGGTGATCGACGGCGTACTGTTGAATCCTTTGCCCTATCCGCGTCCCAGTCAACTGGTCGTGCTCGGCGAGGCGAGACACAACTTGCCCTACGCTTCGATTTCCTATCCCAATTTTCTCGATTGGGCGCGAATGAACCACTCGTTCCAGGCGCTGGCCGCTTACCGCGAGGACGATTTCGCCCTCAACGGCCCGGCCCGGGCCGAGCACGTGAAGGTGATGCAGGTTTCGGCAGGCTTCTTTCGGCTGCTCGGCGTGAAGCCAATATTTGGGCGCAATTTTTCGCCTGCGGACGATACGCCGGGCGCCACGCCAGTGGCCCTCCTGAGCTATGGCTTCTGGAAACGTAGGTTCGGCGGCTCCCAGCAGATACTCGGGAAAACTATCGCGATGGACGGCGAAGCCTTCTCCGTGATCGGTGTCGTTCCCCGGAACTTCTTTTTCTGCTGCGAATGGACGAATTTCCGTCCGGGCGACGTGTATGTCCCATTCGGTTGGTCGAAAAGCGATTGGATAGCCCAGCGCGAGAACCATCCGGGGATCCTTGCCGTTGGCCGGCTGAAAGCTGGTGTGTCGCTGGGAGAAGCGCGCGCCGATATGGACGGTGTTGCTCGCGAACTCGCCGCCCTGTATCCCGACGCCGACAAAGGCGCTGGCGTCGTGCTGTTCTCGCTTCGCGAAGACATGGTACGGAAGGTGAGGCCCATTCTGTTCGCACTACTGGCCGCGGTGGCTTTCGTCCTCTTGATCGCCTGCGTGAACGTCGCCAGTCTCCTGCTCGCGCGGTCGTCGGGACGCTCAAGGGAATTTGCCACGCGAGTGGCGCTGGGCGCGACGCGTGGCCGGGTGGTGCGGCAACTGCTCACCGAAAGCGTGCTGCTAGCGGGGGCTGGAGGGGTAGCGGGCCTGCTTTTCGCGTTCTATGGAACACGGGCTGCTCTAGGCGTCCTGCCCGAGGCGCTGCCGCGCGTGAGCGAGGTCCGGTTGGATGCCCCGGTTCTGTTTCTTGCCCTCTTCGTGTCCGTCTTTGCGGGAATTCTCTTCGGGCTTGCGCCGGCTCTGAAAGCCTCGCGGCCGGACTTGTACGAATCCCTGAAGGAGGGCGGCAGGGGCGCGAGCGGCGAGCGGCACCGATTACAGGCCGTTTTCGTTGTCGTGGAGATGGCGCTGGCGGTGGTGCTGCTTGTCGGGGCGGGACTGGCGATACGCAGCCTCGCTCGCCTTTGGAGCGTCAATCCAGGATTCAATGCGAAAAACGTCCTGACATTTCAGGTAGCCCTCCCTCCGCTCCCTGCGAACGAAAAGCCGGAGCGGATCCACGCGCTGCTCCGCGACCTGACGCAAACCGTCGCCGCGGTTCCGGGGGTGGAGGCAGCATCGCTTGACGACGGTGCGCAGCCGATGATCAGCGATTCCGAATTGCCATTCTGGGTTGATGGACAAGCGAAGCCTGCGACGTTATCCCAAATGCCCGTAGCGGTCACGTATGTGGTCAGCCCTGATTACCTGAAAGTGATGAGGATTCCGTTGCTGCGCGGCAGGTTTTTCGAGACACGCGATCTCGCGAAATCGCTTGCCGCGGTCATTGACGAGGATTTCGCGCGGAAATATTTTCAGGGCGAGGATCCCATCGGCCGCCGTATCGACTTCGGAGACAACTTGGGCTCGGCGGATATCATCGGCGTGATCGCTCATGTGAATCAGTGGAACCTGGCACAGGATGCCGGCTATTCGGTGACGGCGCAGGTTTACTTGCTTGCTTCACAACTCTCCGTGCAGTTGGCTCCCTGGCTGACCGGATCCGCCGGTCTGGTTGTGCGCACGGAAACTCCGAATTACCCGGGCAAGAAGGCCATCCGCGACGCGATCGCGCGAAGGAATAGCAGCCTGGCTCCCTACGATTTTCTGTCGATGGATCGGATTGTTTCCCATACGCTCGCAGGGCGCCGCTTCCTAATGATATTGCTCAGCGCGTTTGCGGCCGTTGCGCTGCTGCTCGCCAGCATCGGGATCTACGGTGTGATGTCCTACGTTGCGGGGCGGCGGATGCATGAAATGGCGATCCGGATGGCGCTGGGGGCGCGGCCAGGCGAAGTCCTGCGTCTGGTGCTGTGGCAAGGCGCTCGCGTCGCGCTCGGGGGCGTTGCGATTGGCATCGTCGGCGCTTTGGGGCTTACGCGCCTGATGAGTAGCCTGCTGTATGGAGTCAGTACGACCGACCCGCTTACCTTTGCGGCCGTCGCCGCTCTCTTGATGGTCGTGGCGCTGGCGGCATGTTATGCGCCCGCGCAGCGCGCGATGCGGGTGGACCCCATGAAGGTTCTTCGGAACGAATGACGCTCTCCACTCGTTTCGCTGGCTTACGCGTGGAGCGACAGGCGAATCCAAACGGGCAGATCTTCGAAACCAACGGCCGTCAGGTAGCCGCGTCCCTCGTCCGCTGAACCTTCCCCGGAGGTTGTTGACGTGAGCGACACGGGAGGCGAGATGAGGCATCCGTCCGCCGGGTAGACGTAAAGCGAGCGAATGCGCCGGGCGATGCGGCTGGTAACTTCACCAACGGCGAGGGTAACCTGCTCACAGCTGGGACGCGGAAGGCCGAACATGCGGCAAGCAATGCGGCGCGCGGCCAGGGGCGAGCAATTCACGCTCAGTTCCGCCCAGAGCGAACCGGCCATGCCGACCATCGCCGCCACCTCGGCGCAGGGATCGTCCTGTTCGCAAACGATATCAGGCGCTCGAGGCGCGGCGAATGCGGAGAGCACTTCACTTGCGGCGTTTTCCAGGCGGGCAGGCCATTCATCGGCGGGCAAACCGGCTTGCGCGAGCGACGGCTCGATCCGGAGCGCCCAGCGGGCGTTTTGCGCGCCGCCGAAACCGGCGATACGGGAGGATTCCCGGGGCCCGGAGGACTTGGCCTGGGCGCCTGGCTTTTGCGAGAGCATGAAATTTCCTGGCATCAGATGGGATTGGGCGGTGGTGCGCTCGGCGGTCAGGCGTGTCTACGCGAGTTGCCATGGCCGTACCGGCCGAATTCGCCGGCAACCGGCGGGTGGATCTTGCCGGCAGTGCCTTTTGGTTCCCGCGTTTGTCCGCGCGCCATGTCCTGCGCCGAGCGCGTTGTCCCACGCACACCCAAACTTGTTTGCGTCCGCGGTGCGGCTAATTCCCGCCGCGGAAACAATCGCTGAATTCCGAGGGCTGCTGCCTTACGCGGCAGCACCTGTTCCCCGATGATTCGCCCGAGCCGTTCCTTTCGAGACCGAGTGCATTCGGCCGCCTGGTCAGGCTGGAGGGAGAGCGCGAAGCGGACTGGAATCTCGCGCTGAACTCCCGTCGGCGCGCGGCCGGAATTCGGTTTCAGGACCTGCGGCGCGCCCGCAGCGCGCAACAGGTCCCGCGGACTTGCGGACTGATCGAAAGGATCTTTCGCTCGGGCGAACCATCGGACACCCAAACTGGTTGAGCCGAAGCTTGGCTTTCCCGATTCCTGCCGGCTGGGGAAGGCCGCCGCTTTCGAGGTGTCCATCAGGCTCATGCCCATTGGTTATGCAAGAAACGTGCCACGAGGAAGGGGCGAACTCTGAGTGGAAATTAAGCGAATCGGGGCGTTTGTGAGGGAAAAACGAGCCTGGCGGGATCACTTGGTGGGTATTCGTCTGAGGATTTGCTAACCGTCGCGCGGCACGGCCGTTCCAGGATCAGAGCACGTTCATTTTTGCGGCACCTTCCGACGCGGTGAGAGCGGAGGGCTGAGGTGCATCGATTTGGCCAACCAGGGAGTGATTTTCGCTCTCGGCGTTTTCGCGCGCGTGCGGGTATTCACGTCGAAGGATCGCGAGGAGCGCTTTGCGGCTGATTTCGCCGACGTGTGGCAGACAGTCGCGGACAAAATCCTCACTCAGAGAAGCGTCCGTGGACGGTCGCGAAGCGCGGAAACGATTCACGATGGCGATGATGCCGGCGAGATCCGTTGCCTGACGGGCGCGGCGCGGCTCGTGATGCCAGGTCATCGCCTCGACCAGCGCGGGAGCGAGTTTCCACTGCAACCCCAGCCTTCGGCCGGCCTCCGTGTGATCGAGGCCGAAATATTCGCGTTCGAGGACGAGGGTTTTGCCGCCGTCGCAGCACAACCAGATCGCCGCGGAGGAGCGTTCCGCTTCGGCGACCATCAGCAGCGGCAGCTTGCCCGCATCGTGCAGAAGGCCGCCGACGTATGCCTGTTCCGCGCTCCCAAGGCCCAGGCCGCGCGCCGCCCGCCCGGAGAGAAACGCCACGGCGAGCGCATGCTTCCAAAACACTTCGGTCGTGGCTGAATTGAGGCTCTCTCGCGAAGCCTCGATGAGATGACAGGCGAGGGCGAGATTGCGGATCTCCGCCGCTCCAAGAAGGATCAACGCGTCTTCCAGCCGATGGATACGGCGGCCTTCGGCGGAAAGCGCGTCGCTCGTCAATAGCCGGAGCCTGGCGGTCAATTCCGCATCGCTCCGAATCACGGCGGCAACGCGTTTCAAATCCACCGGCGACGCTTCGAGGATGACGCCCAGCTCCGCCAGGCGAAGAGACGGCTTGCCGAGGCCGCGCGAGAGAATCGAGAGCAGGTGCGTCTTTCGTTCGCGCAGCCCAACTGGATTTTCCATCGCTTTATTGCTCCGTTTCTCATTCGCCGCGCGACGCGCGGCCGGGATTTCCCGGTGCCGGCCTGCGCTTTCAATCGCTTGCCGCAACGCGGGATAGAAGGAGCAATCGGTGCGCCACACATCTTTAGGAAATGGATATGCGCCCCGCTCGGGCAACACCCGCTTCCGGGACGACTGAGCTCCATTTCCACACGACCTGTATTTACGAATAGCGGCGGCGAACCGGTAGACGATGAGGAATTTCTAATTATGTGCCTCGGCCGGACCTCGTGGAAATCCCGCGA
>JAKAOH010000079.1 GCA_021812285.1 Acidobacteriota bacterium | reverse complement strand
CAGCTTTATCCCCGCCGCCCCAGGCTTTGAGCAAAGTGGTGATTTCGGCGGATGGCGCGCCCATGGACAGCCCCCACTCCCCGCGGGCGAGAGAACTATACCAGACGTGACCTCTTTTGCCATCCCTTTACGCCTATTTGGGCAAGAGGGGAACAGGCTGGAACCAAGGTCTCCTCGGGGAAAAGGAGGCACACCATGAGAAGGATCCGTGCATTACCAATTGTGGGGCTGCTGATGCTGGCAGGCGCGATGCTGGGCACGACGGCTCGCGCACAGCAAATCGATGGGTCGGGTTCTTTCGTCCTGCCCTATCAGGTTCAGTGGGCTGGTGGCACGCTGCCGGCGGGCAAATATTCGTTCACCGTCGAAAGCGGTTCCATGGCGATCTCGAGCTTGACTTTCGTTCGGGGTCCTCGTGGCATCCGGGGGCGCTTGATCGCCGTTGCTCTGGCCACCAATGACTTCGCCGGAAAAAGCTCGCTGGTGATCGTCACGGTCAACGGGAAGCAATACGTGCGGTCGCTCCGGCTGGGGGAAATCGGCGCGGAATTCGAGTACGGGGTGCCGAAAGCGAAGAACGGGGACATGCGCGAGGCTGCGGTCAAGACCGTCCCGGTTAGCACTGTGGGCGAGTGAACGCAGCAAAGGTTGTTTTTGAAGAGGCTGAAGACGCGAGGGGAGCCCGCTAACGGCTCGAAGCCATTGCGGGCTCAGCCCTCTCACTTCGGGCACGGACTCCAGTTTCAACATTGCTTTGGATACCGAAACGCCGGCTCGATTCGAGGAGGGCAGCCGTATCAACAAGATTCGAGAGGAGAGGAGGCGACATGAAACTCAGATCGCTACCTCCAGCATTGCTGTCGAGCCTTTTGGGCGTTCTGACGGTTCCGGCAGCGCCAGGCTCTTGACGGATACGGGAGAATTTCAGGGAACCATTTTGAAGTGACCGCCAAGAAGCAAGGGCAAGGCGGCAGAGAATCAGGGCAGAACCACCCAGCCGGGAAACAAAAGAGGCCCCCGCCCGGCGATGCGAGGGCCTCTTTGCTGGAGTTGAATCCCGCTAAGGATTCAGCGATGGGCCGGCCGTCTCGACGAGGGAGCGGCCGGATGGCGTTGCGGCTGCGCGGAGCTGCCGACAACCCGGAGTTGCAATTGCGTGCCGGACTGGAGTTGCACGTTGCCCTTCGGCCGGCTGAAAACGGACGTGGCGCTGGATTGATTCGATGCACCGCCGGAAGCGGCGAAATTCCTTCCAGCGGCCGAACCGCTCGTGGACGCGTTGCCCGCGAGCGCGCCGGAAACCGAGTTCACAAGGCTGGGATTCGAGTTCGGCTGCGAGGGCGAACCGGGCTGAGGATGCGAAACGGCGGTTGAAGAGTTCGCGGCGCCGGAGCCGGTGGCGCTATTGGAAACAAGAATGCCGTTCGCGCCAGACATCGTATCGCCCGCGATGTTTCCTGCGGCGCCCATGCCCGCGCCGGCGGCTGAGCCCGCTGCGTTCACGCCGGAATTCAGTGTTCCGCCAACCGTCGAACCTACTCCGGCAACCGCGCCTCCCGCTCCACCAAGTAATCCGCCACCACCGCCCATGCCGCCACCGCCGCCCATCGGCGCGCCGGAGGGCTGCATCGGGCCGGGCATGTTCATCGGCTGCGGCGAGAGTGGACGCGGAACGGAAAGAATTGAAGTGACAACGGCGCTGAGCGCGGTGGACGATTTGCCCTGAACCAGGCGATCGAAGGCGACTTCCACCTGGGAGCCGGCGCTTCCCTTCCCGCTGGCCTTGGCGGAAACGATATGGCCGATAAGGCGGGCGTTCTTGCGGATGACGGTGCGGCCGTTTTGCCTGATGTCGCGCGTCACCTTGGCGACGACGCGCTGGCCCGGCTTCGCCTTTTTGGCGTCAATGGAGGTGAGCAACCGCGCCGCAACCTGCGTGCCGGAATTGATCGCAAGCGAATTCGATTGCGAGCTTGACTTCGGCGCGGCTTTCTGGCGCGTCGCCGGACTGGAACTGGATCGTTTGGAGGCTGTTTGCTGGCGGGCGTTCGCCGCGCCGGCCCACGCGAGTGGACTGATTGCGGCGATCGCGAGAATGGCAAGAACGGATTTTATCTTCATCGTCGCTTCCTCCCCTGAGTGACGTTGGTCGTGACTCCCACCCAAAGTGCGATGCGGCGGCACGTGGGGGTGGTTGGCTCGGAATCGACGCGAAACCGCGCGTTGGAAATCCTTAGATAAAAATTCATTCAGGAAAGACACGCTGGGCGCGGAAGCGGCGCGGGCGACGAAGCACATTTGCTTCTGGAGAACGGCCGGCCGACAAGATTTTGACTCGGCGGCGGAAAAACACGATCAAGCGCGCGAGTGAGAGGGGTCCGGGAGGTCGCGGCCGAGGGCGCGATCGTTGCGGGGCGCGGGATCCGCGGCGGCAGCTTCACGGCAGGCATTGCGGCGGCGGTAAAGGAAAACGAATATGCCGATGAAGAGAAACACCGCGGGAAGGCCGATCACGAGAATCGCTTTGTCGAGGGCGTGGATGCCTTTTTTGTTGAGCGAGGAAGCCGTCGTGTAGCAGAGAATGCAGCCTTGCGCCCAGGCGGATTGCCCGAGGGCCAGGAATACTAGGAATGCCGCGGCGGCTTGCGCCGCCAAAAACGGGAATCGCGTTCGCATCGTTTGCCTCAAGTCACGCTCATGTGCATCAGCCGGACGCTGTCCGGGTAAAAGAAAATCAGGATCATGCAGATGATGAACACCACGACGGGGACGATCATGAGGAATAGTCCCATGCGCTCGAAACGGAGGTGCATGAAGTAGGACAGGATGAAACCGGTTTTGATGACCGAAAGACCCATCAGGAGGGTCAGCATGATGAGGATGGCCATATCCTCGTAGGCGAGGAAGGTTTCGAGGCCGGTCATCACGAGCAGGGCGACCCAGACCCACAGAAAGAGCTTCGTGGTGCCAGGGACGTGCTGTTCGATGGCTTCCGTTTTCGCGCTCATGGATCGGGTTCCGTCCTTTGCCTATTTCGGCGCCACGTTGATCAGGTAGACCAACGGGAAAATGAACATCCAGACCAGGTCAACGAAGTGCCAGTAGAGGCCGCTGACCTCGACGTCTTCGGCGGCGAAGCGCTTGGTGCCGAAACCCCAGGCGATGACGCCGAGGTAAATGACGCCGATCGTCACGTGGAGCATGTGCAGCCCGGTAAGGCCGAAAAAGGCTCCGCCGAGAAGCGGGCTGCCCCAGGGATTGTGGAACGGCGTGACATGCTCGTGGATGATGAGATTGATCCACTCGCTGATGTGGATGACGTCGAAGAGGACACCGCCAAGCATGGTGAACAGAATGTATTTCACCGCGCGGGAGCGCTCGCCCTTGTGCGCGGCGTGAACGCCGAGCACCATGGTGAGGGAGCTGGTGAGCAGGATCACCGTCATCAGCGTCGCCTTGACGATCGCGGGATAGAATTCGAACGGGCGCGGCCAATCGGGGCTGGCGAGGCGCACGTAGGAATAGCCAATCAGCAGGCAGGAAAAGGTGATCGAGTCCGACAACAGAAAAAGCCACATGCCGAGCTTCTTCTTGTTGACGGCGAGCGGAGATGGGCCGCCGGCCCAGGTGATATCGGCGATCGGTTGCGCTTCGGCTTCGGTATGGTTCAAGTCACTGCCCCAGCTTCAGAAGTAGGAACAGGAAAATCCAGAGCCCGTCCAGAAAATGCCAGTACACGGCGGCCATCTGCGTGGCCGTCGAGCGGGCGACGCGGGCGTGATCCCAATTCCAATAGGCGATCGCGATGAGCGCGACGATGCCGCCGACCAAATGAATGCCATGCGCGGCGGTGAGCACGTAGAAAAAGCTGCTCGAAGGATTCGAGGCCAGATAGACGCCGGCGTGAACGAGCTGGCGCCAGGCGACGAGCTGGCCCGCGACAAAAAGCAGGCCGAGCGCCGTCGTGGTGAACCACCAGTGGCGGAAGCCCTGCCGGTCGCCATGGGCGAGCTTGCGGCGCGAGGCTTCGATCGTGAAACTGCTGGCGAGCAGAATCGCCGTGTTGACCCAGAGGATCGGCGGGAGCGGGAAGGCGCGCCAGTCGCTGGAAAGGCCTTGGCGCACGATGAAGGCGCTGACGAGGGCCATGAAGAACATCAGGATGGCGGCCATGCCCATGGTGAGGCCGGTCATATAGGTTCGTTGCGGAACCGCACCGCGTGGACCGTCCGGACCGCGACCGCCTCCGCCGGAGTCGAAACCGCCCGCGCCGATGCCGGCTCCGCCGGCGGCGACCGGAACGGCGGCTTCCTCGACGATGCTGTGGCGAGCCATCAGATTGCCTCTCCGTGCGTCAAGTTCCCGCCTCGGCGGACTGCGCCACCTGCTCGGGCGTCAAATGCTGCGGCAGATAATCCTCGGTGTAGCCGGGCACGCTGTATTCATAAGGGCCGCGATAGACGTGTGGCGCGGCGACGAAATTGCCGTGGGGCGGCGGCGAAGGAACGCTCCATTCGAGCGTGGTGGCGTGCCACGGATTTTCCTCGACTTTTTCGCCGTGGCGGATGCTCCAGAAGAAATTGAAATAGAAGAGGAGCTGGGCGGCGCCGGTGACGAAAGCGGCGACCGTGATGAAAATATCGATCGGATCCATGCGCGCGACGAAACCGAGGCCGCCGGGGCTGGCGTAGCGGCGCAGCGCGCCCATGATGCCCATCCAGTGCATCGGCATGAAGATCAGATAGGCGCCGATGAAAGTGAGCCAGAAATGCGTCTTCCCCAGCGTTTCGTTCATGCGCCGGCCGAACATTTTCGGGAACCAGTAGTAGAGACCGCCGAAAATGCCGAAGATGGCCGCGACGGCCATGACGATGTGGAAGTGGGCGATGACGAAATAGGTGTCGTGCAGGGGCAGGTCAATGGCGGGCTGGGCCAGGAACAGGCCGGACAAACCGCCGGTGACGAAGAGCGAAACGAACCCGATGGCGAAAAGCATCGGCGTGGTGAACTGAATCTTGCCGCCCCAGAGCGTCCCGAGCCAGTTGAACGTCTTGATCGCCGAGGGCACGCCGATGATCAGCGTGAGGAACGAGAAGGCGAGGGCGGAATAGGGGCTCATGCCGCTGACGAACATGTGGTGGCCCCAGACGGTGAAACTCAGGAAACCGATCGCGCAGAGAGAATAGGCCATCGCCTTGTAGCCGAAAATCGGCTTGCGGGAGAAATTCGAGAGGATGTGGGAGGTGATGCCCATCGCGGGCAGAATGGCGATGTACACCTCCGGATGGCCGAAGAACCAGAACAGGTGTTCCCAAAGGAGCGGCGAACCGCCGGCGTGCATGAGCGGAGGCTGGGTGTCGTTGAAGACGAGCCCGGCGGGGACGAAGAAGCTGGTCATCGCGAGGCGATCGAGCAGGAGCAGGATGCCGGCCGCGAGCAGCACACCGAACGCGAGCAGGCCGAGAACGGCGGTGACGAACCAGCCCCAGACGGTGAGCGGCATGCGCATGAGCGACATCCCCGGGGCGCGCATTTCAATGGTGGTGGAAATGAAATTGAGCGCGGTGAGCAGCGAAGCCAGGCAGAAGAGCGCGATGCTCACGACCCAAAGCGTTTCGCCCATACCCTGCCCCGGGCCGGAAACCGAACCGACGGCCGAGAGCGTGGGGTAGCTGGTCCAGCCGTTGATCGGGGCTCCGCCGGGCGTGAAAAACGCGGCAACGAGAACGAGGAACGCGACTAGGGTGATCCAGAACGACAGCATATTCAGCGTGGGAAACGCCATATCGTCCGCGCCGATCTGGATGGGCAGGAAATAGTTGCCGAAGCCGCTCTGGGGCGCGACGGTGAGCACGAAGAACACCATGATCGTCCCGTGCATCGTCACCAGCGCCAGGTACTGCTCGGGACGCATCAGGCCGCCGAAGCCGGGAATGATCAGATGCGGCCACGCGAGATGGGCGCGAAAGAGCCAGGAAAGCACCATGCCAATGGTGACGGCGGCCAGCGCGAGGAGCAGATACTGGATGCCGATCACCTTGTGGTCGGTGGAAAAGACGTAGCGGCGGATGAAGCTTTTCGGAGCTTCCGCGTGGTGAGTGACGGAATGGGGTTGCGCGCTCATCGGCCGGATCCTCGGATCACCGGGGTCATCATTGCTGGTTTTCCGCCTCCTGCTGCTTCAACCATTTCTGGAAATCGGATTCGCTGACCACGCGCATCATGCTGTGCATGCGGTTGTGCCCCAGACCGCAGAGCTGGGCGCACATAATGTGGTACTCGCCGATTTTGAGCGGGGTGAAATGGATCGGAATATTCATCCCCGGAACGATATCCTGCTTGATGCGCAGCTCGCGCACGTAGAAATCGTGAATCACATCCTTCGATTCCAGGTGCAAAACGACTTCCTGGCCGACCGGAACCACAAGGATGGGCGAAACGATGTCGTCGGTATCCTTCGAGCTGGGATCGATGCCGAACGGATTGCCGTTGGCGTCGCTGTAATAGATGGGCGCGGTCGGCGCGAATTTGCCGTCGGGACCCGGATACCGGAAATTCCAAGTGAACTGCTCGGCCATGACGTCGACCTGGAGCGCGCCGGGAACGGGAGAAATGAAGTGGACCTGAGCCCAGGCGCGAACGGCCATGGCGCCGAGCGTGGTGAAGAGAACCAGGGTCGCGGTGGTCCAAACGATTTCGAGCACGTGGCTGCCGCGGACGAAACGGGCTTTCTGGCCGCGATCGCGGTAACGGAAGACCATCCAGGCGAGGGTGAGCTGAGCCAGAACAAAGATGATGCCGGTGACCCAGAGCGTCAGACGGTACTGCTGGTCGATCCAGTGACCGACGTGGGTGATCGCCGGCGGCATCGGCCAGATGTGCGCCGCGAAAATGTACACCGTCGTAACAACAAGAGCGACCAGGAACAGCGAGAAAACCGCCGCCGCCAGGCCTGAGCCACGCTCCGGTTCCCTAAAAACCATTCGATACACCCCACAAAATACGTCAAATACGATTTTGGCGTGTTCGGCAGAAGCCCCACGCCTCCGGTCCAAACCCTTCATCATATACATCCGTGCAGGAATTTCAAGGCGAGTTCATGGGAGCGTGGGAAATCCACAGGCGACGGCAGATTTTTTCCGCGGCAAAGACGGCGGTAGGGGAAACCCAGGGCGGGATGCTTTCGGCACGCAGGGTGGGCACCAGATGTACGCAGGCGAACCATTTTCGGGCCCTTCCCGACCTATGGCGGCGGGGCCGTCTGCGACCGGAGGAACTGGTAGGGGCACGTTGCACGTGCCCCTGCGGCAGCCCCGACACATTATTTTGGCGCGGGCGGGACGTAAAGAACGGGAATGTGATGCTGCTGCATCTGACGATTGAGCGCGGCGAGATCGGTTTTTTGCAGCGTGTCCCAGCGCTGGATTTGATCGGCAAGGCGCGCCAGGTAAAGCTTCGCCATTTCCTGGAATTGCGCGGTGGGAGCGCCGTCGCCGAAATCCACTTCATCCTCGAGATAGGCGATTTTGCTGTTGAGCTCGGTGGGGAAATTCAGGAGCTCCTCGTTGGTCTTGGCGTGGGACTGGTAGAGCCTGTTTTCGATGACGCTCGCTTTGCGATCGAGATCGGCCATTGAAGCAAGCAGGGATTGGGCATTCGGATCGGCGGCGAGGCGATGGCGCAGCCGCTGGAGTTCGGCGCGGAGATCGAGAATCTGGTCCGCGGTCTGGTGGTCGCGAGCGAGAGCGTCCATGAGGGTGGTCGCGAGATCGTATTCGGCGACCAGATCGGCTTGCGGAACCTTGGATCGGGGATCGTTCACGACGGTGAGCGGCTGCGTGTACGTTTTGCCGTCCACGGTAAGGCGAACGGTGTACTTGCCGGGCAGCGCCATGATGCCGCGCGGATAGCGTTCGTCGTAGGCCGAGCCACCCTGAATATCCGGCGGAACGGGATAGCGAAGATTCCAGTTCACGCGATGCATGCCGGGCGCGACGTCGAGCTTGTTAGGGCCGGCGGTGGAATAGAGGACGCCGATTTTGCCTTGCGCGTCCATGACCGAAAGCGCGACGGCGCCGGAGGGCTCGGATTTCAAGTAGTAATCGAGGAATGCTCCCGTGGGATTGCCCAGACGCGAACGGATGGCCGTTTCCGGTCGGAACAGATAAACATCGGCGGCGGACGCCTGGGCCAATTGCCGGAACGGAGTGATGTCGTCGAGCACCCAAATGGCGCGGCCGTGCGTCGCAACGACGAGATCGTTCCCGTGAAAGGCGAAATCGCGCATCGAAGTCGTGGGCAGATTAAGCTGGAGCGATTGCCAATGATCGCCGGCGTCGAAGGAAACGTAGACGCCGGTTTCCGTGCCTGCGAAAAGAAGATTCGGATCTTTCGGGTCCTGGCGAATCGCGTGGACGTAGGCAGGAGTGGAAATGCCGTCGTTGATGCGCGTCCACGTTTTGCCGTAATCGCGCGTGCGGAAAATCCAGGGCTGGTAATCGTTATTTTCGTGATTGTCCACGGCGACCCAGGCGGTTGCAGCGTCGGTATCGGACGCGGCAATCATCGAGACGCGGCCCCAGGCTGGCATGGCGCTCGGGGTGACGTTGTGCCAGGTTTTACCGCCATCGCGCGTCAGCTGGATCAGGCCGTCGTCGGTGCCGGCCCAGATTTGGCCTGCGGCGACGGGCGAAGCAGCGATGGCCCAGATGGTGTCGTAATACTCGATGCTGGAATCGTCCTGATTGATGGGGCCGCCGGAGCTTACCTGCTTGCTCTTGTCGTTGCGCGTGAGATCGGGGCTGATGGCGTGCCAGCTTTTGCCGAGATTGTCGCTTTCGAGCAGATATTGCGAGCCGATGTAGAGGGTATTCGGATTCTGCGGCGAAAGAGCGATCGGCGCGGTCCAGTTGAAGCGGTAACGCAATTCGGCGGCGGCGTGGCCGCCATTGTTGTTGGACCACGGCGCGATGTCATGGAGCTGGCCGGTGGTTTTGTCGAAAATGGTGATGGCGCCGCCGTAGCCGCCGGCAATCAGAAGATTCGGGTGGGCGGGATCGACAAGGACGTAGCCGCATTCGCTATCGTCACCGCCCATCCAGTACGTGGCTTTCTCCACGCCGCCGCGATCGTTGCTCGCGACGCCGAGCGCGCCTTCATCTTGCTGCGAGCCGAAGATGTAATAGGGAAATTCGTTGTCGGTGACGATGTGATAGAACTGGCCGATCGGCAAATTATCGCGATCTCCCCACGTTTTGCCGCCGTCGTCGCTGATGGCAACGCCCTGATCGTGGCCGTTAATCATGTGGCGCGGATGAAGCGGATTCACCCAAAACGCGTGATTGTCGGCGCCAAACGGGTAGCCGTCGAAACCCGGAATCGGGAGGGCCTTGAACGTGCGGCCGCCATCCACGGAACGAAGAAAGCCGTTATCGGCGACGTATACCACATTCGGATTGTGCGGATCGGCAAAAACGTTGGTGAAATACCAGGCGCGCGTGCGCAAAATCTGCTGGCCGTTCACGCGCTTCCACGAATGGCCCGCGTCGTCGGAGCGGAAAAGGCCGCCGTGTTTGGCTTCGACGAGCGCGTAGACGCGCTCGCCCTGGCTGCCGCCCGCAACGGCGACGCCGATGCGGCCGAGAACGCTCTCGGGCAAACCGTGGCCGGTGAGATGCCGCCAGGTCGAGCCGGCGTCGGTGGATTTGTAGAGGCCGGAGCCGGGACCGCCGTCGCTGAAATGCCACGGCTTGCGATTCACCTGCCAGAGTGCGGCGTAGAGAATGCGCGGATTCGTGGGATCCATCGCGATGTCCACCGCGCCGGTCTGCTCATTCAGATAGAGAACCTTTTGCCAGGTTTTGCCGCCGTCTGTTGAACGAAAAACGCCGCGCTCGGCGTTCGGCCCGTAAATATCGCCTTCCGCGGCGACGTATACGATGTTGTCGTTGCGCGGATCAACCACGATTTTGCCGATCTGCTTCGTCTCTTTCAGGCCGACGTTGATCCACGTTTTGCCGCCGTCGGTGGATTTGTAGACGCCATCGCCAAACGAAATATCGCCGCGTGGCGCTTCTTCGCCCGTGCCGACGTAGATGACTTGCGGATCGGAAGGCGCGATGGCGATGGCTCCGATGGACGCGACTGGCTCGTGATTGAAAAGCGGAGTCCAGGTAAGACCGCCGTTGGTCGTCTTCCAGACGCCGCCATCCACCGCGCCGATGTAATAGGTGTCAGGCTCGGTGGGAACGCCGGCGACGGCTTCCACGCGGCCTCCCGTGCCGGGGCCGACCAGTCGCCATCTCATTCCGGAGAATAATTGTGGATTGTATTGCTGGCTGCGCGCCGGAACGGCGGCCAGAAAGGCCGCCGCGAAAGATACGACGAGTGCAGCGGTAATGGCGAAGCGGCGAGACGCAATGCGATTCTTGCGCAAGATCATCCTCCAAAAGTAGCGCTGGAGAGGATACAACGGAGGGAGGGTGGAGGGAAAAACTTAGGAGAGAATTTGCAGCTGCGCCGGGGATTGCTACGCTAATGCCACCAGCGAGCGTTCGGGGCTGAGGCCCGGCGCTTCCGGCGATGGATTCATGCTTGGAATTCGGGCCACGTGCGACGTCCCCTACCAGAAGGTTCGGCCGCTTGGGGCGCACGCCAGCGGGTGAGACGGGCGTGCGTGTTGCCGCAGAATAGCACACAGGCTGGAAGAGTCCGCGTGGCAGCCAGATTTTTCGGAAGGGCACGGCTTCAGCCGTGCCGTAAGTGCTTGGATGTTAGTGCGGCTTTAGCCGCTGAGGGATGCGATCGGGGGCCGCCGCACAGACTCTGCAAGCCTGCGCCACCACACGACCGCGCGTCGTGGCGCGGATCGTCAGCGGAGAACCTGGGCGTGGGCGGCGGCGATGGCGGCCATGTTGACGATTTCCTCGACGGTGGCGCCGCGCTGCAAAACGTGAACCGGTTTCGACAATCCCACCAGAATCGGACCCAGACCTTCGGCCCCGCCGATGCGGAGCATCAGTTTGTAGGCGATATTGGCCGAGCCGAGATCGGGGAAAACCAGGACGTTTGCGCCGCCGCGAAGCGAGGAAAACGGATATTCCCTGGCCATCACCTCGGGCAGGAGGGCGATATCGGCCATCACTTCGCCATCAATCATGAGCGAGGGATGGGACTGCTTCACGAGTTCCGCGGCCTGGCGCACTTTTTCGACGAGCGGATGGCGGGTGCTGCCGAAATTCGAGAACGAGAGCATGGCGACGCGCGGTTCGAAATCGAAATCGCGCGCGGCTTCGGCGGCGAGCGTCGCGATTTCGGCCAGGTCGTGCGCGTCGGGCTCGATATTGACGGTGGTATCGGCAAAGAAGAAGACCTGGTGCTTGGTGAGGATGACGTAGACGCCCGCGACGCGATGAACGTTTTCGCGCATGCGAATGATCTGGAGCGCGGGGCGAATCGTATCGGGATAATGCTGGGAAACGCCGGCGACGAAGCCATCGGCGTCGCCCATGTGAACCATCATCGCGCCGAAAGCGTTGGGATTGAGCATGGCGTCGGCGGCTTCGGTTTGCGTGGCGCCGCGGCGCTGCCGCAGATGGTAGTACTCCTCGACGTAATCGGGAAAACGGGAATAGGAAGCGGGCTCGACGATGCGTGCATCGAGACCGGCGAGGCCGAGGCGTTCGAGCGTGGATTCGATCGCGGCGCGGCGGCCGACGAGAATCGGGCGGGCGATGCGCTCGGAAATCAAGTGGCTGGCGGCGCGAATGATTTTCTCGTGTTCGCCTTCGGAGAAAACGATCTGCTTGGGCGCGGTGCGGGCACGATGGCGGACGCCCTGCATCACTTCGTAGGTGCGGCCGAGGCGGCGCGAGAGCTGCTCGGCGTATTCCTCGAGGTCCACGCGCGATTGTGCGACGCCGGTTTCCATCGCGGCCTCGGCGACGGCGACGGGCTCGCGAATGAGGACGCGGGGATCGAACGGCTTGGGAATGATGTAATCGGGGCCGAAACGCAGCGTGCCGACGCCGTAGGCGCTCAGAACGGCGTCGGGAACGTCCTCGCGCGCGAGACCCGCGAGAGCGCGCGTGGCGGCGATTTCCATTTCGTGATTGATGGTGCGGGCGCGGACGTCGAGCGCGCCGCGAAAAATGAACGGAAAACCGAGAACGTTATTCACCTGATTCGGATAATCGGAACGGCCCGTGGCCATGATGACGTCGGACCGCGCGGCTTTCGCGTCTTCGTAGCTGATTTCGGGCATGGGATTTGCCATGGCGAAAACGATGGGGCGATCGGCCATCGAACGCACCATTTCCTGCGTGACGCAATGGCCCACGGAAACGCCGACGAAAACGTCCGCGCCGCGGAAGGCGTCCGCGAGCGTCCGGGTGTCGGTGCGGGCGGCGAGGCGCTGTTTGTACGGATTCATGCCTTCGGTGCGGCCGGCGTAGACGACTCCTTTGGTGTCGCAGAGGAGAACGTTTTCGCGTTTGACGCCGAGGCGGATGTAATGCTCGGCGCAGGCGATGCCGGAAGCGCCCGCGCCGTTGAAGATGACTTTGATTTTATCGAGCTGCTTGCCGGCGAGTTCGACGGCGTTGAGAAGCGCCGCGCCGGAAATGATGGCGGTGCCGTGCTGATCGTCGTGCATGACGGGAATCGCGAGTTTCCGGCGGAGGGTCTCCTCGATGTAGAAGCATTCGGGGGCCTTGATGTCCTCCAGGTTGATGCCGCCGACGGTAGTCTGAAGCAGTTCGCAGAATTTGATCACGTCGTCGGGATTTTCGGAATTGACTTCCAGATCGAAAACGTCGATATCGGCGAAACGCTTGAACAGGACGCCCTTGCCTTCCATCACGGGTTTCGCGGCGAGCGGACCGATATTGCCGAGGCCGAGAACGGCGGTGCCGTTCGAGACGACGGCGACCAGATTGCCGCGAGCGGTGTAATCGAAGACGGCTTCGGGTTTCGAGGCGATTTCAAGGCAAGGCTCGGCGACGCCGGGCGTATAGGCGAGGCTCAGGTCCCATTGCGTGCGGCAGGGTTTTGTGGCGACAACTTCGATTTTGCCTCGGCGCCCGCGGCGATGATATTCAAGCGCGTCCTGTTTGGAAATGCCCATTGCTGCGTTCCCTCCCCGGGAATCTGCTGAAAAAACCATTTAGTCGGTCATTCCGAGCGAAGCGAGGAATCTGCTGTTCTCCAAAATTCAGGAAAACCAGATTCCTCGTCACCCACCGCGGCGGGCTCCTCGGCATGGCCGCCAAGTGGCGGACTTCCCTTCCCTAAACTCAGCGCGAAGCCGCCGAGGGTTTGGCGACGCGCTTTTCCATCGGAACGAATCTGCGCTCGTCGTGGCCCACGTAGATCTGGCGCGGGCGCGCGATCTTCTGCTCGGGATCCTCGAGAAGTTCCTGCCACTGGGCCAGCCAGCCAACCGTGCGCGGAATCGCGAAAAGCACGGTGAACATTTCCGGCTTGAATCCCATGGCCTGGTAAATGATCCCGGAATAAAAATCGACGTTCGGGTAGAGCTTGCGCTGGATGAAATATTCGTCTTCGAGGGCGATCCTTTCGAGTTCGAGCGCGATGTCGAGTTTCGGATTGCGGCCGGTGACTTCGAAGACGCGATCGGCGGTCCATTTGATGATGCGGGCGCGCGGATCGTAATTCTTGTAGACGCGATGGCCGAAGCCCATCAGCTTGCCGTGGCCGGCCTTGACATGGTCCACGTATTCGCGGACGCGATCTTTCGAGCCGATTTCGTCGAGCATTTTCAAAACGGCTTCGTTGGCTCCGCCATGGAGCGGCCCGCTGAGTGCGGCGGCGGCAGCGGCGGTGGAAACGTAAGGATCGGCTTCCGAGCTGCCGACCGAGCGCATAACGTTGGTGCTGCAGTTCTGCTCGTGATCGGCGTGGAGGATGAAGAGAACGTCGAGGGCGCGGGCGAGCGCCGGATGGGCCTGATATTTCGGCTCGACCATTCTCCAGAGCATGTTCATGAAATTTTCGGCGTAGTTCAGGTCGTTATCGGGATAGACGTAGGGGTAGCCGAGGCTGTGGCGATAGGTGTAGGCGGCGATGGTGGGCACCTTGCCGATCAACCGGCCGATCTGAAGGCGGCGGGAAGCGGCGTCGCGGACGTTGCGCGCTTCGGGATAGAGCGTCGAAAGCGCGGCGACGGTGCTGATGAACATGGCCATCGGGTGGGCGTCGGGGCTGAAGCCTTCGAGAAATTTTTTGGTGGTTTCGTGGAGCATCGTGTGATGCGTGATTTCGTGCACCCAGTTCGCCAGGTCCGCTTCATTCGGCAATTCGCCGAAAAGGAGCAGCCAGGCGACTTCGAGAAACGTGCAGTTTTCCGCCAAATCCTCGATCGGATAGCCGCGATAGCGGAGGATGCCGCGGTCGCCGTCGATGAACGTGATGGCGCTCTGGCAGGAAGCGGTGTTCAGAAACGCCGGATCGTAGCTCATCACACCGAAATCCGTGCCGTCGGTCTTGATTTTCCGCAGATCCATCGCGCGAATGGCGCCCTTGAAAAAAGGCATGTCAAAGGTGGATTTCGTACGCTCGTCCAAAACTCTCAATACATCTTCGCCCATAGGAAAAATGACTCCTTTCCGATGAATCCGTCGGCGGCCGTTTCCGGCGCATGCGGGCGCCACCACGAAAAACGCAGGCGCAACCGGCGCCGAATGACCGTGACTCCGAAAGAGCGCCCGGTGCGGACCGCAGCCGCACCGCCTCGCCTGACACTCTCCCCCCTTCGTTCCAGCACACAGATTGCCAGGACGCGCGGCGAAGGCCGCGCTAAGCCATGGCGTCGCGCGATGTTACAAACCTGGCGGCTGAATCGCCGCCGGATTTGCGCGAAATGGCCGAAATCCATGCGTTATTTCGCTCGTTTTGTGCATCCAGAAGGGATGGCGGTCAACGCGATGAGGTGCCAAACGGGGCTGGAACTGGGTGCGTAGCGGGTCGAGGCACAAGGGCATCAGAACAGCACACAGGCTGCCCGCCGGAAAACGGCGAGTCAAGGAAGTTTGTGCCATTTCCCTCGTGACGCGGAAAATTTTTCCGATTCCTGCGGCGCAAAGTGGTGGCATACTGCGCGTGCATCGAACGCAGCCACTTCTTTGCGGCCGGCCATTCGGCCGGCGGGGGGATCCATGAGGGAAACAAAACGCTTCAAACAAGCGGAACTTTGCGGGAAAGCAGTTCAGTTGCCGCGGCGCGGCGCGCTCGTGGCTCTCGCGACGGCATTCGCGCTCGCCATCGGAATGGCGGGCGCGGCGCGGGCACGAGCGGCCAGCGCGGGCGAGCATTGGGTGACGACGTGGATGGCCGCGCCGATGAGAGGCTCGGCAACCGACACCTTTCGCGACCAGACGATCCGGATGGTGGTGCATACGAGCATCGGCGGCAGGCGGCTGCGCATCGAGATTTCGAACGCGCTGGGACGCAAATCGCTCGCGATCGGCGCGGCGTACGTGGGAATTGCGGCGAAAGGCGCATCGGTGGTTGCCGGGACGAATCGAGAGGTGGAATTCGACGGGTCGGCCACGGTGACGATTCCTGCGGGAGCGCTGATGGTGAGCGATCCGGTGGAACTGGACGCCGCGCCGCTCAGCGCGCTCGCGGTGACGCTCTACGTTCCCGGGCGAACCGGCGTAGCGACCGAGCATCCGCTCGGCCTCGAAACGACGTACATATCGGGGCCGGGCAATTTCGCGGCCGCGGAAACGATGCCGTACAAATGGACCACCGAATCCTGGTATTGGATTTCGGCAGTGGACGTGGAAGCGAGCCCGGATACGCAAGCGATCGTCACGCTGGGCGATTCCATCACCGACGGCGCCAATTCGACAGTGAACGCAAACCTGAGCTGGCCGGCGCAACTGGCGGCGCGTTTTCAGGCGAATCCCGAAACGCGGCATTTGGCGGTGGTGAACGCGGGAATTTCCGGCAACCGCGTGCTGCATGACGACGCGGGTCCGAACGCATTGGCGCGATTCGATCGCGACGTCCTGGCGCGCGACGGCGTGAAATACCTGATGGTGCTCGAAGGCATCAACGATTTGGGCTTCCCGCACCTGCCCGGCGCGCACGGGCAGCAGAAAGTGACTGCAGCGCAGCTGATCGTCGGGCTGCGGCAAATCATTGCGCGAGCGCATGCGCACGGGATCAAAGTGATCGGATGCACCCTGACG
>JAKAOH010000259.1 GCA_021812285.1 Acidobacteriota bacterium | reverse complement strand
TGATTCCGGCGGCGCGATCGGTGCCCAACAGCGTGCGGCTGGACGCGGCGAGGCGGCTGCTGATCGTGAGTGGATCGAACATGTCGGGCAAGAGCACGCTGTTGCGCGTGGTGGGCGTGAACGCGGTGCTGGCGATGGCGGGCGCGCCGATTCGCGGGAAATCGCTGCGAATGGGGCCGCTGACGCTCGGGACGCGAATCCGCAGCGTGGATTCGCTGCTAGAGGGTCGGTCGAATTTCTATACGGAAATTCTGCGGATCCGGCAGGTGTTCGACAGGACGGGGCAGACGATTCCGGTGCTGTTCCTTTTCGACGAACTGCTGGAAGGAACCAATTCGAAGGACAGGAGAATCGGCGCCGAAGGATTGCTGCGGGCGTTCGTGGGATGCGGAGCGATCGGCATCGTGACGACGCACGATCTGGCGCTGACGGACATCGTGCGGGAGATGGGCGAAGCGGCCGGGAACGCGCATTTCGAGGACCGCGTGGTGGACGGCGAAATGCGGTTCGATTACCACCTGCGACCGGGCGTGGTCGAGCGGAGCAACGCGATCGAACTGATGCGGCTGGTGGGGCTCAAGGTCTGAAGAACAGAGACTGATCAGCGGGAGGCTGATTCGTAGAAGGCGCCTTGGCCGCTGTGGAGATCGCGTCCGTAGGAAATGCGGACGACGACGTCGCCGAAGACGCGGAAACTGCATTGCAGGCCCGGATCCCAGAGCCAAAACCTCGAGCCGAAATCGCCGGAGGGATCCCAAACGCGGCCGATATCCATGAATGGCCCAACTTGAATCGTGACGTAGAGGCTGTGAAAGACGGTCTTGTCGGTTTCCCAGTTCCAGAGGGCGAACTCGCGTCCGAGCGGGGCATTGCCTTTGAATCCACCGCGAATTCCGCTGATGCCGCGCACCCAGAGGTTGTTGTCGCGCTCGACGCCGAGTTCGTAGAGCTGGTCGAGCGTGGCGCGGCCGAAGACGCGGCCGGCGCGGAACTCGAGCGAGGTGTGGTAATCCTGGCCGAGCGGTTTGGGAAGCCATTCGAGAGCGAGCGAAGCTTCGAGCGAGCCGAACGCGCCGAGCGATAGCGCGAAATTGCGGCCGGCGGCGGCACGGAATTTGGCGTCAAGCGTGAGACGGCGGCCGGGGAGATCCAGCAGGCGGCTGTCGACACGAAAGCGGGTTTCGAGAGAGTTGCCACTGGTGAAAAAAGGCAGCGCGGCGATAGAAACATCGCGGACGTTGCGAAAGCGGCGGTACGCATAAACGAGCCGCGTTTGCCAGGCCCATTTTCCGTTGACCACTTCGCGGAGTTCCGGGCCGAAAGCGATGCTTTCGAGATTCAGGTCGGAAAGCGGGACCACGGATCCGCTAAACGTGCGCCTGAGATTCCAGTTCTCGTTGCGCGCGTCTTCGGCGAGGGAAAAGCGCCATCGGGGATCGTCGCCGAGCGGCCGTGAAAACGAAGCGGCGATGCGGCGGCGATTTTCATTCCAGCGTAGATAGGAGACGAAATTCATCGCCGAACCGCCGATGTTGTAATAGGCGGGATCGATCGCATAGGGCAAATCGCGCAGGATGGAAGCGAGCGCCTCCAGTTTGCTGGAACCCCACCCGTTGCGCTCTTCCGAGATGAAATCCAGTTCGTAGTCGCCGCGGCTCAGAGGCATCAGCTCGAAACGGTAGCGGGAGAAAAGGTCCAGATTTTCCAACCGCGCTTGCGCATCGCGTAGGTCGGAAAACCGGAGCTCGCCGATCGGAGGGATAACAATGGCGCGGCGGAGCAGCGCGGGGCGCAGGCGGGGTTGGGGTTGCATGAGCAGACCGGTAATGCGCGGCTGGCCGATTCTGTTCCAGTTCGCGATCGCCGCTTCGAGGTTTCCGGTGAGGAAATAGATCGTGGCGAGGAAATTCCGGGCGTAAACGTCTTTGGGATCGAGCGCGAGCGCTTTTCGCAAATCGTTTTTGGCGGTTTCGAAATTTTGCGTGCTGAATTCGACTCCGGCGAGCTCGACGAGGAAACGTTCGTCCTTCGGTGCTTTCCCGCGACCCGCCAAGAGCGCTTCGCGAGCTTCCTGCCATTGTTTTAGACGAGCCAGCGCCAGCCCGCGGTACAGATCGAAAGCTGGGGGGGCTCCCGGGGAAGCCGGCACGAGATCGAGGAGTTGCTGATAGTGATGTTGCTTGTAAAGCTGCTCAATTCGCGCCAGGGATGGCTGCTGGCGCACGGTTTGCCGCTGTGGCGCAGTGGGCGTGAGTAGGAACAGCAGAGCGGCGAAAATCACACCGGCACTTTCGGAACCGCCAACAATGTCCAGTTGCCCGTTGCCGCCCACTCGCGGAGAAAGCGGCTGCGGTCCATAGGGAACAGCTTACGCCGGGCGGGGTCGTTCAGGAAGACTGAATTGCTTTGCCAATTCATCCCCGCGACCACCGCGTAATGAAACGGGCCGCGCCTGCCATGGGGACCGAGCGCGACGATGAGCGGCCGGCCCTTCGCAAGATTCTCGCGAAGATCGTTCCAGCGGCCGGAGAAAGTGAATACGCGGAAACCGGATGCGCGCAAATAGCTCGCCATGCCCGTATTCGTGATGCCCCGATCGCGTGGGTCGAGCTTGCGGTCGATCGCCGACTCACTCGGGCTGTCGCCGTTGCGCGTGCCGTTTTGCTTTGCCCAATATCTCACGAGCATGGCGAGCGAAGCGGCGCCGCAGGCGTTGGGCCGGGACTGACGAACATAGGGCACGTCGAGCAGAACTCCGGAACGCTGCGTGGCCGCGGCTCGGGCGGCAAGCTGGGTCGCGAGCGGGCAAACGGCGACCAGAAGCATCGGCAGCAACCAGCTTCGCGCTATAGCCGCCCGCCGTGGCACAGGCAGGTTCCCGCTCACGCCTTCAGAATCACGATAATGATGACGGCGGTCGCGAGGGCGATGATGATATAAGTAAGTTGCTGATTGGTGAGTGCGCCGGCGCGAAATTGCCGCTGCGCCTTGTCGCTACGCGCGGCAAGATCGGCCAGTTCGCTCGGAGAGAGCAGCGGTATGCCGCGGCGAACCACGCGGTAGTCGACGCCGGCCCGTTTCATGGCGAGGCGGGCGCGGGAAGTCGAGAGGAACTGCTGGACCTTCGCAATATTGGCCTGCCGCGTTTCGGCCGATGCGACCACGGCACGGCGCAGGGCCGCGCTCGAGACGACGTGGTTGCCCGAAGAGGAGAGCGCTGACGTCTGTGCCTGAGCCAGCGCGGGAAGCGGAGAAAACGCGAAGAGCAATGCGGTCACGAGGCAAGCAAAACGCGTGCTTGGAGCCGGGGTCATCGTGCCTCCTTAATGTGTTCCTTCAAGTGAATAACGAAACGGCCTGTCTAGAACAAAGATGCTCGAATTTCAGGAAAGTGTTGTTTGCCTCATTTCCGGTCTTGCACTGGTAGGTCCGTCCAGGTGGAAGTCAAGGATATTCAGGCGGGTTCGGGGCTGGGCGGAGGAGCGGC
>JAKAOH010000258.1 GCA_021812285.1 Acidobacteriota bacterium | reverse complement strand
GCGCAGGAGCAGCGCGTCGTCCGTCGGCGACCACTGATAACGGCGCGGAGGGCGGCGGCCAAAACCGGTGCGCTGGAGCCACGTTTTCGGCCAAGGATCCAGAAATTGCGCCAGATGCGCGGCATCAATCAGACGCTTGCGCGCGCCCGTCGCCGCGCTTGCTTCCCAGAGTTCGCGGCCGAGTGACGTGGACTGGAAATAGCTGAGCCATTCGCCGTTGGGACTCCATTCGACAGCACCGAGTTCGGGCGGATGAATGGCGTGCTCGCCGAAAATTTCCGGGACGGTGAGTTGGTTGGCGGGCGGCTGAGGCGATTGAGCGGTCCGCGGTGTCGCAAGGGCGGGCCTGAGACCCGCCCCTACCAGACTGGATGGGCGAGCGGGAGCGGCGCGAAGGATCGCGGGCGGCAATGCGGCCAGGAAGAGTGCGGCAACAAGGCAAAAAGAACGCGTCCTGCGAGACATTTTTGGTTCCTCCGAAAAGAGGGACATTCTAACGCTGCTACCGCCATAACGGGACACCACATTTGTAGGAATCCGGGGGAGCGTCAATCGCTGGCCTGGCGGATGGCAGGTCACTGCCGGGCGCCGAGCTTTGGCAAAGGGGTGGTTCGGGCTACGGGGCGGTGGCCCAGGGATCGAACGTGGGTACACCGGCGGCCTCAAAGGGCGAAACGTCGCGCGTGGCAACGATGAGCCGATGAAGCGCGGCGATGGCGGCGATTTGGGCATCGGCGGCGGAAATCGCATGCCCGCGGCGGCGGGCGCGCATGACGAGTTTCGGGAAGAGCTTGGCGGCGTGGGCGTCGAAAGGGAGGATGCGGTCGCCAAACAGAGCGATGAGCTGCGAATCGAGGGCCGCAGCGAGCGCTTTGCGCCGCTTGCCGGCGGGAAGGTTTTCGACGCCGAGCAGGAGTTCGGCGAGGCTGATGGTCGAGAGATAAAGGTTCTCGGCGGCCTGAGCGTCGAGCCAGGAGACGACGGCGGGGTCGGGATGCGAGCGCATCGGCTCGGAAACCACGTTGGTATCGAGAAGGATCACCGTAAGCGAGCCGGTCTGGCGGGCGTATTGTCGCGCTCGATATCGAGATCGAGGCCGCGGAACGGCTTGGCCAGCGCGCCGAGCGCGGAGCCGAGCTTCCTGCGGGTGGGCGAGCCGACGGCCCGGTCGAGGATGACGCGGATTTCCGCTTCGGTGCTGCGTCCGTGCTTGCGAGCGCGCAGGCGGAGGGCGCGATGGGTTTCGGGGGAAAGATTGCGGACAACGATCGCGGGCACGACGCCCTCCTTCACATGCGGGAATGATATCACATTTACGAAAATGATATCAATTGGCGGCAGGGGCGTGGATGGCGGCGAACGGCGAGGGGCGGTCAGTCGGCGGGGGCGGTTTCCGGGGGGCCGGCGGAGGGGACGGTCACGCGGGCCAGGCGGCGCGCGCGGGCCTCGAAAAACGCGCCGATGGTGACGGCAAGGGCGACGGCAAGGAACAGAACCTCGAGGAGGAGGCGCGAGCCGGTGAGCTTTTCGGCGCCGGGACCGAAACAGCCGCAATTGATCTGCATGCCGGCCAAATAGCTATGGACGAGAACCGCGAAAAAAACCGTAAGCAGCAGCGTGGTCAGCAGCGAAACCCAACGCAGCAAAAGACCCGAAACGAGAAACAGGCCGATGGCCAGCTCGAGCCAGGGAAGCGTGTGAGAAAGGGCCATGACGCCCCAACTCGGCAGCATCTGGTAGGAATCTATCTGCATGGCGAACATCATCATCGAGACGTCGAGCGAATTCGGCGTGATTTTGAGCGAAGCGAGCGTGAACGGCGCGCTATCGACCGGGCGGAGCTTGCCGTAGGCGGCGAAGAGGAAAAGCGCGCCGAGGGCCAGACGGCCGACGAGCAGAAGCCAGTGGCGAAGGCGCGTGCGCGTTTGCGGCGTCATGGGCGATTACTGATGGAGCAGTGCGTCAATATAGCGGCGCAGAATCGGATAGCTGACGAAACCGACGATCGGCATTTTCTGGCCGTTGTGAGTGATGTACATCGTCGGGGTCTGATTCACGCCGAGGCGCATGCCCTGGTTGTAATCGTCCTGGACGGCCTGATGCACGACGCTGGTCTGCGCGAGCGCCTGAACGATTCTCATTTTCGCGGGGCTCAAGACGGCGGCGACGATCGGCTCGACTTTCCCGGTGTAAGACCATTCGTTCTGATGAAGGAACAGCGCTTGCGCGACGGGAGAGAAGCGGCCGAGGGCGGCGGCGGCATCGGCGTAGTAGGCGGCGATGCGCGAATAGGGATGGAACGGGAAATCGTGGTCCACCAGATAGACCTTGCCGGAGGAGACGTATTCGTCAATCAGCGGGCGCAGGGTGTTCAGGTACAAGTCCTGGCAATGCGGGCATTCAAAATCGGTGTAGGCGTCGATGCGAATGGGCGCGTTGCTAACGCCGAAGGTTTTGCCCTGGGCGATCTGCTGCAGGGTGATTTTGGGAACGGCCGTCTGGCCGGGACGCCGAGGCCGGGGCCCCGCGAACGACGAGGCGGTAAAGACCGCCAAGAGGAACGCCGCCAGTGCGAAACGATTTGCCAGTGCTTTCACGACCCCACCTCCATGCCGAATTCCGCCAGTGACGATTCCCTATTCTACCCGGATCGAGGACTTGCGTCGCGGCGGTTTGCCAGGCACGTTACTTCTTCAAAATATCGTCCAAATAGCGGCGCAAAATCGGATACTGGACGACGCCGACGACGGGAAACGTTTTGCCATCGTGAGTGATGAAAATGGTCGGCGTCTCGCGAATATTGAGCCGCTGGCCGAGAGCGATATCCTGCTGAACGGCATTCTGAATTTCGGGCGTGAGCGCGAGCTGCTTGACCTGCTGGAGTTGGGCGGGAGTGAGCACCTTGGCCAGCTCAGGCGTGATTTTGCCGGTCGCGGCCCAGGTGGGCTGCGTGGTGAAGAGGACGCGCTCGACCGTTTCGAAGCGGCCGATCGCCGCGGCGGCATTGGCGTAGTAGGCCGCCTTGCGGGAATAGGGATGGATCGGGAGCGGGAAATCGTGGTGGACCAGATAGACCTTGCCAGTGGCGACGTAGTCGTTGATCAGCGGGCGGAGGGTCCGCATGTAGAGGGCGCGGCAGGCGGGACATTCGAAATCGGTGAAATCCTGGATCTCGATCGGCGCGTTTTTCATGCCAAAGGATTTCTGCTGCGCGATCTCGGCGGGCGTGATGGCCGGCATGGCTCGGCCGGCAGCGTCCTTGCCGCCGGCAAGGGCGGTTGAAGCGACGCAAAGAGCCAAGAAGACGGGAATTAGAGTTGTGAAACGGGCAAAACGCCTGCGTAAGAAAGCCACCTGTACTCCTCCCCCAAAAAAGCTAAATAGAATCCTTTATTGTACCTGAAGCACGTTTGGGCCGTAGGGTTTCCCGCGAAAAGAAGGCTCGGGCGGGGAAACGCTGTGGAAACAGAACGTTGAGAGGGGAGAGAGCAAGATGGAGGAG
>JAKAOH010000078.1 GCA_021812285.1 Acidobacteriota bacterium | reverse complement strand
TCCGATCTGGGATTTTTGAGCCAGTCCATGCTGACCGCGCCGCGCGTCTATTATGCGATGGCGCGCGACGGCGTTTTCTTTCGCGCGGTGGGCCGGCTGGACGCGCGGACGCGCGTGCCGGTGGTCGCGATCCTATTGCAGGGGGCGTGGGCGATCGTGATCGCGGTTTCCGGCCGCTACGAGCAGATACTGAATTACATGATTTCGATCGATTTGCTCTTTATGGGCTTGACGGCCACCTGCCTGTTTCGCGAGCGTTTCCGCCAAGGGCGCGAAACGGCGCGTTTCCGGGTGCCGGGGCATCCCTGGACGACGCTGGGGTACATTACGGCTTCGTGGCTGGTGGTTGTGGGCACGGTGCTGCACGATCCCGTGCACGCAGGCATTGGATTCGCGATTCTTGCCGCCGGAATTCCGGCGCAGTGGATTTGGCGGCGACATTCCGAAAGGGAGGAAGGATGAGCGTTGGGCGCAGTCACGTGGAATCGGCCTACATGCAATGGGCGAAATTGCACTCCGGAGCGCCGGTGAACCTGGCGACAAGCGCCATCGCGGCGCTTTCGATGGGCGATCTGCCGGTTCACCTGGAAGATCTAGCGCTGAACGCGCCGGGCAGCTACGGCTACGCGCCGCTGATGGAGCGTCTCGGGAGCTATCTGGGCGTGAGCGCGGACTCGATCGTTACGGCTCCAGGCACTTCAATGGCGAATCTGCTGGCGATGGCGGCGACGTTCGAACCGGGCGACGAAGTCCTCTTCGAGCGGCCGACCTACGAGCCGATGCTGCAGACGGCGGTTTTCCTGGGCGCGGAGGTGCGGCGATTCGAGCGACGGCGCGAAGACGGATTTCGCGCGGATCCGGACGAGCTGCGGCGGCGGATCACGCCGCAGACGCGCCTGGTGGTGCTGGCGAACCTGCACAATCCGACGAGCGCGCTCACTTTGGAAGACGATCTGCGCGCCATCGGGGAAATCGCGCGAGGGGTGGGCGCGCGGGTCCTGGTGGACGAGGTATATCTGGAAGCGCTGTTTTACCGCCGGCCGCCGGCGGCGCTGCGGCTGGGCCCGGAATTCGTTTCGACGAGCAGCCTGACGAAGGCGTACGGCTTGGGCGGATTGCGCTGCGGCTGGGTGGTGGCCGAGCCGGAGTTGGCGCGGCGCATCTGGCGGATTCGTGATCTGCACGATGTAAATTCCGCCAGCGTCGCGGAGCGAATCTCGGCGATCGTGATGGATCAGCGGGAAAAACTAGAGGAGCGGGGCGAAACTCTGCTCGGCACGAACCGGCCGATCATCGAGCGGTTTCTCGACGAGCATCCGGAAATGGAGGTTTCGCGGCCGCCCTTCGGCACGGTGCTGATGCTGCGGGCTCCGATTGCTCCGTCATCGAGGCGCGCGGCGAGCGGCGATGCCGACGAGTTTTGCCGGCTGCTGCGCGAACGCTACGAGACTTCGGTGGTTCCCGGGGCGTTTTTCGACATGCCCGACTGCTTCCGCGTGGGCATCGGAGGGGGAACGGAGGAGCTGGAGGAGGGCCTGGAGCGGCTCGCGGCGGCAAGCGCGGAGTTTCAGAAGCGCGGGGCGTAGGCGCGGGGTGCGATCCGGGTCAGATGCGGCGCAGGACCAGGCAATCGGCCAGTATGTCGTGTAGGGCCTGTTTTTTCGCGGTGAATCCGGCCATCACGTAGCCGAACAGTAGCAGCATGCTCGAAAGAATCTTGCCGAAAAAGCGCGCGCTGGCGCGCGGAAAACTGATGCGCCGGCCCTGCATATCGGTGACGAACAGGCCGAGCGCGCGTTTGCCGGGCGTCGCCTGCCACGAGGAAGATTCGAACAGCGCGAAATAGAGCCAGACGCCGATGAAGGAAAGCGAGATGAACCAGAAGAAGAAAACGATCGCTTCCGACCGGCCAATCGGCTGATGGAACGGCCCGCGATGGAAAAACAGCGGACCGAGCGGCACCGCAACGAGCAAGAGAACCGCGTTCAGAATGAGTTCGTCGATGATCCAGGCGACGAGCCGTAGCCAGAAGCCAGCGTAGGCGGTCGCATTGGCCAGGGCCGGCGCGGCGCCGGGAACGACCGCCGTCACCGGATCGCCACATGCCGGACAGAACGTGGCATCTTCGGCGATCGTCGCTCCGCAATGCGTGCAATACATCCCGCCCCCCTTCTTTGACAGCCGAGGCGCTGAAATCCGCCGGTTTTGCTTTAGGCCTGCGGGCCTTGCGATTCGCTTTCTTCCTCGCTTTCGAGAATCACAGCGGCGGCGGCGACATGGTCGTCTTCCTCAAGCCGCAAGAGCCGCACGCCCTGCGTGGAGCGGCCGGCTTCGCGAATCTCCGCGGCACGTACGCGGATGATCTTGCCCTGGCCGGTGATGATCATGACGTCGGATTCCTCGCTCACCTGTAGCGCAGCGACGACGGCGCCGTTTCGATCGGTGCTCTTGAGGTTGATCACGCCCTTGCCGCCGCGGCCGATCAGGCGGTACTCGGCGAGCGGGGTGCGTTTGCCGTAGCCCTTTTCGCTGACGGTGAGCATGAGCGAGGTGAGCGATTGGCGCAGCGCGTCGCTGGGAACGTCGTCGAGGTTATCGGTGTTCACCTTGAATTCCCTGGCGAGAATCTCGAAGTCGGGCTGGACGGCGTCCATGCTGACGACGCGGTCGCCCGATTCGAGGTCCATGCCGTTGACGCCGCCGGCGGGCCGTCCCATCGGCCTGACTTCGGTTTCGCGGAAGAGAATCGCCTGGCCGTTGTGGCTGGCGAGGAAGATCAGCTGGCGGCCGTCGGTGATGCGCGCGCCGATCAGTTCGTCGTCCTTTTCGAGATTGATCGCGATGATGCCCGATGGGCGGGGATTGGAGAATTCGGCGAGGCGTGTCTTTTTCACCGTGCCCTGGCGCGTGGCAAGAAACACGAAACGGCCCTCCTCCTCGAGGTTGCGGGCGGGAACGACGGCGGCCAGTTTTTCGCCTTCCTGGAACTTGAGCAGGGAATGGATCGCCTTGCCGCGCGTGGCGGCGGCGGCTTCGGGAATTTCGTAGACCTTGAGCCAGTAGATGCGGCCGTGGCTGGTGAAGATGAGGATATAGCTGTGGGCCGAGGCGACGAAGAGGTGCTCGACGAAATCCTCTTCGCGGGTTTTCGCGCCGATGCGGCCCTTGCCGCCGCGCGACTGATGGCGGTAGACGTCGACCGAGGTACGCTTGATGTAGCCGGCGTGGCTGACGGTGATTGCCATGTCCTCGTCGGGGATCAGATCCTCGAGGCGAATTTCCTCGACGCGGTCGACGATCTGGGTGCGGCGGTCGTCGCCGTATTCCTTCCGGACCTCGCGCAGCTCACCGACGATCACCTGGCGCAGTTTCTTGTCGCTCGCGAGGATCTCCTTCAGCTCGGCGATTTTCTTCTGGATTTCGCGCAATTCCTCGAGAATTTTCTCGCGCTCCATCTGGGTGAGCCGATGGAGCTGGAGGTCGAGGATGGCCTGGGCCTGGCGGTCGCTGAATTCGAACCGCTCGATCAGGCCGGCCTTGGCTTCGGCGGGCGATTTCGAGCGGCGAATCAGCTTGATGATTTCGTCGAGGTGATCGAGCGCCTTTTTATAGCCGAGCAGGATGTGCTCGCGTTCCTCGGCCTTGCGCAGGTCGTATTGGGTGCGGCGGCGCACGACCTCGACGCGGTGCTCGACGAAATGGCGAAGGATTTCGACCAAACCCATTTCGCGGGGCTGGCCGCCGACGATGGCGAGCAGGATCATCCCGAAGGATTCCTGCATCTGGGTGTACTTGTAGAGATTGTTCAGGATGATTTCCGGCTCTTCGCCCTTTTTGACTTCGATGACGATCCGCATGCCTTCGCGGTCGCTTTCATCGCGGACGTCGGCGATGCCTTCGACTTTCTTGTCCTGCACCAGATTGGCGATGCGCTCGATCAGGCGCGCTTTATTGACCTGGTAGGGAATTTCGGTGACGACGATGTTCTGGCGGTCCTTCGAAACCTGCTCGACGGCGACTTTCGCGCGCATGGTGAAGGTGCCGCGGCCGGTCTGGTAGGCCTGGGCGATGCCTTCGCGGCCCCAGAGGAAACCGCCGGTGGGAAAATCGGGGCCGGGAACGAGCTTCATCACCTCGGCGAGCGAGGTGTTGGGCTTTTCGACCAGCAGGACCGCGGCGTCGAGCACTTCGCTGAGATTGTGCGGCGGGATATTGGTGGCCATGCCGACGGCAATCCCGGTGGCGCCATTGACGAGCAGGTTGGGGATGCGCGTCGGGAGCACCGTCGGTTCCTGCGCCGTTTCGTCGAAATTCGGCGAGAAATCCACGGTTTCCTTTTCGATATCGGCGAGCATTTCGTCGCTGATATGAGCGAGGCGGGCTTCGGTGTAGCGCATCGCCGCCGGCGGGTCGCCGTCGATCGAGCCGAAGTTTCCCTGTCCGTCCACGAGCGGATAGCGGAGGTTGAAATTCTGCGCGAGGCGAACGAGGGCGTCGTAGATCGGCGCGTCGCCGTGGGGGTGGTATTTGCCCATGACTTCGCCGACGATCTTGGCGCACTTGCGGTAGGCGCGCGTGGAGGTGAGGCCGAGTTCGTACATGCCGAAGAGGATGCGGCGCTGCACGGGTTTCAGGCCGTCGCGCACGTCGGGCAAGGCGCGGCCGATGATGACGCTCATCGCGTAGTCGAGATACGACCGCCGCATTTCCGCTTCGATATCGACGGGAAGCATCACGCTGGGCGTTTTTTCCTCAGCCATCCTGTGTCTCCATGGAAATCGTCACATCCGTTGACCGGCAGTCCATTCCAGCACGAACGATTTCACCGCCTCGAAGGCAGCGGCGGTGTTCGAAAACCGCTTCCTGGCGAAATGATCTTCGAGCGCCTGAACGACCGCCCGCGCTTCGGTTTCGCCCGGACACTCGACGGCGACGCCCGTGAGCGTTTCCGGCCGCGCGACGGCCACCGCGCGAAAACCTTCGCAGCGCAGACCGCCCAGTCCCGGCGCCGTTTCCCAACTCAACTGGTAATTCACACTCTCTCTTGATCCCGCCAACGAACAGCACAAATGGCGCCGGTTCGTTTCAGACGTCGAGATTGACGACGTCGAGCGCGTTTTCCTGGATGAATTTGCGCCGCTCCTCGACGTCCTCGCCCATCAGCGTGGTGAAAATCTGGTCGGCGGCGACGGCGTCCTCGAGGCGCACCTTGAGCATGGTGCGGGTTTCGGCGTTCATCGTGGTTTCCCAAAGCTGCTCGGGATTCATTTCGCCGAGACCCTTGAATCGGGTGATCGCGAAGCCTTTTTTCGCGTCTTCGAGGATGTAAGCGAGCACCTCGGGCGCCGATTGCTTCACCACGCGGTCGCCGTTGTGGCTGATGGTGAACGGCGGAACGTTGAGGCCGGCGAGTTGGCGGCTGAGCGCGAGCAGGCGGCGGTATTCGGGCGTCGCCGCGAGTTCCCAGCCGATTTTCCGTTCGCCTTGGCCGTTCGAGAGCACGATCTGATAGAGGCTGTGCTCTTCGTCGAATTCGAGGCTGGCTTTCCAGCCGAGGTCTTCTTTCTGGACCGCCTTCAGCAGTTTCTCGACGGCTTTCTTGTCGGCGAAATCGGCCTTCTTTTCGAGACCCGCTTCCATCACCAGATCCACCAACCTGCCGCTGCGCAGCCGGCGGTCGAGCCGCTGGCGCACCTGGTCGTATTCCTGGATATTGAGCAGGAATTGGGTGAGCGCGGCGCCCTCCATCTTTTCGCCCTTGGCGGGTTTCACGGAGCTTTCGTCGGAGGCGTGGCGCAGGAGCTCGCGGGCGAATTCGCGGTCGTTGCGGATGTAGCGCTCGCTTTTGCCGTGCTTGATGCGGTAGAGCGGCGGCTGGGCGATGTAGACGTGTTCGCGCTCGATGAGTTCGCGCATGTGACGGAAGAAAAAGGTGAGCAGGAGGGTACGGATGTGCGAGCCGTCGACGTCGGCGTCGGTCATCAGGATGATTTTGTGGTAGCGGAGCTTCGTCGCGTCGAATTCATCGGCGCCGATGCCGGTGCCGAGCGCGGTGATGATGGCGCGGATTTCCTCGTGGCCGAGCATCTTGTCGTAGCGCGCTTTTTCCACGTTCAGGATTTTGCCTTTGAGCGGAAGAATCGCCTGGTATTTGCGGTCGCGGCCCTGCTTCGCCGAGCCGCCGGCCGATTCGCCCTCGACGACGAACAGTTCGCAGTGGGCCGGATCGCGTTCCTGGCAATCGGCCAGCTTGCCGGGCAAGCCGCCGGAATCGAGCGCCGATTTGCGGCGAGTGAGCTCGCGGGCCTTGCGGGCGGCCTCGCGGGCGCGGGCCGCTTCGGTGCATTTGGCGATGATGCGGCGGGCGACGGCGGTGTGCTTTTCGAAATACTCGCCCAGCTTCTCGTTCACGAGCTGCTCGACGAGTCCCTTGATATCGCTGTTCAGCTTGCCTTTGGTCTGTCCTTCGAACTGCGGCTGCGGCAGCTTGACGGAGACGACGGCGGCAAGGCCTTCGCGGACGTCGTCTCCGCTGATCGAGACGCCGTCTTTCATGTCTTTCTGCAGGCCGAGCGAAGACGCGGCGGAATTGATGGTGCGGGTGAGCGCGGAGCGGAAGCCGGAAAGGTGCGTGCCGCCGTCGACGGTGTTGATGGTGTTGGCGAAGCTGAAAATCGTTTCGTTGTAGCCGTCGTTGTATTGCAGCGCGATTTCCATTTCGACGGTGTCGCGCTTGCCTTCCATGTAGATGGGCGAATCGTGGAGGGGCTGCTTGCCGCGGTTCAAGTGCTTCACGAATTCGACGATGCCGCCGGTGAAGCGGAATTCGGTGGATTTATCGGTGCGCTCGTCGGCCAGCGTGATTTTCAGGCCTTTATTGAGAAAAGCGAGTTCGCGCAGGCGCTGCGCGAGAACGTCGTAGCTGTAGAGGTGCTCGCCGAAAATTTCGGGATCGGGATGGAAGGTGATTTTCGTGCCGGTTTTGCGGGTTTTTCCGGTGACTTCGAGTCTCGAGGCTGGCTTGCCCTTTTCGTAGGACTGCTCGAAAACCTTGCCGTCGCGCCAAATCTCGAGATCGAGCCAGTCGGAAAGCGCATTCACGACGGAAACGCCGACGCCGTGCAGACCGCCGGAAACCTTGTAGGTATCGGTATCGAATTTGCCGCCGGCGTGCAGCACCGTCATCACGACTTCGGCAGCCGGCTTCTTCTCGGTGGCGTGCATGTCGGTGGGAACGCCGCGGCCGTTGTCGGTGACGGTGATGGAATTATCCTCGTGGACGACGACGTTGATTTCGTCGCAGAAACCCGCGAGCGCTTCGTCCACCGAGTTGTCGACGACTTCCCAGACGAGGTGGTGCAAGCCCATCTCGCCGGTCGAACCGATGTACATCGCCGGGCGCTTGCGCACCGCTTCCAGATCGCCAAGCACCTTGATGGAAGTGGCGTCGTAGCGGTGGCCCGAACCTTTCGCACTCCCGTTTTCTTTTTCGCCCATTCTCAAACGTCTCCTGGACAGGGAAGGAGGGTGAATCCCGAAAACCGCCCCGGCGGCACGCGGGAATCCGGCAAACTTCAGGCTGGAATCTGGCCCGCTACCGCGCTGGTAAATGCTCGAAAATTCGCAACTTAGAGGAACTCAACCCACTTGAAATTCTACCGGAAAACTCCCGTTCCCTCAAGTTTTTTTCATGGAAAGAAACAAGGCTAAGTCACTTTTATTCAATTACTTAATCGGATAGTTGCGGGTCAGGAATCGGTTTGCGCACTTGGCGCGCGGAAGTGGCGTGACGGCGAAGAAAAATCGGCCCTGCGAACCTGATTTTCGGAGTGAAATCTCGCGCTTTTTTCAGATTCTCATCGGCATGACGACGTAGCGGTAACGGGTTTGGGGGTCGCCTTGCGGACGCAACTGGCCGGCGGACTGTTCGTCTTTGAGTTCGAGCGCAATCGGGCCGTCGGGCGCCGCGGAAAGAAAATCGAGAAGATATTCGGCGTTGAAACCGATGGCGATGGGATCGCCGCGGTATTCGCGCTCGATCGCTTCCTTGGCCTCGCCGTAATCGGGGCTGGAAGCGGAAAATTCGATGCCTTCGCGGGCGATGGTGAGCTTGACGGCGTGGGAGCGCTGATCGGCGAGTTGGGAGACGCGGCGAAGGGCGTCCTGGAGTTCGGCGCGATCGAGCACGACGACTTTCGTATTGTCGCGCGGGAGCACGGCTTCAAAATTTGGGAACTGGCCGGTGAGTTTGCGGGCGACGAGCAAACGTTCGCCGAGACGGAAAAATAGGTGGCTTTCATCCTGGGAAAATTCCACTTCGGCATCTTCGGCCGCTTCGCTCACCAGACGCAGAATTTCGGCTAGGGCTTTTTTCGGCACGAGCGTGCGCGCCTCGCCCGGCAAACCGTCGAAGCGGTGATCAGCTTCCATGAGCGCCAGGCGATGGCCGTCGGTGGCGACCATCATCATGCCATCCGGTTTCAGCACCGCCAGAGCGCCGTTCAGCGTGTAACGGGATTCCTCGGCGGAGATGGCGAAAATGGTTTTCGCAATGAGATTGGCCAGGAGCTTCGCCGGGACCCGCACTGAGGCCGGCGGGAGCGACGGCAAGGAGGGAAAATTTTCCTTCGAGAGACCGACCAGTTTGTACGTTTTGCGGTCGGAGACGATCTGGACCCAGTGGTTTTGCAACAGCTTGAAGCGGATATCACCATCGGGCAGCAGGCGCGCCAGATCGAGCAGTTTTTTCGCCGGGATCGTGCCGGAGCCCTCCGTTTGTACTTTGGCCGCGCACGTGGTCTGAATACTCAACTCTAGGTCGGTGGCCGTCAGCGTGAGTTTGTCTCCGGCCGCCTCGCAGAGGATGTTCGACAGGATCGGAATGGTCGCTTTGCGCTCGACCACGCCTTGCGTCAGCGACAACTCCCGCACCAAGTCCGCTTTGCTAACGGTGAATTCCATTTCCGGCACCCTCGCTTTTTTTCGCCCGGCGGACCGGGCGAGGGGTCTCGAAATCCTCAGGCCACGCTCGCTACTCTACCTGCACCGGCGACGGTTCTCAATACACCATCTAAAGACGTAAAGAAAACCGTCGTAGTCGTCGTTTGCGTTGAATCGGTGGAAAACCGGGTTGGGCCGTTCTCCGCGTGGGAGTTGGCGTCCACCGCGGGCTTGAGGAAAACGCTGCGGCGCGGAGCAAAAACCCACCGACCCTCGGATTTCATCCACCGTTCCCTCATTTCATTCACAACCTTTTCCCCAACTTCTCCACAAGATGCGGCCGCGCGAAGAGGCTCGCCGCGGCGGCCAACAACGGACAAACCAACTTCCCAAGGAGCGCCGGCAAGACGCGAACCAAGAGCCGCTCCCGAAAAGCCATGCCTCCCGCCCGGCGAAGCGCGCAACGGCGCTCACCCGAGCGAATCGAGCAGGCGGTTGAGCGTGCGGTTCAATTCCTTGTCGGTGCGGCGCTGCGAATCAATCTTGTTGATGGAATGTAGCACGGTGGTGTGGTGCTTCCCGCCGAACTGGCGGCCGATTTCCGGCAGTGAAGCCGAAGTGAGTTGCTTGACCGTGTACATGGCGACCTGGCGAGGGAAGGCGATCGCCTTGGAATTCGACTTCATTTTCAGGTCTTGCGGGCGCAGGCCGTAGTGCTCGGCGACGCGCTTCTGAATGCTCTCGATCGTGACGCGGCGATCCTGCGATTCCAGGACGTTTTTGAGCACCTGCTGCGCGACCGACAGATTGATTTCAGTGCCGGTGAGCGAGGTGTAGGCGATCAGGCGGATCAGGGCCCCTTCGAGCTCGCGGATATTGGACCGAATGGAGCGGGCGATGAATTCGGCCACGTCGTCGGGAAGGTCGACGCGCTCGTTTTCCGCTTTCTTGTGCAGGATGGCGATTTTTGTTTCGAGATCGGGCGGCTGAATGTCGGCAATCAGGCCCCATTCGAAGCGGGAGCGCAAGCGCTCCTCAATCGCGGAGATTTCCTTCGGCGGACAATCGGAGCTGATGACGATCTGCTTCTGCTGATCGTGCAGATCGTTGAAGGTGTGGAAAAACTCCTCCTGGGTGCGCTCGCGCGTGGCGATGAACTGGATATCGTCCACGAGCAGAACGTCGACGGAACGGAAACGGTCGCGAAAGCCCGGCATGCGGTCGAAACGCAGGGCGGCGATCATGTCGTTGGTGAACTTTTCGGCGCTGAGGTAGGCCAGGCGCGTGGCGGGATTGCGGCGCTTGAGCGCGTGGCCGATCGCCTGCATCAGGTGCGTCTTGCCCAATCCCACGCCGCCGTAGAGGAAGAGCGGATTGTAGGCTTTCGAGGGCCGCTCGGCGACGGCCTGCGCCGCCGCGTGGGCGAATTGATTCGAACCGCCGACGACGAAGGTCTCGAAACGGTAGCGCGGATTCAGTTGATGGTCGCTCGAATCAAAATCGAGCCGGGCCTGGGTGGGAGATGTGGCGGGCACTTCGGGTTCCGGACAAATGAATTCCAGTTTCGTCTCCGAAAGCCCGACCTCCACGAGGACCGCTTTCAACATCTCGCCGTAGGTCTCCGTCAGCTTGCGGCGGAAAGCCCGGGTAGGGACGCGAACCTTCAATTCGCCATTGGCGTCGCCCTCCTGCTGCGTGGGCCGGAACCAGGTGGCGAAACTATGCGGGTTCACCCGCCGTTCCATGTGCTGCAAGATGTTTTCCCAAGTATTCATCAAGGCAAGCCGCCCATATCCACTGTTGTGGAAATAGTGTGGAAAAGGTGGACGCACGCCGCCCCTGGGCCAGATCGCGCTCCCCTCATTCCATACCGTCGCTCTCGCGCCCTTCGTGAGCGAGCCGAAGGATGAGTGCGGGCGAGGATTTTGCACGAGTGCGGCGGAAGGGGCAATAGGAAACTGGAAAAAATCGGCAGGGGTTCTTCACACACCGTGCACAGGTTTTCCACAGTCGCCCTCACCCGTCAATCCAGCCGGTAGACGGCGCGTTCGATCGCCGTCGCGCGTCCACTGGCTTCGTCAATCTCGATTCGCACCGCGTGCATCGCCAGATTCTGCGTGGCGACCTCGAATCGCACCGGCAATCCATCCAAAAATCGCTGCAAAACGCCGCTTTTGTCCATGCCGATCACGGAATCGTGCGGGCCGGTCATGCCGACATCCGAAATAAAGGCCGTGCCTTTGGGCAGCACTTGCTCGTCGGCCGTGGCGACGTGCGTGTGCGTGCCCAAGACGGCGGAAACCCGGCCGTCCAGATACCATCCCATCGCCTGTTTCTCGCTGGTCGCCTCGGCGTGCATATCCACCAAAATCACTCTTGCCGCGTCTCCCAGCCGCTCCAGTTCGCGATCGGCGGCGCGGAAGGGACAATCAATCGCCGGGAGGAACGTGCGCCCCTGCAGGTGCAACACGGCGTAGGGGACGCCCTGGCGCGTCTGGCCACAGAAGAGGCCGGCGCCGGGCGTGCCAGAGGGGAAATTCGCGGGCCGCAGCAGGCGGGGCTGCTCGGGGAGGTAGTCGAAAATCTCCTTGCGGTCCCAGATGTGGTTTCCACCGCAGAGGACTTCGATGCCGCAATCGAGCAACTGCTCGGCCAGGCGCGGAATGATGCCGAACCCCCCGGCGGCGTTATCGGCGTTGGCGAGCGCCAGATCGATGCGTTCCTGCGCGAGGATGTCCGGAAGCCGTTCCTCGACGATGCGCCGGCCCGGAGAGCCGACAATATCCCCAATGTAAAGTATCCGCATGGAGCCGCTAACCGAAGACGTGAAGTCTGTCCGGAACGGGCTATTGTATCAGGGCGTGAGGAAAGATGCCCTGGACGCCGGCACGCTTTGGTCCGGCGCGCCTTCCGGCGATCAGATCGGCCGCTTGAGCGCCGATTCGACCAGGCGAACGCAGCGCTGGACGCGGCGATGCAATTCGCCGCGCTCGCGCCGCCGGCTTTCCAGTTCATCGGCCAGATGCAGAGCCGCGAGCACCGCCAGGCGGCCGGAATCCACCGAGCCGCTTGCCTGGGCGAGCTCGCGCATTCGGGTGTCGACCATCTGCGCGAGCTTTTCGACGTAGGCCGGATCGAGGTCGCCCTGCAGCGTGTACGTCTTGTCGAAAATGTGCACCTGAATGTTTTTCACCGGGTTGCGCCTCGCTTCATTCTGCCGCCGGCGAGCGCCTGCCGCAACTGCCGGACGCGGCGGCCTGCCAGGCCCGCGACGAACGAGTAGAATAGAAAGTGCGCTTCCCCGCAATCGGAGACGGCACGCGCCTCGCACGGTTTTTATGCCGCCGTCGCCGGGAAAAACTGTAGCCAAACGTTCTAGGAAGAGGACTCACGCCATGACCGAACGCACGACACCACAAGCAAACGACTTTTTCCGCGCGCGAGCGCGCCTCGAGACGGGCAGCGGGCCGGCAACGATTTACCGATTGGAAGCGCTCGAAAAGGCGGGACTGGGCCGCGTTTCGCGGCTGCCCTTTTCGATTAAAATTTTACTCGAAGCCGTTTTGCGCCATGCGGACAATCGCCTGGTGCGCGAAGCGGACGTGGCGGCGCTCGCCGCGTGGACACCCAAGGCCGCGAGCCGTCCCGAAGTGCCATTTCTGCCGGCGCGGGTGATTTTGCAGGATTTTACGGGCGTTCCCGCGGTGGTGGACCTGGCGGCGATGCGGTCGGCGATGAAGCGGCTGGGCGGCGATCCCGGCCGAATCAATCCGCTGGTGCCGGTGGATCTGGTGATCGATCATTCGGTGCAGGTGGATGTTTTCGGAATCGCGGGCGCGGTCGACCAGAACGCGGAAATCGAGTTCCGGCGCAACCGCGAACGCTACGAATTTCTGCGCTGGGGCCAGCAGGCGTTCGCGCATTTCCAGGTGGTTCCACCGGCTACGGGGATCGTCCACCAGGTGAACCTGGAATTTCTGGCCAAGGGAGTGATCGCGAGCAAGGACGCGGATGGGGCGGTGCTCTATCCCGATACGCTCGTTGGCACGGACTCCCACACGACGATGATCAACGGACTCGGAGTGCTGGGCTGGGGTGTGGGCGGCATCGAGGCAGAGGCTGCGATGCTCGGCCAGCCGTATTACCTGCTCGCGCCGGACGTCATTGGTTTCAAGCTGGAGGGGAAGCTGCGCGAGGGCGTCACCGCGACCGACCTGGTGCTGACGGTGACGGAAATTTTGAGGAAAAAGGGAGTGGTGAACAAGTTCGTCGAGTTCTGCGGCGAAGGACTCTCCCAGATGGCGCTGCCCGATCGCGCGACGGTGGCCAATATGGCGCCCGAATACGGCGCAACGATGGGTTTCTTCCCCGTGGACGCGGAAACGCTGCGCTACCTGCGCGCGAGCGGCCGCACCGACGAAGAAGTGGACCGCGTGGAGCGTTACGCAAAAGCGCAGGGCCTGTTCCGCAACGACCAGACCGCCGATCCCGAATTTACGGAGACGCTCGAACTGGACCTGGGAAGCGTCGAACCGAGCCTGGCCGGCCCCAAGCGGCCGCAGGATCGCGTGCCGCTTTCGCGCATGAAATCGGCGTTCGCTCAGTCGCTCACCGCTCCGGTGAAGGAACGGGGATTCGGTTTGCCGGCCGGAGACCTGGCGCGCAAGGGGAAAGTGCGGAGGGACGGGCAAGAGGAGGAGATTGGCCACGGCGCGGTGGTGATTGCGGCGATCACGTCATGCACGAACACGTCGAATCCGAGCGTGATGCTGGCGGCGGGCCTCGTGGCGAAAAAGGCGGTGGAACGCGGACTGAGCGTGCCGGCGCACGTGAAAACCAGCCTGGCGCCGGGATCGAAAGTGGTGACCGAATACCTGAAGGCCGCGGGACTGCTGGAGCCGCTCGCGGCGATTCATTTCAACCTGGTCGGCTACGGTTGCACCACCTGCATCGGCAACAGCGGTCCGCTGCCGCAGGAAGTGGCGAAGGCGGTGACGGAAAATCAACTGGTGGCCGCGGCCGTGCTTTCCGGCAACCGGAATTTCGAAGGACGCGTTCATCCGCTGGTTCGCGCGAACTATCTGGCTTCGCCACCGCTCGTCGTCGCCTACGCGCTGGCGGGCAAGGTGGACATCGACCTGGCAAGCGAGCCGATCGGCCGCGACAAAAAGGGAGCGCCCGTCTATCTGCGCGACATCTGGCCTTCGCAGCAGGAAGTGGCCGAAACGATGAGCCGCGCCATCCGTCCGGAAATGTTCCGCGAAGTCTATCAGAACGTCTGGGACGGCAACCCCACCTGGAACGCGATTCCCGTGGCCGAAGGCGCGCTGTATCCGTGGCGCGAAGATTCCACCTACATCCAGGAACCGCCGTTCCTTTCCGAACTCGCGGCCGCAGCGGCGCCGATCGGCGATATTCGCGGGGCGCGCGTGCTCGCGCTGCTCGGCGATTCCATCACCACCGACCACATTTCTCCCGCGGGCGACATCGCCGAGGACAGCCCGGCCGGCCGCTACCTGCGCGATCACGGCATTTCCAAGGCGGATTTCAATTCCTACGGCTCGCGCCGCGGAAACGACCGGGTGATGGTGCGCGGCACGTTTGCCAACATCCGGCTGAAGAATCTGCTGGTGCCGGGCGTGGAAGGCGGCGTGACCCTGCATTTCCCGAGCGGGGAACGGATGGCGATTTTCGACGCGGCCATGCTCTATCAGAAAGAGACCGTGCCGCTGCTCGTTATCGCCGGAAAAGAGTACGGTTCCGGTTCCTCGCGCGACTGGGCGGCGAAAGGAACGCTGCTGCTCGGCGTGAAGGCGGTGCTGGCGGAAAGCTACGAACGGATTCACCGCAGCAATCTGGTGGGTATGGGTGTGCTGCCGCTGCAATTCCGCGCGGGAGAAAGCGCGGCATCGCTGGGCCTTGCCGGCAACGAAGTCTACGAAATCAGCGGCCTTGCGGACCGAATCGCGGCGCACGCGGAAGTGAGCGTCACGGCGATTTCGCCCGACGGGAATCGCCGGAATTTCGAGACGATTGCGCGACTCGATTCCGAAGTGGAAGTGGGCTACTACAGAAACGGCGGCATTTTGCCCGCCGTGCTGCGCAGCTTTCTGAGGCAAAGCTGACGTTGGCAAGGCCGCGCAAGCCTATTTCGCGCGAAGGGTGGCGCCGAGGCCGTGCTCCAGGCTTTGGATGATGCGCGAGCTGAAATCCGTGAGTTGGGCCTCGGTGAAGGTTCGATCGGGGCTTTCGAAACGGACTCGAATGAGCAGCGAATACTGACCCGCGGGAACCTGGCCTCCACGATAGAGGTCCACTGGCTCGATGGAAGCGAGTTCGGCGACGCCAGCCGCGGCGACGGCCTCGCGGACCTGGGCGAAGGCGATGCCATCCTTTAGAACCAGAGAGAAATCGCGTTCCACGGCAGGGAATTTCGGGATCGCATGGAAACGCGCGCGGGAACGGGAGCGTTCAATCGCTTCGACGAGCGGATCGAGAGCGAGTTCGGCGAGAAAGACAGGCTGGCGCAGCTTCCACGATTCCGCGGCTTCTCGGGCGAGCCGGCCGGCATGGCCGAGTTCGGCGCCGACGACGTCGAGCCCGATCTTCACGCGAGCCGAGACGGCCGGATCGAGCCACACAGGGGCGCCGGTTTCCCAGCGCAGGCAACCGCACAATTCACCGATCGAATCGAGATCCCCTTTCAAATCCTCGAAGCCGAATTCGCGCTCGGGTTCGTGAATGGATTTTTCGCACGCGAGGCCGGTGAGGCCGAGCGCGAGCGTGGGCGATTCCAACGGCTTTCCCGAAGGCGAAAGCTGATAGCGGCGGCCGATTTCGAACAGGCGCAGATTGCGCTGGCCGCGATGCAGGTTCCATTCGAGCGTGGAAACCATGCTGATCGCGCCCGACGTGCGCAAAATCGCAGCGTCCTCGGACAAGGGATTCGCCAGACGCACGGGATCGGCCTGGGGCGGTCGGAAAGTCTCATCGCGCGCGGGATCCACCAGCGAAACGGCGATGATTTCCTGATAGCCGAGGCTCACGAGGCGCTCGCGCAAACGATCGAGCGCGTCGGCGTGCGGCAATCGCGAGGCGGGCTGGCGCGAAACCGGCAGTCGCGAGGGCAGATGGTCGTAGCCGTAGTGGCGGGCGACCTCCTCGATCAGATCGATTTCCCGCGCCACGTCGAGCCGCCAGCTGGGCCGGCGGCAACGCCAGGCGAACGCTTTGGCCTCCGGCGCGCCCTGGCGCTCGGGCGCGAAACCCAGCGCGGCGAGAATCGTTTCCACCTCGTGCGGCGGGATTTCGGCGCCGAGGATGCGCAGGATTTCCGCGGCGCGCAATTCGATGGAAAGCGGCTCGAGCGGGCGCGGATACGCGTCGATCGCGCCCGAGAGGATTTCTCCGCCGGCGAGCTGCT
>JAKAOH010000077.1 GCA_021812285.1 Acidobacteriota bacterium | reverse complement strand
TTATCGTAATTTTCTTTCTTCGCTTCCGCGCCTCTGAAACAATCTTTACGGGAAGAGAGAAGACGATGATTCGGAAGCCGGCGAGTCCTCTGCGAACAGGTGGGAGACGAACATGAAATCGGACGATCGGAGCGGAGCGATTTCTTTCAAGGACGCGGTCCGGTATTTCTGGATCTGGCGTCAGTCCGCGATTTCGCTTGAGGTCTGCTTTGTCGGCAAGGGCGAAACGGCGGAAACAGTGCGCGTGTCGATCGATGGTCTGGTCACGCTGGTCGATCCGCAAGGGGAGATCACGATTTCGGGCGACGGCCGCGAAATCGACCTCGATCTGCGCGGCTGCCGTTTCGACCGCGCCGGCGAAGCGCCGCAGGGCGGGGAATCCTTCGATCCGCGCGATCCGGATTCGGTCCTCCAAATTACGTTCCCGAACGAACAGGTCTGCCTCGTTTTCCCCTATCGCCGCGTTGCGGGACTTCCCGCGGGAGCGCTGCGTCCGATGAGCGGTATGGACTGGCTGCGCGAAAAACTGGGTCGGCCGGCGCAGCGCCGGCGCAGCACGGATCGTTCCCTTCACTCCCGCCGCGGCAAAACGGCTTCGACGATCGCTCCGGCCCGGGATTCGGAATCGAAGCCGATTCAAACTCGCCGCCGGCTCGCCATCTTTCCGATTTCCGGAATCGCGGCCGCACTGCTCATCATCGCGCTGTTCTTTGCGCCGACGGGCTCAATCAGGATCCTCGACAAAATCGGAATCCATCTCTCGCCCGCTTCGCTCAGCGACCCCGACGCCAAGGTCTGGGCGATCCGGTCCGAAGGGAATTACTATTGCGCCGGCAGCGTGCTCACCGGCCACAAACCGGGCCGATACATGACGCAGGGCAACGCGCTCACGCTCGGCTATCAGCCCGCGCTCGGCCGCTACTGTGGAGAAAGCTCGGGCTACGGATCGAGCGACGCGCAGGGCCGATTCACCTATTACTTGTTCCGCCTGCGCGAAACCGGGCATCGCCTGCTCTCGAAGTTCGCCGCGCTTTCGCGTCCTCTTTTCGGCGGTTCCCAGCAGCAGGCCTCCGCGCCGGCCTCGGGGGCTTCGGTTGGCGTGCCGCGTCCGCAGCTCTTTTGGCCCGCAGGATCGCCGCCGAATTCAGCCCCGGTGGCGAATCTGCCGCTGAGCGCGCAAGGACTGGCCGCGTCCACTCCGCTCACCAGTCCCGAAAAGTTGCGAAAACATCGCCGCGTAAAATGGGGCTCGCAACGCAGCAATTCTGTGCGCAGCGTGACCTGGCCCTTGAAGTCCTCTGGAAAATTGCCCTGGTGGATTGGGGTGAGCGAAGGGATTTGAACCCTCGACCCTCGGAGCCACAGTCCGATGCTCTGCCACTGAGCTACGCTCACCGCCGTCGTTTTTCTATCTTACAGCAGAAGGGCAGCGTGGCCCAGCGATTCGCCGCACGGGGACGCATCGCCCCGCGCGGCTATCTTTGATCGGCGCGCTCTCCAAATTGTCGCGCGAGCAGTTGGTTTTCTTTTCGCGCCGCCCACCAGAATCGCAGCACCACGATTGGCATCAGCAAAGCCATCAAAGCGTTTCCCAGCGCAAGAAACGTGCCGAACAGCGCGACGCTCGCCCCAACATAAATGGGATGCCGGATGAAGGCGTAAGGCCCGGAAGTCACCAGTTCGTGGCCGACGCGCATCGTCGCGGGAGGGCCCCAGTTCCGGCCCAAATGAAATCGCGCCCAAAAAGCCAGCGCCATTCCCGCGATCGTCAGTGCGGCTCCCGGAAAAATCAGCCAGGGCGAATTCGGCAGCAGCTGAAGCGAGAGCCAGGAAGCGTGGATGGGCCGGTGGAACAGGAGCACGGCCGCCACCAAGATTATGGCGAGCGGCAGACGGAGGCCCGCGCCGGCCGATTTATCGCGCGGCTTCGTCGTGACCGCCGCGGAAAACCAGATCACCACGAAAAGGACCCACACGTAAGAGATTGCTTCGTGAGCGTAGGCAGTGGGCATGGAAGCGTCTCCCCGCCGCCAGAGTATACCCCACCGCGCGGAAAATCGAGGTCTCGCCCCGATCGGCTCGCCTCCACCGCCGATTCGTTCCGGCGCTGGCTCCGGTATTGGTCTTGTCCGTATATGCAGATGAGGAACGCTCGGCGGGGAAAGGCTTAGCGCGCGGGAGATTCCGGCGATTAGCATGGAGGAAGTTACTCTCGGTGGCGGCGCGCCCCTTGTCCTCTTGCGCGGCGGCGCTGCTCCGCGGGAGCGCGAGCCAATTCGCGGGGTGTGCGACGGAGGGAAACGACATTGAACAAGCACTTGGCAGCCGCAGGCATGATTGCGGGCGTGGTGGCGTTCGCGGGTTTCGCCGGTACGCGGATGGTAAAGGCGCAGCAAGGTCAGCAGCAGCAGACCGCGCCGCACGTTATCTTCGTCAACGACGTGATGCACGTGCTTTCGCAGCCGGTTCGCTCGATGAAGACCGCTCCGCCCGCCTACGGCGTCCACCGCATGATCCCTCTGAAGCACCCGATGCCTCTGCAATCGGCGGTTAGCTCCGGCCCCAAGGACCCGGTGCTGCAGACGTTGACCCAGCCGCTGGTTTCGACAACGGCCGGGCTGAATTTTCTAGGTGTTGGCGTGGGATTCCAGGGCGCCAGCGGCGATTCCTACGCGCCGCCTGATACCAACGGCTCGGCCGGCGCCACACAATACGTCCAGTGGGTCAACGTCCAGTTCGAAGTTTTTGACAAGAGCACCGGCGCGCAGCTAGACGGCCCCTTGCTCGGCAGCACGCTGTTCCAGGCGCTTGGCGGCGCCTGCGCCTCGAGCAACAGCGGCGACATCATCGCCCAATACGACAAGCAGGCCGGCCGCTGGGTGATGATGCAGCCCATTTTCACCAGCCCCTACGGCCTTTGCGTCGCCGTTTCCACCTCGTCCGACGCCACTGGCACATACAACGAATACGAATTCCCGATTCCCGATAGCGGTTTCCCCGATTATCCGAAACTCGCCGTGTGGCCCGACGGCTACTACGTTTCCTACAACGACTTCGGCCCGAACGGAAACAACTTCACCTCTGCTTACGCCTGCGCCCTCAATCGCGCGGCCATGCTCGCCGGAAATAGCGCCGGAATGCAGTGCTTCAGCGCCGGCGGCGACGCCAGCATTCTCCCCTCCGATCTCGATGGCGATTCCGGCGCGCCCGGCACGACCGCCGCTCCGCCGGCCGGCTCGCCCGATTACTACATTGATTTCAGCTCAACGAATGCGCTGAATCTGTGGAAATTCCACGTGGATTGGACGACACCCTCCAATTCCACCTTCACTGGTCCTGTCTCGATTCCCGTGGCCAGCTTCACCGAAGCCTGCGGCGGCGGCGCTTGCGTTCCACAAGCGGGAACGACCACCGAGCTCGATTCCCTGGGCGACCGGCTGATGTACCGCTTCGCCTATCGCAACTTCGGCACCTACGAATCGCTCGTCGTCAGCCAATCGGTGAATACCGGCAGCGGAAACACCGGCGTCCGCTGGTATGAAATTCGCGATCCCGAATCGCAAACTCCCACGCTTTATCAGCAAGGCACCTACGCTCCCGATTCGAATTACCGTTGGATGCCCAGCATCGCCGAGGACGAAGCCGGCGATATCGCGCTCGGCTACAGCGTATCGAGCGGCACGATGTCGCCTTCGATCAGTTTCACCGGACGCGTGCCCACCGACCAGATCGACACGATGGAAAGCGAAAACAGCATCGTGACCGGCAGCGGATATCAATCCGGCTCGTCGAACCGGTGGGGGGACTACAGCGACATGTCCATCGATCCCACCGACGATTGCACGTTCTGGTATACGACGGAATACACGGAGACCAGCGGGTCATTCAATTGGAGCACGCGCGTCGCCTCGTTCAAATTCCCTAATTGCGGCACGCCCGGCTTCTCGCTTTCCGAATCGCCCACGTCGCAGACGGTCACGCAGGGCAGCACGACCGGCAATTACACGATCACCGTTTCTCCGGTCGGCGGATTCACCGGCAACGTCACGTTGAGTGTAACCGCCGGTCTGCAGACCGGAATGACGCCCACCTTTACCGGCGATCCCGTAAACATCACCACCGGCACCGGCTCGGGCAGCGCCACGCTGACGCTCGCCACAACCAGTAGCACTCCCACTGGCACGTATGACCTGACGGTCACCGGAAGCGGCTCTACGAGTTCCGGGACGGTAACGGGAACAACCACCGTGACCGTGGTCGTGCAGCCGCTGCCGACGCCGGGCATTACGCTGGCCAGTTCGCCCGGTTCGAGCAGCGTCCAGGAAGGAAGTTCCGCCGTTTACGATCTTACGGTCACGCCAACTAATGGCTACACGGGCACGGTCAATCTGACCGCGTCCAATATGCCGGCGAGCGCCGTTGCATCGTTCAGCCCAGCCTCCGTCACCAGCACAAACGGATCGGTCGAGACGTCGCAGCTAACGGTCACAACGGTCGGCGTAACGCCCGGATCGCATAGCTTCAACGTGAACGCCGCCGACACCAGCGGCACGCCCAGCGCGACGCTCTCTCTGGGCCTGACGGTCCAGCAGCCCACCAGCTCCAGTTTCACCATTAGCGTCAGTCCCACCTACAACGCCGCGCAGCCCGGTTCGAGCGCCAGCTATACCGTCACCATCAACGGCTCGACATCCGGCGACTCTTATAACGGCACGGTCAATCTCAGCGTCTCCGGCGTTCCTTCGCGCACCAGCGCCAGCTTCAGCACCACTTCGATCACTGGCCAGGGATCGTCCACGCTGACGCTCTCGCCAAACAAACGAGCGCCGCAGGGCACCTATACGCTCACGATTACCGGAACCCCGTCTTCCGGTACCGGCACGACGCAAAACGTCCAGGCGACTTTCGTCATCGGCACGGCCACTTCGCCTGGCTTCACGATATCGGCATCGCCGGTATCGTCCACCGTTACGCAAGGCACCGCGGGCAATTACACGGTTACCGTGACGCCCTCCGGCGGATTCACAGGCACGGTCAGCCTCGGCGCATCCGCCAGTCCCACGGGCCTCACGCCCCTGCTCGGCGCAAACTCGGTCGACATTACGTCCGCAAGCTCCGCCAGCACTTCGCTCACAATTTCCACATCCTCTTCCACTCCGACGGGCACCTACACCGTCACCATCACCGCCAGCACCACCTCGCTCAGCCAGACCACCCCGGTGACTCTTGACGTCCAGAGTCCCGGCGGAAGCGCAAGCTTCACCGTCATGCTGTCGCCTTCTTCACAGAGTGTCGGCACCAAGTCCAGCACCAGCTACACCGTCACGGTCGCCTCGGTGAATGGTTTCTCCGGCACGGTCAGCCTGAGCCTTGGCGCTCTGCCGCCGCATACCAGCGGCAGCTTGAGCTCCGGGTCGGTCGCCGTCACTTCCACGAGCCCCGGCACCGCCTCGCTCACCATCTCCACGACGCCGAAAACCCCGCTCAGTTCCTACACAATTACGGTCACCGGAACCAGCGGAGGCCAGTCCGTGACGGGTACGGCCGCACTGACCGTCACCTGATCGGCCGCTTTTCCCGCCGCCGCGCCGGAGCGCCAGTCCGTTTCAACTCTCCGGCGCGGCGGTTTTGCTTTTCAGGTACCCGCCAACTGCCCTCGGCGGGGTGTTCCGGAATCGAGGATGGGCGGGTAGTACTGAAACATCGCTGTCTCTTTTTCCAGACGGTCGGGGGCAGGATAGAGCACGGGCCGTTTCGGCGTGTTAGGTTATTAACTATAAAGGCAACTCTTCCAAAACCCTAAATCATCAATGTTTATGCGGGTGCTGTAACGGGTTAACCGACCCGCGTCATTTTTCGAGGAGGGTGCCAGTTTGGATAGCAACGTGTTCTATATTTTGGGCGTAGGACCGTTGTGCCATGACAAAAAGTAAGACGAACCCGAGTATTCGCGTCCTGGTTGCGGACGACCACGCCATTTTCCGGGAGGGGTTGCGGAAGCTCCTGGAGGGCGCCGGCGACATCGCCGTAGTCGGCGAAGCCGGCGATGGCGACGAGACCGTCCGCCTGCTCCACAAGCTGAAACCGGATGTTCTCCTGCTGGACCTGCGGATGCCGGTCAAAGACGGCTTGGGTGTGCTGGAAGAGATGAACGGCGATTCCGCGCAAACCCGCGTCATCCTGGTGACCGAGGGAGAAAACGAGCACGATGTGGTGCGGGCGATGCGGCTGGGGGCGCGTGGCGTGGTCTGGAAACAGTCCGCGAGCTCGCTCCTGCTCAAGAGCATTCGCAAGGTGAACGCGGGCGAAATCTGGCTCGACAACCGGATGACGGCCGAATTAATCGACGCCTTCAAGAAATCCTCCGATTCGGGCGCTCGCCGGGAAAAGCCCCTGCTCAGCCCCCGCGAAAAGGAGATCGTGCACCTTGTGGCCCAGGGGTTCCGGAATCGGGAAATCGCGGAAAAACTTTTCATCAGCGAGCAGACGGTCAAGAACCACCTGCACAATATCTTCGACAAGCTCGGCGTCTCCGACCGGCTCGAACTGGCCCTCTACGCGATTCACCATCGCTTGACCGATACTCCCTGATTTTTCCGGCGATTCTCCCGCCGCGCCGCCGATTTTTCGCCAGGTATTTGCACGCGCCGCCGTCCTGATTTATTCTGAGATGGATCCCCGATGGAAGACGGGAAAAGGAAAAAGACGCGCGGGCAAAGCGTCTGGTCGCGCGAAGCTTGGTTGCTCGCTTCGGTGGTCGCGCTGGCGGCCATGTTTGCGATCACTGGGTTCGCGGTCAGCTTCTATCGCGGCAAGCAGAGCAGCCTCGCGGCCATGTGGTTCGATCGCGGCGATGCCGCGCTGAAGGCGAATCACGCGCGTCAGGCCATTCAGGACCTCCGCAACGCCCTCGGTTTCGCGCCCAATAATTCGACCTTTCAGTTGCGTCTGGCGCAGGCGCTCGCGGCCGACAATCAGATCGATTCCGCCGAATTCTATCTGTTCGACCTCTGGAGCCGCGAGCCGGGAAACGGAGAAATCAATCTCGAGCTTGGGCGCCTCGAGGCGCGCAAGGGCAGGCCGGACGCCGTCCGGTATTTCGACAACGCCATCTACGGCAGTTGGAAATCCCATCCGATCGAGCGGCGTTTCGAAACGCGCGTCGAACTCTTCCATTACTGGCTCGACCGGGGCAATCAGGCGCAGGCCCAGGCCGCGCTTCTGGCGCTCGCCGCCGAAACGCCCGAAACCGATTTCGCCCGCCGCACCCAGATCGGTGTATGGCAGATGCAGGCCGGCGATCCCCGCCACGCGCTCGAACAGTTCCAGGGGGCTCTCCGGTTAAAGCCGCGCTACGAAGCCGCCCTCGGCGGAGCCGGTGCCGCCGAAATCGCCATCGGCCAATACCGTGACGCAATCCCCTATCTGCAGGCGGCGCTTCGCCTCAATCCCCGCGACGCCCAAGCCGCCGCCGGTCTGAAACTCGCTCAGCTCGTCCAGTCGAGCGATCCTTTTGTAATCGGCCTCAGCCCCGATGAGCGCGACGCCCGCGCCATCGATGCCTTTCTCGCCGGCCAGGCAAATCTGACCGTCTGCGCAACCCAGCAGCAGGTTCCTCTTGAGCCCGGCCCGGGCCAGAGTCCGGAGAATGCATTCCAGCAGATATGGGCGCGCGGAGCATCGCTCCGGCCGCTCGTCACGCATTTGCGCGGCCAACCGCAAAACGTGCTTCAATTCATGACGTTCGCGTACGCGGCGGAAAATCTGGTCGCCGGCGAATGTGGTCCGCTGGAAGGGAAGGATAAAGCCCTGTGGTTGATCGGCAAGGAACATCGCCTGGCGGAAGCGAACAACCCGCCAGCCCACTAGCCGCGCTGAGAGCGAAAGCGTCGGGCGGGGTCGCACGCCTGAGACAGCTAGCCGGGCAGCTGACGCTGCAAGAATCCTATTTCTTTCTTTTTCTCGCCATCGTCGTCGGCTTGCTCGCCGGTTTGACGGTCGTCTGCTTTCACGTCGCCTACGACATGACCCGCATCTACCTGCTGGGTTCGGCGTTGGCTCCCCACTGGCTTCCCACGCTCCTCGTGCCCGCCCTGACCGGCATCGCCGTCTCCCTGCTCGTCATCTGGGTTTTTCCCGAAGTCCGCGGCAGCGGCGTGAACCAGACGAAATCGGCCGTCTACATTTCCGACGGTTACATCCCCTTTCGCACCGTCATCGGGAAATTCATCGTTTGCTCACTCGCCATCGGCGGCGGCTTTTCGCTCGGGCCGGAAGATCCCTCGCTGCAGATCGGAGCGGGAATCGCCTCCGCAATGGGCAGGCGCCTGCGGCTTTCCAAGGACAAGGCGCGGCTGCTGGCTCCGGTCGGCGCGGCCGCCGGTCTGGCCGCCGCCTTCAACGCCCCGATTGCCGCGGTGCTGTTCGTCATCGAAGAGGTCATCGGCACCTGGAGCGCCGGCGGGCTCGGCGCCATCGTGCTCGCCGCGGCTTCCAGCGTGATGGTGATGCGCGTTTTCCTGGGCAGCGAGCCGTTTTTCCGCGTTCCGCCCTATCGCCTCGGCAGTCCCTTCGAACTGTTCGGCTACGCGGTGCTCGGCGTTTTCGGCGGTTTCGCCTCGCTCGCCTTCTTGAAATTCCTCGCCTACGTGCGTCCTCGCGTGCGCAAACTGCCCCGTTGGACGCTCTATCTCCAACCCGCCGTCGCCGGTTTGCTCATCGGCGCCATCGGCCTCGCTTACCCCCAGGTGATGGGCGCCGGCTATGTCTACATTGACCAGACCATCCACGGGCAATTCAGCTGGCAAACGATGGGCATCCTGAGCGGAGTGAAGATTGCCGCCACTGGGCTCTCCTTCGTCAGCGGAACTCCCGGCGGCTTGTTCGCTCCGGTGCTCTTCATCGGCGCGGCCCTGGGCGGCGCCATCGGCGGCGTCGAACAACTGTTCTTTCACCACCTCACCGGATCGGTTGGCGCCTTCGCTCTGGTCGGCATGGGCACGCTCTTCGCCGGCTTCCTCCGCACGCCGATCACTTCCGTGTTCATGGTGATGGAGCTGAGTGGCAATTATTCCATCATCTTGCCGGTCATGATTTCCAATACAATCGCCTACCTGATTTCCCGCCGCTATCAGAGGGTGCCATTGTTCGATCTGCTCTCGCGGCAGGAGGGAATCGAGCTGCCTTCGCTCGAGGAGCTTCGCGAGCAGCCCGTTCTGCGCATCGAGCACGCGATGAATCCGCCCTCGTTCCCCGTGCTGCGCTCTGATAGCCTGGTTTCCGAGGCGATGGCCGTCGCGAACACCTCGAACGCGCGCACCATGCTCGTGCGTTTCCCCACCGGCCATTGGATGGCCCTCCAACGCGACGATCTCGCGCGGCTCGCCGGCGAGGACGGCCGCCGTCTTTCCGATGTGCTGCCGAAAGACTGGCTGCCCACCGTTCACCCCGACCAGACGCTCGATTCCGCCATCGGCTTCGCCCAGGTGCGGCCCATCGTGCCCGTCGTCAGCCGCATGGATCCCGGGCGGCTTGAAGGCGTGCTCACTCTCGAAGACGTGCTCGAAACCTATCGCGACGCCAGCGCCGAAGTAGAGGGTGGTTCTAGCTCCTCCGTACCTTGATCGCGCCGGACTTCCCTCCTATTGAGCCCTTTGCGGCTTGCTGCTAGCCTGCGATTCTCGGAGGAGGGGAAACCACGTGGCTGCTGGAGAGCGCCGCACGGCGCGCCGTTTTCGATTGCAACTACCGCTTTCGATCCATTGGACCGATGGAGCTGGTTCGGGCGAGGCGCTCAGCGTCTCGAAAGACGTCAGTTCCCGGGGCGTTTCGTTCGTTGTGCCGAAACCCATCCAGGCGGGCTCGCTCGTCGAGATCGTCATGACGCTTCCCCACGAAATCACGCTGGCCGGACCGGTGCGTGTGCGCTGCCTGGGAAGAGTCCTGCGTTCGCGTTCGCACGAAAACACTCATTTCAGGGTAGCCGCGGCGATCGACCGCTACGAATTCCTGCGCGCCGGCCAGTAAGCTGGAGTTCGCGCGGAAACCTTGCCGCTGGGCGCCATGACGGACCCGTCCGTGCGCACCCGTACCGCTGGGTCGCGGCACGGGTGAGTATTGCAGGAAATCAGAAGAGGCTATTAATTCCGGCGCAGCCGTTCGGTGCATTTGACGCAGTACCGCGCCCATGGCAGGGCGCGAAGCCGCGCCTCCGGAATCGGCAGCTCGCAGCTCTCGCACACGCCGTAAGTCCCACGTGCCATGCGAGTTAGGGCAGCTTCCACTTCCTTCAGCGTTTTCTGCCCCTGCTCGAGCGTGACGAAGGTCAGGTGCTCCATTTGCGCCCAGCTCGCTTGCCCGACTTCGTCTTCTGTTACGCGCTCCACTTGAACTCCCTGCCGCAGTCCTTCGATCTGCGTCAGCAGTTCGTTCCGCTTGGTTTTCAGTAACTTGGCGAACTCGGCTCTATTAGCCCCGCGCGCTTTTTTCGTGGCCAACATTTTTGTCCTCCATCCCCATGGGTTTTGAAAACCCCAAGGAGGAACCTCTGAGCATCCATTCGATGCTGCGTTGCTTGGGGTGGTTGCAATTTTCAATCCAAAGGGTGCTTCCGCAGCGGAGAAAACCTTCGAACATCACCCTCCCTGCCTGCCAACCGTCCGGCTTCCCTCTACGAAATCGGCAAACAGACGCATTCAGAATGACTTACCGTCTGGGGGTCCCGATTTCCCCGATCAGGAAAAGCGATCGGACCGGCCGCGCCCATCCTTAGAACGAGTCTAAATCGAAGACTCCTTTCATAAGATTTGTCATGTGTGGAAATTTGCGTGCTTGCCCCGAGCAAAAGGGAGGGGAATCTTCACTCGCGAGGGATCGAGGGTCGGGACCGCCGCGTCCCGATTTTCAGAGCGTTCGCGAAAAGCGCGGCCGCCCGCCCTCTTCGAGTTTCGGCAGCGTCGCGTCGAAAACCATCGCGACGTTCCGCATAAACACCCGGCCGCGCTCGGTGATTGCAACCTCTTCGGCCGAAGCGCGCACCAGATCGTCGGCTTCGATCTCGCGCAGCGCTTCGAGCTCGCTCCGGAAATATTCGTCGAAGCGAATTCCGAATTCCCGTTCGATCTCCTGTTTCTTCACCACCGCGTGGCACAGCAGCCGGCTGATCACCGCGCCGCGCACCCGGTCGTCGTCGGTCAGCCGGTAGCCGCGCATCGTCGCCATGCCGTGCGCTTCGACCGCTTCGGTGTAGTGCGGAACGTCGCGGTAATTCTGCGCGTAGGCGTCGCCCACGCGGCCGATCGCGCTCACCCCGAACCCGTAGAGATCGGCTCCGGCCCGCGTCGAGTAGCCTTGGAAATTCCGGTGCAGCGTCCGGTTGCGCTGCGCCAGCGCCAGTTCGTCCTCCGGCCGCGAAAAATGGTCCATGCCAACGTAAACGTAGCCGGCGTCGCGAAAGCCCTGGAGCGCGGTCCGGAAAATGCGGAATTTTTCATGATCTGGCGGCAGCGCCGCCACGAAGCTTCCTTGCTGTTTCTTGATCCACGGCACGTGCGCGTAGCTGAACATCGCGATGCGGTCCGGCGCCAGCGTGATGATCCGCCCGACGGTCTCGGAAAACGTCTGCGCCGTCTGGTGCGGCAGCCCATAAATCAAGTCCACGTTCAGGCTCGCAAATCCGAGCGATCGCGCGGTTTCGATGACGTCTCGCGTCATATCGTAGGGCTGGACGCGATGCACCGTCTTCTGCACTTCCGGCGTGAAATCCTGAATTCCCATGCTCAGGCGGTTGAATCCCAGGCGCCGCAGCGTTTCAAGGTGCGCCCGCGTCGTCACGCGCGGATCGATTTCGATTCCCAATTCCGCATCGGAAGCGAAATGGAACGCCAAGGAAAGATCGGCGAACAGGTCTTCCATTTGTCCCGGCTCGAGGTACGTCGGCGTCCCGCCGCCCCAGTGCAGTTGCACCACCTGCCGTTCCCGCGAAACGAACCGAGAAACCGCCTTGATCTCTTTCCGCAGCGTCTCCAGGTACCCGACGGCCACCTGGTGGTCCTTCTGGATCACCACGTTGCACGCGCAAAACAGGCACAGGCTCTCGCAAAAGGGAATGTGCACGTAGAGCGAAACGTCGCTCCCCGCCGCGTCCGCCTCCGCCATCGTCCGCTCGAAATCGGCCCGTGTGAATTCGTCGTTCCACGCCGGCGCCGGCGGGTAACTGGTGTACCGCGGCCCCGGCCGGTTGTACTTGCGCAACAGCTCATCGGGCAGATCGAGTTCCGGCTGTTTGCCGATAGCCGCGTCGCCGTTTCTGGCTACCGTCATTGCATATCTCCTTCACGTGGAATCTCCCGCGCCGGCCTTGGCGAAATGCTCCGCGTTGGTCGCGGCGAAATGCCGCCACTGGCGCGGCAGATCGTCCACCGGGAAAATCGCCGCCACCGGACAGACCGGCACGCAGGCTCCGCAATCGATGCAGTCGTCGGGGTTGATGTAGAGTTGAGTCGCAGCGGCGAAGCCGTTCTCGTCCTTGCGCGGGTGAATCGCGTCCACCGGGCAGACGTCCACGCAGGCGGTGTCTTTGACTCCGATGCAGGGTTCGGCGATAACGTAAGCCATCGAATTTCTCCTCGCCGCAAAGCATCGCGCGGAGAATTCGCCCGGCCAATGACTTTCGTCACCGCGCGGGCGGGCGAGGGAAACGCCGGAAATGCGCTCGGGAAAGGAAGACGGACGGCAGCGCCACGAACTTCATGCATACACCAACAGTTTACCTGTTTCTGGTCTTTTGGGCATCCCTGCTTGCCGGAGCGATGAACGCCGTCGCCGGCGGCGGCACGCTGGTCGCGTTTCCCTCGCTGCTTTTCGCCGGCGTCTCGCCGGTCGTTGCCAACGCCACCACTTCACTCGGCTTGTGGCCCAGCGCCGCCACTGGCGGCTGGGTCTACCGCAAGGAAATCACCACCCCGAAAAAAGTAGTTCTCGCGCTGGTCGCCTCGAGCATTCTCGGCGGATTCACCGGCGCGTGGCTCCTGCTCCACACGCCCGACCTCGTTTTCCACGAACTGATTCCCCCGCTTCTGCTTTTCGCCTCGACGCTTTTCACCGCCAGCAGCTGGGTCCGCCGCATGGCCGAGCGCACTTCGCTCTCGAGGAAACGCCTCGCCGCCCTGGCCGTTCTCGGCCAATTCGGCGTCGCCATCTACGGCGGCTATTTCGGCGCGGCGATGGGCGTTTTCATGCTCGCGCTTTTCTCGCTCACGCTCGGGGGCACGATCCATTCGATGAACGGCGTGCGCACCTGGTGCGGCACCGCCGTCAACACCACCGCGATCGTTGTGTTCCTTTTCGGCCACCGGATTGATTGGCCGATCGCTGGAATCATGGCCGCGGGCGCGATCGCCGGCGGCGTCATGGGAGCCATGTCCATGCGCCGGCTGAATCCGCTCATTGCCCGCCGCGTGGTTCTCACCGTCGCCTGGACGATGACGATCGTCTATATCGCGAAAATGGGACTCTAGGCGCGCAGTTGCCGCTGTCGCAGGGTTCGGGAAAGTCCGACAAAAGCTGGCTTCTCATTCGTGACGCAGCGCCGTCACCGGATCCACTTCCGTCGCGCGCAGCGCAGGCAAAATCGCCGCCGCGAAAGCGACCGCAATCAGCAGAGCCCCGGCGATGGCGAACGTGCGGAAATCGTTCGCGCGAACGTGAAAGAGCAGGCTGCGCAAATACCGCGTGAGCATCAGCGAACCGCCGATGCCGATAACCACGCCCACGAGCGCCATCGCCAAGGTGCTGCCCACCACCATACGAGTCACCGCCGTCTTCTGCGCGCCCAGCGCCATCCGAATCCCGAATTCGCGCGTCCGCTCACTCACCGAATAGGAAATCACGCCGTAGACACCAAACACCGCCAGCAGCAGCGCGACAATCGCGAACGCCGTCAGCACGATCGTTTCAAACCGCCGCTCGGCTTCCATTTTCGCCAGCCGCTCGTCCATCGTCGCGACGCCGAACACCGGCAATTCGCCGTCCATCTGCTCGACCTGCGCCCGCAGCGCGGGAACGATCGACTCCGGATTTCCGTTCGTGCGAATCACGAGAGAAACGAAAGCGGTGGGATGCTGCGCGTAAGGGACGTAAATCGCCGGGAAGGCCTCGTTCAGCAAACCTCGTTGGCGAACGTCCGCCACGACGCCCACGATCCGCATCCAGTGGGAGCCATTGCCGACCCGCTCGCCGATTGGCTCCCGATTCGGAAGAAAATGGCGTGCGAACGCCTGGTTAACAATCGCCACCGGCGCGCTTGTGGCTGAGTCGTCGGCGTTGAATTCGCGCCCGGCGACGAGAGGAATGCGCATCGTGTGGAAAAATCCGGGCGTCACGGCTTCGACGCCCGCGCCTTCCTGTGGGCCGCGCGGCGTCGGGGTGCCCGGGATTTCCACGCCCATCGCCTCATTAAAATTCATCATCGGGATATCGTCCGTGCCTGCCGCCGCGACCACCCCTGGCAAACCCCTTACGCGCTTGAGCAGCCGCTGCTCGAACGCAAGCCGCTCGGCCGGTTTCGCATACTTGGCAAGCGGCAAAGCGAGTTGGGCAGTGAGAACGTTGTGCGGATCGAGCCCGAGATCGAGATTTGTGATTTTCAGAAAGCTGCGCACCAGCAGCCCCGCTCCAATCGCCAGCATCAGCGCCATCGCGATTTCGGCAATCATCAGCGCGTTGCGCAATCGCCGATGGCCGCGGCCCGCGCTCGACCGCGCCCCTTCTTTCAGCGCTTCCACGGTCGAGAGTCGCCACGCCGCTCGCGCGGGTGCAAGCCCTGCCAGCATTCCGGCCAGCACCGAAACACCGACCGTGAAAAGCAGCACGGGAAAATCGATCGTCGCATTGTGCAGCCGAGGGAGCTCGCTCGGTCCGAAATGCCGCACAACCAAGACGACGGCGTACGCGATCGCGATTCCGGCCGCGCCGCCGAGAGTCGCAACGAGCACGCTTTCGGTCACCAGTTGCCGCATGACGCGCCGTCGCTCCGCGCCCATCGCTACGCGCACCGCGATCTCTTTTTCCCGTGCGAGCGCCCTGGCCAGCGCCAGATTCGCCACGTTCACGCACGCAATCAGCAGCAGAAATCCCACCGCGCCCCACAACACCAGCAGTGCCGGCCGCGTCTTTCCCACCAGTCGCTCGCGCAGCGGTATTACGACCGCGCGGAAGGGCATGAGGAATCTTCGCAGGTTGGCAGGAGCCCGCACGGCTTCCTGCCGCAGAATTACTTCCAGATCGGCCTGCACTGACGCCACGCTCCCGCCTGGCTTTCGCAGTCCCAACACGTCCACAACCTGAAACGGCTGGGCACCGAGCGGAGCGTCGGAGAGTTGCAGCGGAACGAGCACGGCGGGATTCACCGCATCGGGAAATTCGAATCCCGCGGCCATCACGCCCACCACGGTGTATGGCTTGCCGTCCAAGTTGATCGTCCTGCCGATTGCCTTCCGATCCGCGTCGAATCGGCTGCGCCAGAGCGGATAGGAAAGAACTACAGCCGCTGGTCCACCAGGTTGCAATTCCGCGGGAATGAATGCGCGGCCCAGCATAGGCTGGACGCCAAGCACGGAAAAGAAACCTGAGCTCACTTCCGCGTAGGGCAACCGCTCGGACGCGCCGGCTCCGGTCAGTGTGGTCTTGAGAATGTCGACGTACGCGCCAATGGCGGCAAGCGAATGATTCCGCTTTTTCCACGAAGCGAAAACGCCCTTCAGCACCCAGGGATGGTTGTCCGCCCAGACGGTGCCGGCGAAAACGATCCGGTTAGCCTGCGGGTAGGGAAGCGGGAAAAAGAGGGCGCTGTCGATGACGCTGAAAATGGCGGTATTCGCGCCGATTCCGATCGCCATTGTGAGAATCGCGGCAATGGCGAATCCGCGATTTTTCACCAGCAGGCGCCATGCAAAGAGAACGTCGAACCAGACGCCATGCGCGAATCGCCCCGCCCGTCCGCGCAATCCGACTCGCTCCCGGCTTCGCTCGATCAGCCGATCGAGCGCCGGCAGTTTGCCGGTGCGCGAAAGCTGTAGCTCCTCGGAAAGCTCCCGCCAATCCTGGATGTGCGCTGCCGCAGCGGCCTCGGCTTCTTTCTCACCCAACCCCTGCCGCAGCGCTTCTTCATAAGCGTCTTCGAGTTGTCGCGCGATCTCTGCGACGATTTCCACTTCGCGTTCCGGCCGCACGTCTTGCAGCCGCAATCGCTCGCGCACGTAGCCCGGCCAATCAGGCATGGCGCGGCCTCGCCACCTGATTTACCGCCGCGACGAACTGCTCCCACAGATTCCGCTGCTCGGCCAGAAACTTCCGGCCGTCCGCCGTCAGCCGGTAAAATCGCCGTCTTCGTTCGCCCGCCTTTTCCACCCACCGGCCCTGAATCAGCCCGCGCTCTTCGAGCCGGCACAAAATCGGATAAAGCGAACCAATACGGAAAGTGATGCGACCGCGCGAACGCCTTTCGATCAACTTGCCGATTTCGTACCCGTGCCGCGGCCGATCCTC
>JAKAOH010000257.1 GCA_021812285.1 Acidobacteriota bacterium | reverse complement strand
CCGATTCGCCCGGCATGGCCGGCGCGCCGCCCTACCTGCGCGATTCGCTGCTATTTCCCTACCTGCAGGGAGCCGCTTTCACGCAGCGCCTGCTCAAGGCCGGCAACGGCTGGCCCGATTTTTACAAGGTGTTTCCGAATCCTCCCGTTTCCACTCAGCAGATTCTTCACCCCTCCTTTTATCTCGAGGGAAAAGCTCCGCCGCCCGTCGCGCTGCCCAATCTGCGCCATCTGCTCGGCAAGCACTGGAAGCTGCTCGATGAAAACATCGTCGGCGAATTCGATTTGCAGGAAGTCTTGAAACAATATCTGGCTCAGGATGTGGCCGTGCCGCTTTCCGCCGATTGGTGGGGCGACCGCTACGCGATCCTCCAGAACAAAAAGACGCAAGCGCCGCTGCTCGTCTTCCGGCTCCGGCTCGATTCGCCGGAACACGCCGCGCAGTTTTTCACCACCTACAGCACGCTGCTCCGGAAAAAACATCCCAGCGCCAGCCGCGTCTTCACCGTGGCGGAGTTCTTGCAGTTCGATACGGCGTCAAGCGGCGGTGTCTTTTTCGAATGCCGCGCCGCCCAGTGCCTGTCCATGGAAGGGGCGGATCGCAGAGCGTTCGACAAAGTCACTCACGCGATCAAGTGGCCCCGCGCGCCGCAACCCTCGAAGTCCAACTAGCAGGCTATTCTCTGCGAGAACCGCTTCTGGGATCCCAACCTCAGCCCTTGGCCGGCTTCCACAGCCACACACGTCTGCGGAGCTTGGTCGGGCCTCGCTCCGCTGTTAACCCTCAACCGCGGGCAATGTTCGCGCGAACCTGAGGGCGCGACGCCACGGCTGAGGTCTGGCTTATCCTGCGCTTGCCGGCTCCCAGTCGACGGGAGTCCTTTCGAGAACCTCCCTAGCCGAGCTGCAAACGTCCACGAACGTCCGACAGACAGCGGCATGCAGGATAGGGTCGTCGCCCATGTAAATGATGCCGGCCATCTCGTCCTCGAACACGGTTCTCTGTGAGAAAGGCACAGGGGCGCCGAGGATTCTGCTGACGTATCGCGCGAAGAATCGGGAAAGGTCGGCGCCCTCTTTACAACTCATGAAGGCCCTGAGCGCCGAGGCTTCCGTTTCGTCGATGGCGGCTCGCATCCTCCCGAAAAGATCGTCAGTCAGCTCCCACCGCCTCTGCAATACCGCCCGAGCGCGCGCGATAATGCGGGGCGCCCTTGCCCTGTCGTTGTAGACCGTCCACGTGGAAACCACCAGCGCCAAGTTTCCTAGCGAGTACCACGCCGCAAGGGCGTCATCCGCGGTCCACCCCTCCGCAGCTTGAGCGCCACTGAACAACTGCACGAAGTGCGCCAGGGAGAAGGCAGCGCCCACTGCATTCGCAACCTGCTCGGCCGCTGCCTCTGGGGTCCGGGCAGCAGGGCCTAGCCCAGTTCCGAACAGCTTGCGGAGGAGACCCATGTCCTTACGCCTCCCAGAAGGCATAGTCGCCCATCACTGACCATTATTTGTGTCTCGCGGGTACAAGCCCGAGCGAGACGAACACATGCCCCCGCTGAGTTTCCACCGCCTCCACCGGTGGCCTCAACGGGACATCTTTGCCACGGTTGTCCCTCAGGAGGCGGTTGAGCTCGTCCCTAAGCGCCTTGACCGAACGGAACGTTCCGTAGTTCACCGGTACCGCGTCAGGCGACTTATCCATCGAAGTATTTTCCTCCGCTGAGTTGGCTCCTCACCTCGCAGCTATTTGGCCGGAGACGGACGGCGTGCGGGCTCGCGGGTCTTGCCCGTTCGCCCCGTCCTACCCGCCGAGTCTACTCGACCCTCGGGGAAGCGGCCGCCACGCCTGAAGGAGGTTGTCGAATAGCTAACCGAGCAGGCCGGGTCGGCACTATGTTGGCGTGACCCCGCTTCGCCGCTGATCGGGCCTGGGCACCTGCGCCCATAATTGCCGGTGCCTCGGGTTGGCGTACAAAGCGTACCAAATCACCCAACCCGGCTCCCCAGCCGTTCCAGTCGGCGGGCCAGGCGCGTCTGCCATCGCTCGCGGCAGCGGCGAGCGATGCCCTCGGCTTCGCCGAGCAGGTGCTCGGCGCGCCGCGTCCATAAAACGGCTTCCGCGGTGTCGCGCTCGACCCGCTCGGCGTGAATCGCGAGCTGCTCGCACGCTTCAAGAATCGTTTCAAGCGTCTGTTTGCGCTCGGCCGGATCGTCTTCGCCGGGAAATCCAGAAAGCGTTTCGTTGCTCCACGCCTGTCCGTAGTTTTCCGCCGCCAGTTCCTGCCAGAGCGAATGCGCCACGTCCACTGCGCCGTCACGCCGCGCCAGTCTCGCCAACCGCCGCCTGGCCGCCCGGCCCAGCGCCATTGGCAAACCGCTTGCAATCGCCATTTCATACACGCGCCTCGCCCGCGCCCTGTCGCCGCTCCGCTCGAACAGGCGCGAAAGCCCGTATTGTTCGAGCGGCTGCGCCTCGTCGGGCGAGGCCGCAAGGCTCGCCATGTGGCCGGCGAGCGCGGCCAGGCTTGCCAGATCGCTTTGGTTGTGCCGGAAAACGGGCACGAGCGGCTCCGCGCTGCCGCCGCGCAGAAAATCGAAATAAAGCCGCGGAATCAGCTCGCCCAGAATGTCCGGGCCGCGCTCGATTCCCAATACGTGCCGTTCGAGCTCCGCCAACCGCGCCGTGCCCCATTCCAGCCGCCACAGCGCTCGCGCCGGATGTAGCAAGTCCAGATGCGCGCGAAACGCTTCCGGCTCGATCTGCCGCGTCAGCCGGAAACGCGTTTCGAGCAGCGGCCAATCGAAGCTTTTGCCGTTGTACGTGACGAGCACCGGCCGCTCGGCCATCCGCTCGGCCAGCGCGTACAGCACCGCGTGCTCCTCGTCGTAATCGCGCAAAAAGAGCTGCTCGACTTGGAACCCTCCGCGCTCCCACCACCCCAAACCCACCAGAAACGCGCACGTGCCCGTCCCGCCTGCCAGGCCGGTCGTTTCCGTATCGAGAAAAAGCCACTGTTCCGGATCCCGCAGAACGGAGGGTTCGACAAGCGACGGGAGCACCAGGCCCAGCGCTTCCGGATCCGCGCACGGTTCGGGCTCGGCAAACCATCGTTCGAGCCGCAAGAATTCGCCGTATCGGTTCCGCGCCACGCTGGCGCCAAGCAGTTCGGCGATCCGGTCGCGGCCACGCGAAAAATCTTCCGTCGCGGCGCTCGGCGCCTGCGCCCGCGCCCGCCGCAGCGCGCTCACCGCCGTCAACCGGTCTTTTTCCAGCCATCGCATCCCGTCGTTATCCAATCAGTACCGTCACGCCTCGCCCCGAATCCTCAGAGCGAAGCATCCCGCGACTACAAAGCAGGTTTCCAAGATACTCCCGCTTCACCCTCCCAATGCGTTATCCGCACAAACGGCCGAGAATCGCCAGCGCCACCCGTTTCGTCTCAACGCCCTTTTCCGCCGGTCCCACGCAGGAAGGGCAGCCATTTTCGCACGGGCAGGCTTGAACGAGTTCCCGCGTCCGCGCCAGCAATTCTTCGGAAAGCCGGAAAAGCGGCTCGC
>JAKAOH010000076.1 GCA_021812285.1 Acidobacteriota bacterium | reverse complement strand
CTGAGGTGGAGTGCCGATTACGCGTTTGGGAAGTCGCTCGATGACGCCAGCACGATCGGCGGCGGCGCCGCGACCGTGGTGCAAAACGACAATAATTTCGCCGCCGAATACGGCCTTTCGTCCTTCGATATTCGCCAGCAGATTCGCGGCTTCATGTTCTACCAGTTGCCGTTCGGTCCGCGGCAGCGGTGGGCGCGCGGCGGTTGGCGGGAAGGCCTCTTCGGGAATTTCCGGCTCAACGCGATTCTGACCGCCAACACCGGCACACCCTACACGGCGCGGATTCTCGGCGCCGCGACGAACAACACGGCTACCGGGGCCGGCTTTTCCTTGCGCGCGAATCAGATCGCCGCCGGGTGCGCCGGACCCGGCACAACCGCCGAATTTTTCAACACCGCCGCTTTCGTTCTGCCGCCCGCCGGCGCGTACGGCGACGCGGCGCGCAACACCATTTGCGGGCCGGGCATGTTCAGCTTGAATCTGGGCCTCGATCGCAGCTTCACGTTCGGCCACGACCAGACGCACCGGCTGGATCTGCGCTGGGAAACGCAAAATATCACGAACAATCCCAACTACAGCGGTCTGAGCACGGTGGTGAATTCGCTGAATTACGGCCGCGTCACTTCGGTGGGTTCGATGCGCTCGATGCAACTGATCGTAAGGATGTCGTTCTGATGCGGGGCTTGCTTGCCATTTTTCTGGCGGCCGTCCTGGCCCTCGGCGCGCCTTCGCTCGCCGCGCAGAAAGCGGGCAATTCGGCGGGGCGTCTGCGCAGCACCGTGAATCTGGTGGTTGTCGACGTCGAAGTCACCGACTCCGCCGGCCATCCCGTCCAGGGTTTGCAGCCCTCCGATTTCCGGCTCTACGAAAACGGGAAGCTCCAGAAGATTTCAAAATTCGTCTATGCCAACGTCGAGGGCTTCGCCAAATCCGCGCCGGCCACCGAGGCTCCGGTGGTCGTTCCCGTTGCCGGATCGCCCGTGGCCAATTCGCTGGGGCCGGTGGTGCGCGATCGCCGGCTGATCCTTCTGTTTTTCGATCTGACGTCGCTTCACCCGGACGAACTGCTGCGCGCGCGCGCCGCGGCGATTCATTACGTAAAGGACCAGATGAGCCCGGCCGATCTGGTCGGCGTGGTGGTTCTGGGAAATCAGTTGGGCCTGCTCTCGAATTTCACGAACGACAAAAAGACCCTTCTCGCGGCGCTCGACCGGCTCGAACCCGGCGTCGATTCCCAGCTTGCCGACCTTCTCTCGGCTTCGGCGCAGGAAGGCGAAGCCACGTCGGTCGCCGACGTCGGCGCCGCCTGGACGCCCGACGACACCGAATTCAACGTCTTCAATACCGACCGCAAACTGGAAGCGATGCAGGATCTGGCCGATCTGCTCCGCTCGATTCCCGGTAAAAAAGTGGTGATGCAATTCACCGCCGGCATCACGCAAACGGGCGAGGAAAATCGCACCGCCGTCCAGGCCGCCACCGACGCCGCCAATCTCGCCGACGTCTCCTTCTATTCCGTTGATGCTCGCGGCCTCTACGCCGAAGTTCCCGGCGGCAACGCCAGCCAGGCAGCGCCGGGCGGCACGGCGATGTTCACCGGAGCCGCCGTCGTCAGTCAGGAGCAGATGCGCGAGGATTCGCGCGACACCCTCGAAACGCTCGCCGACGATACCGGCGGCCGCGCGTTTTTCGATATGGGCGATCTCTCCAAGGCGTTTCATCAGGTGCAGCAGGACACCGCCGGGTACTATCTGCTCGGCTATTCGCCCACCGACACGCGTATGGACGGCCGCTGGCGCTCGATCACGGTGAAGGTGGATCGTCCCGGCCTGCGTCTGCGCTACCGTACCGGCTATTTCGGGGCGAAGGATTACGCGCACTTCACAGCCGAGGACCGTGAAGAGCAGTTGCTGGACGCGCTACGTTCCGAGCGGCCGATTCTCGAACTGCCGATCGCGCTCTCGGCCAGCGTGTTTCGCCTTCCCAGCGGCGAATACTTCGTGCCCATCGCCGCGAAGCTTCCCGCGAGCACGCTCCGATGGGCGCTCAAAAAGGGCAGCCACGACGATCAATTCGATTTCGCCGCCGAAGTCCGCGAGGCGAAGACGGGCCGCTCCGTCGCCGCGCTGCAGGACACGATTACCGTGCATCTGGGCTCGGAACATTTCGAGCAGTACGCGAACCGCGCCTTGCTCTATCAGGGCGGCGTGATTCTGGCGCCGGGAACCTACGAATTGAAATTTGTCGCCAGGGAAAACGCCACCGGCCGTATCGGAAGTTTCGAAGAGCCGCTGACGGTTCCTGCGCCCGCTCCGAATCGCCTGGCGCTCAGTTCCGTTCTTCTGTCCAGCCAGCTCGTTCCGGCCGAGGAAAAATCGTCGGAAGTGAAATCCCGCGGCTTGGCCATCGAGGCGCGCCTGGCGCATTCGCCGCTCGTCGTTTCCGGCGAACGAATCGTTCCGAGCGTCACCAACGTCTTCCGGCCCGATCAGACGCTTTACGTTTATTTCCAGGCGTATCTGCCGGCGAAAACCGATCCTTCCGGCCTGCGGGCGGGACTCGTCTTTTTCCGCGACGGCATGCCGGTTCGCCGCTCGCCGCTCGTTGAGCCGTCCTCTTACGACGCTTCGGCGCGCACGGCGTCGTTCCGGGTGCAGTTGCCGCTCGGCCGCCTGCCGTACGGTCGTTACATGCTGCAGGCGGAAACGATCGTCGCGGACACGCCGTACGCGGCATTTTCGCGGGCGTTTCTGGCGCTCGCGGCGCCGGCAACGGCAAGCGCCGCGCCCCATCCCTGATTTCCGCCGCTCTTATTGCACCATGCGGAACGGCCACGGCCCGAAGAGCGAGCTGAACACCACCATCATCAGCGTCGCGCCGAGCAGCGCCACGTTCTTGGTGAACTGAACCAGTTCCATCGTCTTCTGATTCGGGTCGCTCGCCGCCCAGAAGTTGTGCATGAACGGCGTTGTGCCCGCCAGAAACGCCGCGAGCACCCACAATCCGATCGTCGGGTAGATGCCGAGCAGCACGCTGATTCCGCCCGCCAGCAGCATTACACCGGTAGCGAGCACCGCCACCATCGGCGCTGGCACTTTCTTCGACGCCGCGTACTGCGTGTACATCGCGCGCTTGGCGATGTGGTTGAATCCGCCCATCACGAAAAAACCGCCGTACAGAATTCGTGCGAAGAGGAACAGGTAGAACATTCGGCCTCCTGGTCGAGTGTTTTCGACCCCGTTCGTCCTGCTCGCGCCGCCGCGGGGTCGCGGCGGGCGCTGGAAGATAGTGTTACTGGCCCTTTGTATCAGATGCGCCGTCACGGCGGAAACGTCTCCGAGCCGCATGACGCGATTCCGGCATCCCCATTGGACCGGGCCGTTTCCGCGCCGCCGGTCGCTGGTATGCTCGCACGGAGCCAGGTGCAAAAGCGACCACTTTGCGCGGTGTGGTCTGAAACGCGTGCTCCGGCCGCATGATAGAATCCGCCCATCGCTCATGCCCCCTCGTTCCCGACCGCCGATTTCCCGCGCCTTGGCGACCGGCCGCGCGTGCCGGTGCCCGAATTGCGGCCAGGGCCGGCTGTTCTCCGGCTGGCTCAAGGTGCGCAACGATTGTTCGGTTTGCCGGCTCACCTTTTTCCCCGAGCCCGGCTACTATGTCGGCGCGATGTACCTGAATTTCATCGCTTCCGCGCTTCTTTTGGCCGTGCTGTACGTCATCGCGTTGCCCATCCACCGGTTTCAGGAAGCCGCGATCGCCAGCCAGGTTTACGGCTGGGGCGCCGTAGGCGTGGTTGTTTGCCTCTCGCTGATGCGTTTTGCCTATAGCTTTTGGATTTCTCTCGATTTCTGGCTCAATCCCTGGGAACCGGGTGTCGAGCACCCGCTCGGCTGAAGTTCCAGGCGTCGCCGTCCCGCCGCCACGCATCCAAGTAACTATGGAAGCGGGGATAAGAACGTCCTGCGGAGCGATGCGGCGGAAAAGCGACTGGGACCGGTGAAACACCATTGGATTCCGTTCGCCGGCGTCGCGGAGCGCTCGCGGAAGTCGTCAGGAACGTCCCCCGGGAAGAGGCCGAAATCCATGAAACCGTTTCGAAATGCCCATCTCCTTTCCATCTCCCTGATTGTGTTGGCGGCTTTGCTTGGCCTTCCCGCCGCCGCTCAATCTCCCGCTGAAGCCAGCACCGTCGTTACCGCCATCTATCACGGCGCCGGTCCCATGCCGGCCATTTCGCAGCAAGACGTCGTGGTTCGGCAGAGTGGCAACGTTCGCCGGGTGATCTCCTGGCGGCGGCTCTCCGGGCCGCAGTCGGGTCTCGACGTGGCCGTGCTGATTGACGATTCCTTGAAAAGCGACGTCGCCCTCCAGTGGAAAGCCGTTCGGCAATTCATCGCGGGTTTGCCGTCCCAGGCGCGCGTCGCCGTCGCCTACGGCCAATACGGTAGCGCCACGTTCGCGCAGACGTTCACCACCGATCACGCTCTGGCCGAAAAAGCATTGCGCCTGCCCTTCGGCAGTATGAATGCCGCCGCCAGCATCTATATGTGCGTCACGAATCTCGTTAAACACTGGCCCGCCGACGGCCGCCGCCGCGTGATTCTGCTGGTTTCCGACGGCATAGATGTTTTCTACGGCATTCGCGAATCCGAGCCCGGCCTGAACATCAACCTGCAGAATGCGATTGACGCGGCGCAGAAACGCGGCGTGATGGTCTACACCATTTTCGCCAGCGGCGCTTCCGCTTTCAGCGACAATCTCTATCTCTTGAACAACGGCCAGGGCTGCCTGGCCCGCCTCGCCCTCGAAACCGGTGGCTCCAGCTTCCAGCAGGGCCTCCAGACGCCGCTCGATTTCGCCCCGTATTTGAAGGAGATCGCGGGTAGGCTTTCCCATCAGTATCTGCTGACGTTCGAGCCGAAGCTCGGCCCCAAGGCCGATTTTGCGCGGCTGCAATTGGCCGTTGAGAAAAACGGCGTCGAATTGCGCGCGCCCGCGCGCATCTTTCTGCCGGCTGCGCGCTGAGCGCCGTGGCATCGGGCTTCTGGGTGCGGCGGACCTGGCGCGGCCGTCTTCGCGCGCGCTCTCCGCTCGAGCGCGCGGTACCGATACTCATTTCATAAGACTGTGAGTACGCCGGGTACGAACGCACGATGGGTTTGCGCCGCACTCGCCTGCTACGTTTGCGGCCATGAGGCAGGTGAAGGCGCAACGGGTCGGATGCTTCTGGGCCGCGCTCGCTCTTTTGTTCCTCTTTGCCGCGGCGGCGCGCGGCCACGCGCAACAATCGGCCGGGCCGTCCGCGCCCGATCTCCGCGCCGCCCTCGCGCCCGCGGCGGTTTCCCCGGAATCGCCGCGGGCGCGGGCGCGCTTTCGTCCGCAAACTCCTCCGTTGCCGCGCCGAATGTCGCGCGGCCAGCGTCGCGTCTGGTTCGCGCTCGGCCTCGCGCAGCATGGAGCGGCTTTTTTCGATGCCCGCGCCACGCGCGCGGCGATGTCGCATTACCGGGAACTCGATCCCTTGCTGCGTCCCTTCGCTCATTCCGCCGCGCTCTATCCGGCGATGCAGATTGGCCCTTTCGGCCTCGATTGGCTGGCAAAGCACATGGCCACCAGCCGCCACAAATGGCTGCGCCGGCTGTGGTGGGTGCCGCAGGCTGCCGCCGCTGCCGGTTTCATCTGGTCTGGCGCGCACAATCTTTCGCTGCCCGTTCCCGTCTCCGCGACGGCGCGATGAATTCGGCCGGCGTTCCATTTTCGCGGCCTGCCTATTTTCCGCGCTTTGCCGAAAGGGTCGCTTCGCGGTAGCCTTCCCTCGCGTCGTCCATGCGCACGCTGCACTTCGATACCGAACTCGCCTGGCGCGGGGGCCAGCAGCAGGTCTTGCTGCTGGTCGCGGGGCTTGTGCGTCGCGGCTTCCCCGCGCAACTGGCCGCTCCGGCGGGTTCCGCGCTGGCGGCGCGCGCGCGCGCAGCGGGCATCGAAGTGACGCCGCTTTCCGCGCGCAACGACGCCGATCCGCTCGCGGCTTTTCGCCTGGCGCGGCTGCTTCGCCGCCGGCCGGCCGAGATTCTGCACTGCCACACGGCGCGCGCCCACGCGATCGGCCTTCTGGCGCGTCGCCTGCTGCCGAAATCCCGGCGCCCGATGCTCGTGGTTTCCCGCCGCGTCGCGTTTACGGCGCTTTCCGCGCTCACGCGAGGCAAATTCGCCGGCGCCGATCGCGTCATCGCCGTCTCCGAAGCGGTTCGCGAGCGCCTCGTTTCGGCGGGTGTGCCGGCCGAGCGCATCTCGGTGGTTCGCGACGGCATTCCGCTCGATCGTCCGAGCCCGGTTCCCGCCGATCGCGAACGCGTGCGGCGTTTTCTGCGGTTGGGGCCGAAGGATTTCCTGGTCGCTCACGTCGCCCATCTGGGCCCGGAAAAAGGCCAATCCGATCTGATTGCCGCCGCTCCTCGTGTCTACGCCGAGTTGCCCTCGGCCGTCATCGCTATCGTCGGCGGAGGCGATCGCCGCGCTCATCTCGAACGCGAAGCCGCCGCCGCGGGCGCCGCGCGCATTCTCTTTATCGGTTTCTGGCCGCCTGAGGATGTTCCCGCGCTGCTTTCGGCCGCCGACGTTTTCGTTTTTCCCAGCCGCAAGGAGGGTCTGGGCGGCGCTTTGCTCGAGGCGATGGCCGTCGGCACGCCGGTCGTGGCGACTTCGACAGGCGGCATTCCGGAACTGGTTCGCGACGGCGTCACCGGCCTGCTCGTTCCGCCGCGCGATCCTGCCGCGCTCGCCGGCGCCATTTTGCGTCTGCTCCGCGATCCCGCGCTTCGCTCGCGGCTCAGCGGCGCCGCGGCTGAATTCGTTCGCGCTCGCGGCTCGGCCGAGCGCATGGTTGAGGAAACGATTGCCGTCTATCGCGCGCTGTTTCCCTCCGCGAGCTGACAACCACTCGGCCCCTTCGCCGCATCCTTCTTTATAGGTTCGGGAAAACGGCCGTTTCACTTCGCAATCGTCCCGAGCCGATACGGGATTCCCACGGAGGTCTATTTATGCGTATTCGTGCGTCTGTTCTCCTACTTTCATTGGCGGGTTTGCTCGCGGTTTCCGCGCCCGCCTGGGCCTCGAACGTTTCCACCAGCATTTATCTGCTTCATCAGTCCAAGTTGCAGAGCGTGAATTTGAAACCGGGCAGTTATCGGTTCGTGGTGAATGAAGCCACCGGAAAGGTGAAGGTCGAACGCCACTACCGCGTCGTCGCCCGCGTCACCGGCAAATTGGTGAATCTGCCGAAGAAGTCCTCGCAGAGTGAGGTCCTGCTGGATAACCACACCATCCAGGAGGTCCGCTTTGCCGGGAAGAAGCGCGCGGTGAAGTTCGTTTCCTGATCGCCTCTTTTCGCGGGAACTTGGCCGGAGCGCACCGGCGCCGCACGCGATTCTTCGCGTCCGCCGCGCCGGAACGCTCCGGCCATCCTCAACGCTGCCGAAAGAAATCCCCGCGCCGGCCAGCCGCAAATCCCCCCTCCTTACGTAGAACCACTCCTCGCGCTCCGAGTCGCATCGCGCGAAAATGTCGTCGCGTGCAGAAAACAGCGGCCGTTTATTCGCGCAAAGTAGGAATCATCACATGCCGAGAAGCAGTTGGAGAAGCAAACTCATGGTCCGAACTTCCGTCACCGTTCCATTCGAGCCCACGGGAGCGGCAAAGCCCCAGGGTGACCGGCCCAAATCCGTTCGGTCAACAAATCCCCAATACCAATGCGGCTCCCGGGCGATTCGAGAAGAAACAGAACACCGCTTTCGTGACGCCCTCCACCGTCCACCCAGTAGCGCGTATTCCATTGAAAATACGGGCATAACAGGAGAAAGAAACCCGTTTAGCCACGTCCCGCGAGTGACACCCTCCGCCTCGCAGAGCGATTCCGCGATCTGGGCAAGCGCCCCGCGGGCCGAAGTCCACTCAAAGGAGGCCCAAAAAATGACACCCTGGAAAAATTATCCTGTTGAAACAAAACCACCTATCGGATTTTTTGCTCGACCACCCGTGACACCCTGCCAAGCCACTCTCGAGCCTTTCGCGCGCCACATGTTTGCCATCACCAGAACGCGGAGCCTCTCGACGCCCCCACTCCTTCCGCATTCGGCAAAGTTTCCGCGGACCGGTTCGTCGATCATCACGCATCTCCAAACCTGCCCTCGCGTTGACAACGCGCAGTCCATCCCTTACTCTTGAAGTTTGCGCCGCCAGCGGTGGCGCCACAGTAGGACTATGCGCACATATACACCGAAAGGCCGCGAGGCCGAAGCCCTCGAACAGGGCAATCAGTGGTACGTGGTCGATGCCGAAGGGAAAGTGCTGGGGCGCTTGGCAACACGCGTCGCCCGCGTGCTCATCGGCAAGGACAAGCCGCAGTTCACCCCGCATCTGGATTGCGGAGATCACGTGGTCGTCATCAATGCGGCCAAGGTCCGGCTCACCGGAAACAAAGTGGAGAGCAAGCTGTATCGTCGTCACAGCGGTTACCCCGGCGGGTTGAAGGAAGTTCCCATCAAGAGCTTGCTGCCGAAACGCGCCGATTGGGTGGTTCGCGAGGCGATCCTCGGCATGCTGCCCAAGAATAAACTGCGGGCGCGTCGCGCCCGCAAATTGCGCGTCTACCTGGACGCCGCGGGGCTGGAACGCCACGTGGCGCAGAAACCGCAGTCGCTCGCCGTCTAGCGAGCGCGCGGCGCAGGTTCCGCAGGAGGAAATACGTTGAGCGCAACGCCTGAAGGCTTGGTGCCGCCGTCCCCGGTTCCGGCGGCGGGATTCTATCAGGGCACCGGTCGCCGCAAGGAAGCGGTGGCCCGCGTGGCCATGCGTCCCGGCGGGGGAAGCATCGAAGTGAATGGCCAGCCGGCCGAGGTCTATTTCCACGCGCTGCTCCCGCTGCAACGGGAAATTCTGCTGCTCGAGCCGTTCCGCGTCACCGGCACGCTCAATCAGTTCGACGTGAAGGCCACGGTCGATGGCGGCGGGATTCCCGGCCAGATGGCCGCTTTGCGGCTGGGCGTCGCCCGCGCGTTGCTGAAGTTCAATCCGGATTTGCGGTCGGTTCTGCGCAAGCACGGCATGCTCACTCGCGATCCGCGAATGAAGGAACGCAAGAAGTACGGGCAGAAGGGCGCCCGCAAGCGCTTCCAGTACAGCAAGCGTTAGGATTTTCAGGCGGGTGGTTCGCCCGCCGCGCCGAAGCGGCATGGTCCGCTTCGGGTGCTCGCGCGAATCGCCCGGTTTTTGGAGTTCAATTCCCGGCCGGCAAGGAGCCGGCAAGGGAACGCCCGGCAAGCCGCGGCGTTCCCGATCTTGAGGAGGTCCGTTGGCGGTAGAAATCACGATGAAAGAGCTGCTGGAGGCCGGCGTCCATTTCGGCCACCAGACGCGGCGCTGGAACCCGAAAATGAAGGAATACATTTTCGGCGAGCGCAACGGAATCCATATCATCGATCTTCAGAAGACGCTGAAGATGTTTCGCGAAGCCTCGCGCTTCGTCAGCGAGCTCACCCTGCAGGGCCGCTCGCTCCTGTTCGTCGGCACCAAGCGGCAGGCGCAGGAAGCCATCGCCGAGGAAGCCACGCGCTGCGGCATGTTCTACGTCAACCATCGCTGGCTCGGCGGCACGCTGACGAACTGGGCCACCGTGCAGAAATCCATCAAGCGGCTGAAAGGCCTCAAGGCCATGGTCGAGGACGGCCGCATGGCCCAGTTGCCGAAAAAGCAGGCGGTGCGCCTGGAACGCGAAATGAAGCACCTGCAGCAGAATCTGGCCGGCATCGAAAATCTGCCCACCCTGCCCGATGCGCTTTTCGTCATCGATTCGAACAAGGAGCAGATTGCGGTTCACGAAGCCCGGCGCATGGGAATCCCCGTCGTCGCCGTCGTCGATACCAATTGCGATCCCGAAATGGTGGATTGCATCATCCCCGGCAACGACGACGCGCTTCGCGCCATTCGCCTGTTCGCCTCGAAAGTCGCCGACGCCGTTCTGGAAGGCCATCAGGCCTACGAGCAGTCCCAACTCGCCGAGCAGAAATCGGCCGAGGAAGCCGCCGGAGACGCGGCGCAGGCCGGCGCCGCGTACGTGGACACCAGCGCCTACGAGGATTATGAAAAGCCCGAGGGCCATTTCGTCGGCCAGGACGTCGTGGCCGGCGAAGCCGTCCCCGTGGATGAAGCCGCTCCCGCCGAAACCGAGAGCGGCGAAGCGAAGTAAATACGGCCGGCGCGGCCTCGACTGCCGCGGCGAAAATTGGCTGCCGCGCCCAACGCGCCGATATCCTGATACCAGACAAGGATTCAAAAGAAGATGACTGCAAATCCCGAGCAGACCGCCATCAGCCCCCAATTGGTGAAGGAGCTGCGCGAGCGCACCGGCGCCGGCTTCATGGATTGCCGCAACGCCCTCGTCGAAACCGGCGGCGACCTCGATCAGGCGGCTCAGGTCCTGCGCAAAAAGGGCCAGGCGATGGCCCAGAAGAAGGCCGCCCGCGAAGCCACCGAAGGCTCGGTCGGCAGCTACGTTCACGCCGGCGGAAAAATCGGCGTGCTCGTCGAGGTCAATTGCGAGACCGATTTCGTCGCCCGGACTGACGAATTCCAGCGCCTCTGCCACGACCTCGCCATGCACGTGGCGGCTCTCGATCCCCGCTTCGTTCGGCGCGAGGACGTCACCGAGAACCTGCTCGCCCGCGAGCGCGAAATCTACAGCGAGCAAGCGCGCGCATCCGGCAAGCCCGAAAACATCATCGAGAAGATGGTTTCCGGTAAAATGGAGAAGTTTTTCGAGGAAAACTGCCTCTACGAACAGCGCTTCATCAAGGACGAATCCGTCACCGTCCGCGAGCTGATCGAGCAGGCCATCGCCCGCATGGGCGAAAAGGTTTCCGTCCGCCGCTTCGCCCGCTTCAAGGTGGGCGAGCGCGCCGCGGCTCCCGCCGCGCCGGCCGCTCCGTCCGAATAGGCCGGCCATACGTCGGGATGGCGGTCGCGCTGCGCGGCGATCGGCCATTTTTGTTCGCAACTGGAGCACGGCAAAGACAGATGGCGAAATCCGATCCTGCGCGAAAGTCCTCTTCCGGAGCCGCCGGCCCCGTCTACCGGCGTCTGGTCCTCAAGCTTTCCGGCGAATCACTCCAGGGCCCCCAGGGTTACGGCATTCACGGCGAAACCGTTCAGGCCATCGCGGCTGAAGTGAAGGAAATCCGCGACCTTGGCGTCGAGGTCTCCATCGTCGTGGGCGGCGGAAATATATTCCGCGGCTCGCGCCAGAAAGCTCTTGCGATCGAACGCGCCACCGCCGATTCCATGGGCATGCTGGCCACGGTCATCAACGGCCTTGCGATGCAGGACGCTCTCGAAAAACTCGGCGTCCAGACGCGGCTGCTCAGCGCCATCGAGATGCGCCAGCTCGCCGAACCTTTCATTCGGCGGCGCGCCATGCGGCATCTGGAAAAGGGCCGCGTGGTCATCCTCGCCGCGGGAACCGGCAATCCCTATTTCTCCACCGATACCGCCGCGGCGCTCCGCGCCATGGAAATCAAGGCCGAGGTGATCCTCAAGGCGACGCGCGTCGACGGCATCTACGATGCCGATCCCGAAAAAGTCGCCAAGGCCCGCATGATTCCGCGGCTTACTCATATGGAGGTGATCCAGCGCGGCCTCGCCGTGATGGATTCCACCGCCATCTCGCTGTGCATGGACAACAAAATGCCGATCGTCGTCTTCAATCTGGCCGTGCCGGGCAATATCCGGCGCGTGGTGCTGGGCGAGCGCGTCGGGTCCGTCGTGGCCACAGACTGATTCGTCCGCACGAGGAGGCTGATGCCGATGCAACCCGTTACCTCAACGAAAGAAGCCATGGGCCAGGCTCGCGCCGGCATGGAAAAGTCGGTCGAGGATCTCCGCAAGGAGCTTTCCACGTTGCGCACCGGCCGCGCCAACGTCAGCCTGCTCGATCACATCCGCGTGGATTATCACGGCACGCCCATGCCCATCAATCAGCTCGGCACGCTGAGCGTTCCCGATCCGGCGCAGATCGTCGTGACGCCGTGGGACCGCGCCGTGGTTCCCGCCATCGAAAAGGCCGTGCGCGCTTCCGACCTGGGACTGAATCCGGCCAGCGACGGCCGCATCGTGCGCATCCCGATTCCCCCGCTCACCGAGGAGCGCCGCAAGGATCTGGTCAAGCACGTCCATCGCATTCTGGAAAATCATCGCACCACCATTCGCAACGTGCGCCGCGACGTCAAGGAAGCCGTCGAGCACCTCGAAAAGGACAAGAAAATCAGCGAGGACGACCGCTCCCGCACCATCGAGGAGCTCGAAAAGCTCACGCACCAGGAAACAAAGAAGCTGGAGGACCTGGCCGCGGCCAAAGAGAAGGAAATTCTTGAAGTCAAATAGCGCGCCGGCGCGTCTGGGTCCGGCGCGGACTGGGAACGCTTCGCGGTGAATCCCAAGCAACGTTTTCTCGCGGCATGCCGTTCGGAACCCGTCGATCGCGTGCCCGTCTGGATCATGCGTCAGGCTGGCCGCGCCCTGCCCGGCTATCGCGCCCTGCGCGAGAAGCATTCCTTCCTCGATTTGTGCAAGACTCCCGAACTCGCCGCCGAAGTTTCCTCCGAGCCGCTGGAAGTTCTCGGCGTCGACGCCGCCATTATTTTCAGCGACATTCTCGTCGTTGCCGAAGCGATGGGCCTTTCGCTCGACGTCACCGATGCCGGCCCTTCGCTCGCGGGTTTCACCGCCGACGCCGCCGGCATCGCGCGCCTGCGTGAGTTCGATCCCGAGCGCGAGACATCCTACGTTCCCGCCGCGATTCGCCTGCTCTGCCGCCAACTCGGAGCCAAAACGCCCGTCATCGGTTTCGCCGCCGCGCCGTGGACGCTCGCCTGCTACCTGCTCGCGGGCCATGGCGCCGGAAACACCGCGCATCGCGCCCGCCAGTTCCTGTACGCCGAGCCCAGGCTGCTCGCTTCGCTCCTCGAAAAAATCGCCCGCGCCACCGCACCTTACCTCGCGGCCCAGATTCGCGCCGGCGCCGCCGCCGTCCAGCTCTTCGATACGTGGGCGGGCGAGCTCGATCGCGAAAGCTATGAAAAATTCGCGCTGCCGGCGACGCGCCTCGTGATCGAACTGCTCCGCGCGGCCGATACACCGGTTATCCTTTACGGCCGCGGCGCGTCGCACCTGGTGGAAAGCATGGCGTCGAGCGGCGCTACCGTCCTCGGGGTGGATTGGAGGGTGGACTTGGCCGAAGCGCGGCGAAAACTGGGTCCGAAACTCGCTCTGCAGGGCAACGCCGATCCTTACGCCCTGCTCGGCGGCGAAGCCCCGGCCGAACGCGCCGCTCGGGAAGCCGTGCGTCAAACCGGCGGCCGCGGACACGTCTTGAATCTCGGCCACGGCCTGCTTCCCTCGACCCCGGTCGAGTCCGCGCGCGCTTTCGTTCGCGCCGGCCAGGCCGCTGCGGTTCTCCCGCCGGGCGATGGATGAACGCATGCGAGTTGCCGTCATTGGAGCCGGCATTTCCGGCATGGCCTGCGCTTTTCGGCTTGCCGAGCGCGGCGCCGACGTCGTCGTCTTCGATCGCGCATCGCGCGTTGGCGGGGTGATCGCCGGCGCCGCGCGCAATGGTTTTCTCTTCGAATTCGGGCCGCAAAGCTTTCAAACCACCACCTCCCTCAACGATTTGATTCGCGCCGCGGGTCTCGCCGAGGAATGCGACCGCGCGCCCGCTCGCTCGGCGCGCTACATTTACGCCGCCGGGCGTTTGCACCGGGTTCCCATGGGGCCGCAGATTCTGGTTTCCGGTTCGCTGCTTGGATTCGGCGCGCGGCTGCGGCTTTGGCGGGATCTCGCCGGCGATTCGCGTCCGCCCGATCGCGAGGAGTCTCTGGCCGAATTCGTCCGCCGGAAATTCGGCGATCAGTTGCTCGATCGCCTCGCCGGTCCGTTCGTTTCCGGCATCTACGCAGGCGATCCCGAACGCCTCGGCCTGCGCGACACCTTTCCGGATTTTTACCGCTGGGAAAAGGAGAATCACAGCGTGCTGCGAGGCGCGATGAAGGCCATGCGCGCGCGCAAGGACAAGGACAGCGGCAAACCGAGTCCCGGTTTTCTCGCGATGCGCCGCGGCAACGCCAGCCTGCTCGACGCCCTCGCCGCGCAACTCGGCGACCGGGTCCATCTCGGCGCTTCCGTCGAATCGGTTTCGCGTGCTTCCACGCAGCCCGGTTTTCTGCTCGCCGTGCGCTCGGGAACGGGAGCGGAAACCGTTCGCGCCGATTCGGTGGTCGTTGCTTCGCCCACCGATGCGGCCGCCCATATGCTCGCGGGCCTTGCGCCCCGCATCGCCGACCGGCTTTCCCGCATCGAATACGCTCCCGTTGCCGTGGTCGGAACCGGCTATCGCCGCGAGCAGATTGGCCGCCCGCTCGAGGGTTTCGGCTTCCTCGTCGCTCGCAGCGAATCGAGAAAACTGCTCGGCACCGTCTGGATGTCGTCGCTGTTTCCTGGCCGCGCGCCCGAAGGGCAAGTGAACCTGACGAGTTTCGTCGGCGGCGCCACCGATCCGGCCACGACCGAATTGCCGGAGCGGGAAATCGCGGCCATCGTCGAAAGGGAACTGGGCGAAATCATGGAAATTCGTGGCTCGGCGACCGAGCTCTCCGTGTGGGTTCATCGCCGCGCTCTGCCGCAATACAATATCGGTCATCGGAGCGGCATCGCGGAAATTCGCGACGAATTGCGGAGCATTCGCGGCCTGCATCTCGCGGGCAATTATCTCGACGGACCCTCGACCGGCGTTTGCGTCGAAACGGCGTTTCGCGCCGCCGATCTCATCCTGTCGCAAAAGGCGGAGGCTTCGGCCGGCGCGACCGTGTAAAATCCGGAAGGAACATGGGCGAAATTTTCTTTCAAAACACGATGGGCGGCCGCAAGGAGCCGTTCTCCCCGCTCCACGAGGGCGAAGTCCGCATCTACACCTGCGGCCCCACGGTCTACGACTTCGCGCACATCGGCAATTTCCGCACGTTCGTCTTCCAGGACGTGCTGCGCCGTTTTCTGCGTTCGCGCGGCTTTCGCTTGCACCAAGTGATGAACCTGACCGACGTGGACGACCGCATCATCCTCAACGCGCAGGCCGCCGGCATCGGCATTCGCGAATACACCGATCGTTACATTCAGGCGTTTTTGCAGGATATGCGGCTTCTGCGGCTGGAAATGCCGGAAACGATTGTCCGCGCCACCGATCACATTGACGATATGGTCGCAATCGTCCGCACGCTGCTCGATCGCGGCTACGCCTACCAGAGCGAAGGCTCGATTTACTACCGCATCGCCAAATTCCCCGCCTATGGCCGGCTCTCGAAAGTCAATTTCTCCGGCATTCAGGCCGGCGCCCGAGTCGACGTCGATCGTTACGAAAAGGACGACGCGCGCGATTTCGCCCTCTGGAAAGCGCACAAGCCCGGCGAGCATTTCTGGCACACCCCCATCGGCGACGGGCGTCCCGGCTGGCACATCGAATGCTCGGCCATGGCGATGAAATATCTCGGTCCGACGCTCGATATCCACACGGGCGGCGTCGACCTGGTTTTCCCTCACCACGAAAACGAAATCGCGCAGAGCGAAGCTTCCACGGGGCAACCGTTCGTCCGTTTCTGGCTGCACGCCGAGCATCTGTTCGTCAATGGCGAGAAGATGTCGAAATCCTTGGGCAATTTCTATACGCTGCGCGATCTGTTTCAGCGCGGCTATCGTCCCTCCTCCATCCGTTTCCTGCTCGCTTCGGTTCCGTATCGCCGCCAGCTGAATTTTACCTTCGACGGCCTCGTTCAGGCGGCGAGCGCGGTGGAGCGCCTGCGCAATTTCTCGGACCGCCTCCGCAACGAATCGCTGCCCGAGCAGGGAGCCGTGGTGTTCGCCGAGCGGATCGCGAACGCCGTCGCCGAATTCGAAGCCGGCCTCGAAGACGACGTGAATACCGCCCGTGCCCTGGCCGCCGTTTTCGACCTGGTCCGCGAAGTGAACACAGCGATGGATCGCGGGGAATTCGGCCGGGCCGATGTCGCGGCGGCGGCCGCGTTGCTGGATCGGTTCGACGCTATTTTCGCCGTTCTGGCTCCCGACGCCGCCGCGCTCCTCGCCGAACTCGGTTACGCCGAAGCCGGAGGGCTTTCCGACGCCGAAATCGAAGAGCGCGTCGCCGCCCGCCAACAGGCCCGCCGCCAGCGCGATTTCGCCGCCTCTGACCGCATTCGGCAGGAGCTCGCCGAGCGTGGTATCATCCTGGAGGATTTGAAGGACGGCACCGTCCGCTGGAAACGGAAATGATCTTCTCCCGCTTCGACAAACCGATCCTCGCCTCGCGGCCCGGCGGCCGCCGTCCCTCGCTCGCTCGTCCTTTTCTCTTCGGCGCCGACTAACCGCGTTTCCTCGCTCCCCGGGCTCCGCCCGGTGCTTCACGAAAAAGTTCATCGAGGAGGAAACGCCATGACCGAAGCCCTTTTGAACGCCAAATTGCCCCGGTTGCAGACCGCTCTGCCC
>JAKAOH010000075.1 GCA_021812285.1 Acidobacteriota bacterium | reverse complement strand
CACCGCCGGAGCGAACCACGCCGGCGAGGGACGGTCTTCCGCCCCGCCTTCGTCCTGGCCCACGGTGATGAGCTGCGCGCTGCCCGCTGCTCGAATCGCCCTGCGCATCGTTCCGGCCCAATCGCGGAATTTTTCCTGGGAAAAAATGTAATAATCGTGCGCGGGAATCGCGTTCAAAAACTCGCCCGTGGCGTAAGGCGCGCGTGGAGAAAATTGCGAATCGCGCGGCAACGCCACCGGGCTGCCTGCTGGCACGATCGCCTGGCGCCACGCGGCGGCGAGCGCGGCGCGGCTCGGATAGCGGGCGTCGAGCCAGCGATTCCACGCGCGCAGTTCCGCCGGATCTCCATTCGGCCGCGTCATCCACAGCATCCGCGGATTCGAAAAGCTCGGCTCGTTGATCAGGTCCCACATCAGAAACGGCACGTGGCGGAACGCCCGGGCGAACGGGACGACGAGTTCCTTTTCGCGGCGCACGGCGTCCCGGCTGAGATACGGATTGCCCCCGCCAAAAACATCGGGAGTGAAAGCGAAGAGATTGAATTGCACGGTCAGGTTGTGCTGCCGCGCGGTCATCAGAAAAGCTTCGAAAACGCGCAGCATTTCTTCATGCACCACGCCGGGCTGCTTCATCACCTGGCCCCACTCGGTCCACCAGCCGGTGCGGATCATGTTGAAACCCGCCTCCTGAATCTGGGCCATATCGCGGTTCCAGACGTAAGGATTAGGGTTCATGAAGAATTCGCGCTGAACGTCGCTCGCCATGTAGGTCGTCCCGACGACCGGCGCCGCATGGCCGTTGATGAGGAAGAAATGATGATTCACCGAGACGCGCGGCCCGGAATCGAGCCAGGCTCTATCGCGCAGCCAGAAACCGGTGTGGTAAATGGCGCGGAGTTTGCCGCCAGAAAAAAGTTGCGCGGTCACGGTCCGAAAGCCGGGCGCGGAATCGGCCAGCAGCGAAAATTGCGCCGTGAAGGGAAATTCCTTCGGGTGAAACGCGAAGCTGCGCTCCTGCGCGGGACCGTCTCCAGTGATGCGGATATCGAGCCGAATCGCCCGCGCCTCGGCGCGCCCGTAACGCTCCCAGCGCACGCGAAACACCCACGGCTCGCCGGGAAGGAACAGCGGCCATTCGGGACTCACCGTGAAAATTTGCGCTCCGCGCAGCGCTCGCGCGGCGAGCGTGGCAATCAGGCCGCGTCCGGGGTCGGAATCGAGAAATCCAGCCGCCGGATCGCAGGAAAGAAAAATCCACCGCCCGCCGACGAAAATCTGCTGCAAATGGTCCAGCTCGACCACCGGCGCGCTCATCCGGCGCCCTGCCGACGATCCCCAAACGAGCGTCGAAAGCCGCGCGTCGATTTCCCCGGCCGAACCGTCGCGCGAACGGAACGATTCGTCGCTCAATCGCGCGATCGGGCTGAAACCCCGCGACCACGAGAATCGCGGCAGATGCAGAAAGGAAAAATCTTCGTTGGGCTCGAAAGAGAGTTGGGCCGAGCCCGGCGTCCGGTCGTAACGATTGATCAGCAGCCGCAGCGCGTACGCCATGCGCGCCGGCTCGAGTTTCCACGCCCCATTCTCGAATTCCGCCGGACGCGTGAACGGCTTGCCGCCCAGCACGAGCAGGTTTCCGCCTCGATTCAGAAAGCGGTAAATCGGGCCCCAATCCGTCTCCGGAAACGCCGAGCCGAACGGCAGAACAAGCAAGCGGGCGGTTCCGGCGTTGAGCGCCGCGGGAAGCTCGCCCGACGAAACGAATCTCGCGCCCGGCAGCGCGGAGGCAAGCGCCGAGCGGGAAACAGCAGTCATATCCGCGGTTGGAAAATTCTCCTCCCAGAAAACGACGATCGGCGAGGCCTCCGTCCGCGCCTGCGGCGGCTTCGCCAGCAGCGCGGACGAGGAAACCAGCCCCAGCACCAGCGCGACCACCCAGCACGCCGTTTTTCCCCGCATCGAAACCCTCCCGGAAGTTCGTTTGTGCGCGGCCGACCGCGGCGCCGTGCGCCAGCAAGGTGAAACGAGAATCGCATGATTGTCAAGCGCGTTCCTCGCCGCCGCAACCGCCGGGGTAGCCGCCGCGACGCCGGGTTGTGTATCATCGGCGCGCCTGCGTGCCGGAGAATCGTATCGCCTCCGCAAACAACTCGCCGCATGGAATCGCTTCGCGGCGCTCGGCGGCCGCGCGCCCGCCGCTCAGCCGGAACCAGGTGAGGAGTTTCTGGGCCGCGTGGGGCGGCTGGACGCTCGACGGCATGGATTCGTTTCTGTACGCCCTCGTGCTCGTGCCTTCGCTCGAGCAGCTTCTGCCGCGGTCGGGAATCGCGCCGTCGCCGGGCGCGATCGGCTACTACGGCGGCTTGCTCTTCGCCCTGTTTCTTGCCGGATGGGGCATGGCTCTCGTTTGGGGCCCGGTGGCCGACCGCTTCGGGCGCGTCCGCACGCTGGCCCTCACGATTTTCTGGTATTCGCTGTTCACGTTTTTGGGCGCGCTCGCGCACACCGTCTGGGAACTGGGCGCGTACCGTTTTCTGGCGGGAGTGGGAATCGGCGGCGAATGGGCGATCGGCGGAACGCTCGTGGCCGAGCATTGGCCGGAATCGCGGCGCGCCGAAGCCGCCGGCTGGATGCACACGGGATATTACGTGGGCATCTTCGCGGCCGCGCTGCTGAACTGGGGTATTGGAAGCCGCTACGGCTGGCGCGCGATGTTCGCGCTCGGCGGCGTGCCCGCGCTGCTGGTCGGATTTCTGCGCTACGGCATCGCCGAGCCGGACCGCTGGGCGGCAAAACGCCGACGAAGCGCGCGACCCACGCTCACCGGCGCGATGGCGGCGCTTTTCCGCGCCCCGTATCGTCGCCGCACCATCCTCAACGCCACCTACGTCACCATTTCCATCTGCGGACTCTGGGCGGGATCGGTCTACATTCCGGCGGCGGTAACTCAGTTGGCGGTGCGCGCGGGCGCCGGCGCGGCCCACGCCGCGCGTCTCGCATCCTGGGGCACGATGCTGCTCTCCGCGGCGACCATCGTCGGCTGTTTGGCGATGCCGAGGTTGGCCGAGCGATGGGGCCGGCGATGGACGCTCGGCGTCTTTTTCGCGCTGATGCTGATTTTCATTCCGGCGGCCTTTGGCCTGGTGTTCTATGCGAACCACGCAGCGCTCGCCTGGTTTTTCGTCTGCCTGATTTTCCTCGGCCTGGGTGGCGCGAGTTTCGCCGTGTACACGCTCTGGCTGCCCGAGCAGTATCCGACCGAGTGCCGCGCCAGCGCGTTCAGCTTCACCACCTCGGTGGGCCGATTTGCCGGAGCGGGCATGACGTTCCTGGTGGGCGCGGGAGCGGCCTATTTCCATACCATCGGCATTCCCGTCGCGCTGACCGGCGTGGCGTTCGTGGCGGGGCTTGCGCTCGTGCCGCTAGGCGTCGAGACGCGCGGGCAAGCGCTGCCCGATTGAAGCCGGCGGGGCCGGAGCCGTTTTCGTGCCGCGCGGACGCGTTGGCGGAAACGGCCCCGGCGCGCTATTCGAAGCTGCCCGTCGCTCCCTGAAAACGGTGAAGCGCCTGCTTCGCCAGCCACTTCATCACGCGCGCTCCGCTGTAGCAGTAGGCCAGGTTCGCGCCGAATGTTGAAAAGCAGTTCTGCTCGCATTCGTACTTCATTTCACCCAGTTGCCGGAGGTCGAATCCTGGATCGGTCACGCGCCCCCAATCGTAGGTGGCGTTGTACATCGGAAAACAAGGCGCCAGCGTGCCGTCCGTTCGTACGATCAGCCAATTCTGCCCGGCGCGGCATCCCCATCGCTCGCCGCGACCGCGCATGAACTGCTTCATCTTCTGCAGCCGCGCCACCGAATCCACCATCTTGTAGCCGGAGCGGTTTTTCTCGCTCAGCCAATCGAGCAATTCGTCCACGCGCGCGAAATCGCCGGGCCGGATGTAGGTGTCGTTCTCATCCAGGTGCCGGAAATGCGACTGTTCGAGCAGCGGCGCTTCGTTGATGTGGTAGGTGATCGCGATGCCGTTTCCGTGGGCGATCTCGGTGAGCGCCCGCACGTCGTCGAGGTTCGTTCGGCAGATGTTCGTATTGAAAAATACGGTGTAGCCGTAGCGATATTGCCGCCGCACCAGGTAATCGAAATTCTCGCGCACGCGCTCGAGCGCTTTCGGCAGTCCCGGCTTTTCCTCGATCGTGTCCACGGCGAAATTGATCGTCGAAATGCCCGCGTCGGCCAGGCGATCGATCGCCGGCGGCCGCAGCAGCCTGGCGTTCGTGGCCAGGTAGACCCAGAAACCCTTCTTCGCAGCGTGATAAATCACCTTGTGGACGAAATCCGGCCGCAGCAGCGGCTCGCCGCCCGTCGGCGCCAGCACGCGGCAGGGAGTTTCGTCGTGCAGCCAATCGACCGCTCGCCGCGCGGTCTGCTCGGTCATGCCCTTCACCCGGGTGTCGTACGACCAGCAATAGTGGCAATCCAGATTGCATATCCATTCGGTGAAGAGGTACGCGATGATCGGCTGGAAATCTCCCGCCCGAATCCGCGATTTCACGTACGGAAACAGCCGGCCATTCATGTTGGAAAGAATCTTCCCCGCGCCCCAATGCCGCTTCCCTTTCCTCAAAACCGATTCGTGGGCCGCGCGATCGGCGGCGTCGAGTTCGTGGATCAGCTCGGGATGCTGCGGAAAAACGGGCTCGGGAAGGCCGGGGCCCTCTTGCTCGATCGCCGGCGTCCGGCGAACCGGCGTTTCCGGCGTGTTTTTCAAAAGCGCGTGAAGCAGCACATCGAGACGAAACGGCTGAATCGGCACGGTCGGTAGGCGCTGTTCGGATAGATCAGCCATGGGCGTTTCTTTCCAATGTTTTTCTGGAATCAGAAGAAACGGCGAAATCAGCGCGAGAGGTGGACATCGCAATCCAACCGCATAGCCGGATCCGGCGCGTCCGTTCGCCAATGCCCCGCGTCGGACGATGGATTCCGGCCGCGGCCCCGTTATCCGGTTGGATGCATATTCCGGTCCGAAGGTGTCAGTGGAGTTAAAGCGAAGGATGGATGGTCAGCGCGCCGGAGGAAGAACCACCTGGTAGAACGCGGCGCAGCAGGCGAGTTGTCGGCTCAGATCCCCGGGATCGTAAAAAACGGGGAGCGCCATGCCCGAATGAAAACGGTGAGTGGGATCGGCGACGCTTTTTTCAACGGTGGAACCGCCCATTTCCACCTGGTAACGAATCCACGAATTGCCCCGCACGCGCCACTGGCCGGTCACGCGTCCCACCGCGACTTCCCCCAGCGAAAGCAGCCGCTTCTGCCGCACCAGCCCGAGCAGCAGCGCGACCAGCACGCCCAGCACCACTCCCGCCAGCACGATTTCCAGCCAGTGAATCACCGGCAGCGCGGAAAGCGTCCCCGGTTCGCTGAACGAACCAAGCACGCGCCGCAACAGCAGCAGCTCGAACAGCGCTCCCACGCCGGCGAGCGCGATCAGGTAAAAACGTCCCGTGGAAGTGAGCCGAACCGGCCGCGGCCGCGGCGCATCCAGCAGCAATTTCGCGCGCGCTTCCTCCTCTTCGAGCGGATCGGCGACCGGGCCAAGCCGCGTGGCAACCGCGCCCGTCGGCCGCGCGTTCTGCAACCGGACCAGCGTACGGCCCAGGGAAACCGACGCTAGGAACCACAGCAAACCGCCAACCACAATGACGAAGAGAAACCACAGCCAGCTCTCTTGCCGCGAAACCAGCAGCATACCGAATGCGACCACCGGTAGGAGCAACACCGGCAGCAATCGCCGCAACGAATCCACTTGGTGAATAGCGACGTGCCGGTTCCATCCGCACTTCGGGCAGTAGGCTTGCCCGGCCGCGTGCGCCACTTCCGCCTGGCACCGTGGACAGACGACATCACCCATTTGGGGGCATTGTACGCGCGTTTTGGCCTGCGCGCGCAAACTTTCCGCCAAGGGCGTTCATGCACGACAGGTGTGGATCAACCGGCCGCCGAGCAGATGCCGGAGGGGCCGCCGGCGGGCGGAGGGACGCCGTCCGCCGGCGGTTTTGCGGTCGCAGGGGCGCGATGCGGCGGTGGTGGTCGGTGAGCGGCGTGGCGAATTCCGCCTTAGCTTTTATACGTGGTGAGTGCCACAATGGGGCCCTGCCCGGGAGGTTTTGGCGACGCCACCTGCCTGGTTTCTCCAGCAGTTATGAGGGGGTCAGAAGAGATCGTGAAAATTCATCTGGTAAATCCCAGTCATGTTTCCTTTGGCACTGCCGTGATCACGCCACGTTGGCTATACGTGATTGCAGCGGCAACGCCAACTTCATTCGGTGACCCAACGATTGTGGATGAGACACTCGACCCGATTAACCCGGAGAGCATCCAGCCGGGTGACGTAGTGGGCATCGGCATCCATACCGGGAGCGCGCTCCGCGGTTATGAGGTGGGCAAAATGGCGCGCGAGCGCGGCGCGTATGTGATTTTCGGAGGCATCCACGCCACGTTGTATCCGGAGGAGGCGGCGCAGATGGGTGGCGCGCACTCGGTGGTGAAGGGCGACGGCGACTTGGTGTGGGCGACGGCGCTGGCGGATTGCGTGAAGAATGCTCCCCAACCAATCTACTTTGGCGGCCGCGTGGAAGCGACGCATTTCCTGCCGGCGCGCTGGGAACTGATCCCACGGGACCGGTACATGTGGGCTTCGGTGCAGACGGTGCGCGGGTGCCCCAAGCATTGTTCGTTTTGCTCGGTCTGGCGGACGGATGGCCAGCGGCCGCGGCAGCGAACCACCGACGCAGTGATCGAGGAGATCGTCCGTCTGCGGCGAATGGGGTTTCGGTTCATCGCGCTGGCCGACGACAACTTTTATCCCGTTACGCTGACGGATTTGGAGCTGGCGGAGCGACAGGGAAACGTGCCGCGACTCGAAGAGCTGAAGGCAATTCGCGGCGAGCGTTTCCGATTGATGGAGCAGTTGGCGCTGCTTCCAAAGGATATGGTGTTTTTCACGCAGATCACCATGGAAGCAGCGGAGGACCCGGATTATCTGGACGCGATGCGCGAGGCGCACATCCGCGGGGCGCTGGTGGGAGTGGAAGCGGTGACGCCCGAGGGGCTGAAGGACGTTTACAAGGATTTCAATGACGCGGGCGAACGGCTGGTGGAACGATTGCAGATGTTTCGCCAGCACGGGGTACACGTGCTGGGCTCCTTCATTTTTGGACTGCCCAGCGACCGGCCGGAAACTTTCGACGCCACGATGGCCGTGGCGCAGCGTGCCGGAGTCACTTTCGCGCAGTTTGTGATGCTGACACCCTTCCCCGGGACGGTGGATTTCGCGAAATGGGAAAAGACGATGGGACTCGACCCGCGGCGCATTGGCGGAGTTCCGCTGACCCGGCACTGGTTGATTCCGCAGGAACTTCGCCCCAAACTGTATTGCCCTCATCCGGTGATGTCGGCGGATGAAATTCGGCGGCGAACGCAGACCGTCTGGGATCATTTCTACAGCCTGCGGGCAATTTGGGAACGGTCGCGGTTTATGAAGTCGCCGCGCGGACGCCTGGCCTTCGTCTTGATCTCGAAACTTTACCGGCAAATGTACGCCAATACCGGTATTGCGACGGATAGCGCGAGAGTCCAGCGATCAGCGCGGTGGGCGAGATGGATCGCGAAGCCCTGCCGGCGCCTGTTTTCCGCGCGGCCGATGCCGGAACTGCAGGCGCCGAAGCCCTGGCGTGGCGCCGGGACCAGGGAGTCGAGCGAACCCCTGCTGGGAGCAGGGGTGGAGGTGCATCCCTCCGCAGAAGGTGCGCCGCTCGACTAACGCTTGTCGGCCGGGATCGCCCCGCAAACGTTCGAGCAGACGCTGGACATTCCCGTCGATTGCCCTCTGCGGTGGTGGCGTTGCTGAACGTCGTGCCGTCGTTGGCTGCCGGATGACGACGGGCTGCGGTTCCCGAAACCGCATCTCCATAGGGCAGCATCTAACACTACAGACTGTAAAGGCAGCCCGGTTCTTGCCGGGGTGTTTTGGCTGCCGGCTGCATTGGGGCTGTTTCTCTCCCACTGATTGATTCGAGTTGGTAACAGAACGCACGGCGGTGAAATTGCCTGGGCGAAAACACGGCCCACGGAAAGGAAGTGACAGCGCGCAGGACGAACCGCACCGGATGCGGACGGCGGCGCGCACACGAACATACGGTTAGGGAGGATAAACCATGAGAATCGCGCGAACGATCGGCACCACGGGGCTATTCCTATTATTGGGATTGGCCGTGCCGGCTGTGGCACATCAGAACCAACAAGAGAAATCGCAGAAACAGGCAAAGAGGGGCAACGCCAAGAAGCAAGGCCAGCAACGCGGGCGAACGGAACACCAACAGCGGCAGCAGCCGCAACGCCAACAGCAGCGGCAGCCGCAGCGCCAGCGGCAATACGCGTACAGGCCCGGGCAGCGAACTCCGGAGCAGAGGCGGCAGGAACAGGGCGCCTGGCAACGCGACCGCGCCCGCGACTGGCAGCGCGAGCATCGAACCTGGCAGCAACGCGGCGGCTATCGCGGCTACCGGATTCCCGAAAATCGCTACCGCATCTATTTCGGCCCGCGCCACTTTTTTCGGATGAACGCGCTTCGCGTCGTCTACATCGGCGGGCGCCGGCGATTCTGGTATGGCGGCTATTGGTTCGGCCTCGTGGATCCGTGGCCGCAATACTGGGCTGCCGATTGGTACGCGATGGATGAGATGTACATCATCTATTACGGTGGCGGATATTACCTCTGCAACCAGCGGTATCCGGGCATCCGGATCGCCATCGTGTTCTACGGAGGCTGAGCACAGGTTCGGACTCCGTCCCGAAACACGCATTCACGCGAAAAAGAAACGGGCCACGCCGGATGACGCGGCCCGTTCCGTTTAGTGATGGTCTGTTTTTGCGGCGCCGCTTCAGAAGATCAAATGCAGCGACATCTGGATGAAGCGCGGGCTGCCAATCGAGTTCTGAATGAAACCCTCACCGCCCGGAGTCTGGCCGTTGCCGAATGGCCCAACGCCATTCACCGCCGGCATGGTGCCGTACCACTGGCACCCGTAGTAGCCAAACTGTTGCACCCCTCCGACGGTCTGAAGGTTAGGACCGAAGCAGGGATCCAGATTGAAGTTGTTGACCGCAGCGTCGAAGCTCGGATGGTTGAACAGGTTGAAGAACTGTGCGTCGTACCTCAGGGTGAAACGTTCGCTCAGCTTGAAATACTTGAATAGGTCGAAATCGAACCGCGTCTGGAACGGACCGCGGAAGATGTTGCGGCCCACGCCGGAATAGCCGGTTTCCGAGTAGTCGCACGCCGTGCCACCCCCGGTGGTCGGTCCGCAGGGCGGAACGCCCTTGGTTCCCGGCGCGTTGATGTTGATGCCGAACGCGCCGCCGTTCAGCACGGGGTTGCCCGGATTCACGCCGGTCGTGCCCTGCAACTGGACCGAATGGACGTTGCCGCCAGGAATCGCGAGCGTCGGGTTCGTGATGAAGTCATCGCCCGCGCCCCAATACTGGCTGGCCACGTCCCCGGAGAAATCGTATATGCTGTAAGGCTGGCCGCTTTCCGCAACCGTCATACCGCTGAAGCCCCAACCGTTCACGACCTGGCTGAAGAAGCCGTGCGATTTCGCCAGATTGGGAATCTGGTAGAGGTAGCTGAGTGTGAAGACGTGCGTGCGGTCGAAGCCCGCGTTGCCGTAGGCGGACGACGGGTTCAGCGGGTTGTTGCCGTTGTAAAAGAGCTGCAAGCCGCTGCCTTCGTCGAGCGCGTGCGACCACGTATACGAGCCGGTGAGCTGCAAACCGTAGCTCATGCGCTTGGTGACGCCAATCTGCAAGGCGTTGTAGTTCGAGATGCCGACGGCCGAGTTGAAGTCCGAATTCGGGTTGTAACCGATGTACGGCACGCGAAGCGCCGTGTTTCCGTCCGAGAACGGAAACGCTCCGATCGTCGTCATCACCTGTTCGGTTACCAGCGGATTGCCGTTCACGTCGGTCGCTTGGAACCCGTAGGAATAAATCTGGCCGTTCACCGGGTTCTGCGGCGTGGCGATCTGCGCCTGGTTGAAGGGAATCGGCAGCAGTTCGTTGAAGCCGTGATTGCCGACGTAGCCGACGTCCACCAGCCAGCTGTTCCGCGGCTGCCATTGCAGGTCGAGTGTCCAGTTCGCGGAATAGGGCAGCGAGCTCTTGGGGTTGTAGCCGCCGAAAAGGAACGCGAAATTCGCGAAACCCGTCGGCGTGCACGTGGGCGTCACCGGCTCGGGGCAGCCGCTCAGCCCGGACTGGTTGTAAACCAGCGATTGGACCTCGGAAAAATTGCTCGGCGGCGGTGGCGGAGCCGCGGTGCCGAAAGGACTGTTCGAAAGGCAGAGCCCGCCGGAGCAACTCGTGTCGAACGGAACGGTGAAGGGCATTTCGGTCGTGACGCCGAAGGGTCCGCTGATGCCGAGCCCGGCGCTGGGCGAGAGTTCGGTGAAGAATTCGCCGCGGTCCGCGTAAAGGCCGAACCCGGCGCGAACCACGAAGTTTTTCACGAAGCTCGGACTCCAGGCCACGCCGATCCGCGGCTCGAACATCCACTGCCGCCCGGTCAGCGTCGAATTGCTCACGCAATACGGTTCCTTCTGCGCGCAGAACTGTTTATTGTTCCCGGCAACCACCAGCCCGATGTTGTTGATCGTGTCGTTCCAGGGATAGTAGGAGTAGTCCTGCGTGTAGAAGTTGGTGAGCAAGCCGTTCTTTTCGTAGAGCGGGCCGTCCCAATCCCAACGAAGGCCCAAGTCGAGAGTGAGGTTGCTGCCCACACGGACCTGATCCTGAGCGAAAAGACCCACCTGATGGTAACGGTAGTAGCGGTTCGTTTCGCCGTTGAGCAAGGTGCCGCTGCTGCGGCTGTGGCCGCCCATGGTTCCTGTAATGAAATCGGCGAAATTGTTGAAGCTGAAAATCGCCACCTGGTTTTCCTTGTTGACCACGTTGAGCTGTCCGTAATCGAAGACCAGCCCGAAGGAAAGATTCTGGATTCCGTGAATCCAGGTGTAATTCGTCGCGGCTTCGAACTGATTCTGGAACACGCCCGCGTTCGCGAAATTGTTCGACGGACCGATACCCAGGCCATTCCCGGTGACCGAATTGGCTTCGTTGATCTGGAAGCCGGGAAAAATCGTGCTGCCCAGGATGTTCAGGCCAATTGACTGCGGCGTGAAGGATTGGCCGGTGTGAGCGTAAGCGATCTGGCGAACGAACCCGAACCTCTGCTCCCAGGAGGTGTTCGCCGTCGGCGTGAAAATGTTGTCGAGCGAAACCACCTGGCTGCCCGCCTTCAGCGACTGCGGGAATCCGAGCACCTCGCTGACGGCGAACGGGCTGGTCGATGGATCGTTCTGGAAGTAGTACTTTTCTGAGAAACGGTCGCGATTGCTGAAATTGTAGTCGATATTCGCGTTGATCTGGTCGGCTTTGAACGTGCTCGGCGGACCCTGCACGAAGGCGTTGTAGCCGAGCAGGCCCATCTCGGTCGTGTTGTTGATCGTCTGCGAAGGCACGATGTACTGCCCGCTGGGCGTCTTGGCCTGCATGATCGCCAGCGCGACCGGATCGATTTGGCTTGCCGTGATGTTGGTTTTGTAATCCGTGTTCGTCAACTGCGCCAGAGCCGTGGCGCTACGGTCGTTATTGAGCCCCACCGGAACGTTCACGCCGGAGGTCGCCCCGTTGAAAGCATCCGTCACGCGCTGGCCCTGATACGATCCGAAGAAGAACATCTTGTTGTGGATAATTGGACCGCCCAGCAGACCGCCGAACGTATTGCGGTGAAGCGGCGGCCGCGAAATGCCGGCGGCGTTGAGGAAAAACTGGTTCGCGTTCCACGCGTCGGTCTGATGGTATTCGTACGCTTGGCCGTGGAAATTGTTCGTGCCGGACTTCGTGACGACGGCGATGTGCGCGCCGCTGTTGGCGCCCTGGGAAGCGCCGTACATCGAGGTCTGCACGTGCATCTCTTCGATCGTTTCCGGCGGCGGCGTGGGCATGCCCTGGCCGATCGAGTCGTAGACCGAGGTGTTCGTCTGAATCTGCCCGCCCGCCAGGAACTGCTCGTTCGTGTTCAGGACGAAGCGGCTCTCGGAAACCGAGCTGGATGTCTTGCCGTTGAATACGTTGTTTCCGCTGATCCCGTTGAAGGAAACGCTGTTGCTCGTGTCGCGCTGCCCGTTCGCCCAGATCTCCTGGTTGCCCAGACCGGCGTTCGTGCCCGATCCGCTCAGCAGGTCGGCGTTGACGCCAGGAGCCAGCGTGGCCAGCTGCGTGAAGCTGCCGGTGCCCAGCGGCGCGGTGCTGACCAGGTGCGCGCCAAGGACGTAACCGTTGGTCGTATCGGTCTGATTGAGCAGCGGCGTGGCGGCCACGGTGACCGTGGACGTGATGGCGCCGGGTTCGATGACGGTGTTGACGGTGGTCGTGCGGTTGCCCTGCACCAGAATCTGGCTGTGCACCACCGTCTTGAAGGCGGACTTGGTGACCGTCACCGTGTAGGTGCCGATCGGCAGGTTCACGATGTTGAACGAACCGTCTTTTTGCGTCTCCACCGTGATCGTCAGGTTTGTGCCTGTGTTCACCACCTTCACGGCCGCTCCCGGCACCACCGCGCCGGAAGTGTCCTTGACGGTCCCGTTGACCGCGCCCAGGCTTTGCTGGGCGTGCGCGGCAATGGGAACCAGCGCGAAGAAAGCGGCGAGAAGAACCGCTAAACGAGTGAGCTTCCCGGCCAAACGGCCACGGCGCTCGCCGCGAACCGGCGCTTTCCGGCCGCGACCTTCAGGCTTCGATTGCGCAAACACACCCGCGGACAACACCCGCGTCAAATCTGCTGACATGTAGCCCTCCCTGAAAGATTGCGGGACTCCTGGATCGAATCCCCGGATCGTCGAAACGCCCCCAAACAGCCGAAGACCTGCTTCGCCTGCGGAAAAACCGGCGTTTCGATCGCCGCGCGCGCCCGCACGCGCGCGGTGTTAATGGGAAAGCCCTGCGGCAAGCTGTACCCCTTCCGCGCCAACTCGCGAGAACCACGAGTTTCGCCGGGAACTGTTGCCACCGGAAAAAAGCCTGATGAAATTTGAATGACAAGGAACCCGGCTGTTACTTGTTTCCTGTCCGTCGGCCTCACCCAGCCGGAACGGAACCGTTCGCTCTCCAATTTCGAAACTCTCACTTGCCATCGCCCCATCGGTCCCACCGTGGCGACGCCACTCGCTGCGGCAACCTGCGGCGCGCATCCGCCCCGTCCCGCCTTCGCGGGTTTCTTCCGTTCTCTTCGCGGCGCGTTCTTCCGTTGCGGTAACGTCACTCGCGCGTTCCGCTGGAAAAACTCACCGGAACTCGCCGAAAACACAACGGCGCTATGCGGGTGCGAGACGTTTCGCTACCCTTTGAAAAAATTTCCTGCGATCGCACCCACTTCCTGCCCATGGGCTTTCTACCGCCGGACCCGCCGCGGTGTCAAGGGTAGGACCTGTGGAAACCCGGGAAAACCTTTTCCCGGCCGCGCCGCCCTTCAGTGGCCCGACTCCAGGTTGATCGTGCCGATGCCGCTCGAAACGTCCAGATTGAGTGTGACGGGCGATTTTCCCAGCGCGGCGTTTTCATACACGTTGCCTTCGCGCCGCAATCCCGGCGCGTACACGCTGCCCAAGCCGCCCTTCGCGTGCACGCGCACGCCCACCGTGGACGGCAAGCGAACCGTGATTGTGCCCACTCCCGCCGCGATTCGCCCGTCGAAGCTCTGTTTCCAATCGCCGCGCAAATCCACATAGAGCTTGCCCGCGCCGCCGGCGACGCGCAGGTGCGTCAGCGGCACGCCGCTCAGATCCAAATGCCCGCTGCCCGCGCCCAGTTTCACATCGAGATCGAGCGGCGCCTGATTGCCTAGCCGCAGGTTCCACTTGCTGCCCTCGTTCTCGCCGAAGCCGAAGTGAACGTCGTGCTCGCCCGATTCCCGAAGTTCCAGATTCCCGTTTGCGCCGGCAACGTCGTACCGCAGATGAGGAATCTGCCAGGACCGGTAATAGCTGCAATCCGCTTCGAGCAGATTCGTGGCGCCGCCGGAAACGTTCAGGTCGCCGGCTCCGAGCACGATATTGGCCTGGACCGATTTCGCTCCCTGCGCCTCGACCGTCTGGGAAAAATGAAAATTGCCGGAACTCGAAGCCGGCGCCGGCGAGGGTTTGTGCAGCATGGCCAGCGCCACCAGCGCCACCAGGGCAATCGCCATGCCGAGTTCCCCGCCGCTGAATCGCGTCGGCGAAGCCGGCTCGGCCGAATCGCGCGCGCGCAGATGGTCCCACAACTTGCCCAGTCCCCACGCGATCAAAATCAGCGGCCAATACCGCCAAACCACTTCCCAGGCGGACCAGTTCGAGCGCAGGCTGCTGTACAGCAGCAGCAAACCGAATCCCACCAGAACCAGCGGCCCGATCAACGATCGTCGTTGCGGCATCTGCGTCACCCCTCCCCCAGAATTCTACGAGACTCGGCCTAGTTTCGTTCCCGCCATTCGTCAGGAACTCCTTTCGCGGCATGCACGCCGGCAGACGTTGCGAAACCGGGTGGCCCACGTTCGGGGCTAGCCAAACGTGGGGCTTCTCGTGATCGCCTCCCGTCCATGCCAGGCGACGCAATCAATCTCCACGAGCGGCGCTCCCACTCCTGAATACGAAGCGCAGGCGAGTAGCCCCGGCATTTGCGTCCTTTGCATCTGCACCCCTTGCATCCCGATGCCTTCTATCGGGACCGCGCCCATCGGAAAGAGAGCCCCCAGCCGGCCCGCCGCAATTCCCCCGTGCCTCCTTACGTAGAACCACCCCTCGCGCTCCGGGTCGCATCGCGCGAAAATACCATCGCGCGCGGAAGAAAGCAGCCCTTCACTCGCGCAAAGGAAGAAGCATCACATGCCGACGCTTGCTTGGAAAGGAAATGGCCTCGTCCGCCCGAGCAGGCCCGTAACTCCGAATTCAGGCCTCGTCGCTCACTCAAAAGAGGCCCAAAAAGTGACACCCTGCAAAAATTATCTCGCTGAAACAAAATCGCTTACCGGATTGTTTGCTCGACCACCTGTGACACCCTGCGAAGCCGTTCCCGACCCCTCGCGCACCTCATGTTGGCCATCGCCCAAACGCGCGTTTTTTCGGGTTCGCTTCCCGTCCAGGTCAGTGGCAGGCTTCCATTTGAAAACAGGGCGATCCCGCCGCGCCCGCGCTGCGATAAACTGGCGCCGGGATGTAACGCAAACCCCTCCGGGCGAATCCCACCTTCCAGGAAACTCGCTCGATCGCGCGGAAAGCCCTGCGCGGGAAGAGAGGCCCTCATGTCCATCGAAATCAAGGTGAACGGCCGGAATTACTCCGTGAATACGGCTCCGGAAACCAGCCTGCTCACCGTCTTGCGCGATCACCTCGGCCTCACCGGCTCGAAATACGGCTGTGGCGAAGGCGAATGCGGCGCTTGCACCGTGCTCGTCAACGGCTATTCGCGAAGATCGTGCATTACCAAAGTCGGGGATCTGACGAACGGCCAGGAGGTAACTACGATTGAAGGTCTCGATCGCAACGGCAAGCTCCATCCCGTGCAGCAGGCCTTCCTCGAAGCCGAAGCCTTCCAATGCGCCTACTGCACCGTGGGCATGATTATGACCACGGTCGCCATGCTCGACGCGATTCCGCATCCCACCGACGCGCAGGCCATCGAGTTTTTGAACGGAAATATCTGCCGCTGCGGCACCTATCCGCGCATTCTCCGCGCGGTCCATCTGGCCGCTGACCGCATGGCGAAAGGAGGCGCGCGATGAGCGATCCGAAAAATTCGGAAGAAACGCGCCCGCTCGAAACGTTCGAGCCCGAACGCTACGAAGCCTTCGCCCCGCCCACCTATCATTTCGAACTCGAGCGCCGCGATTTCCTGAAAGTGGTCGGCGGAGGGATCGGCGTGTTTCTAGTGATGGGCGAGCCGGCTCCGGCGCTGGCGCAGGAAAGCGGCCGGCCGAGATTTCGCTTTCGCATGCCGCCGCTGCCGAAAAACGTCGGCGCGTGGCTGCATATCGCGCCCAGCGGAGTGGTGACCGTCTTCACCGGCAAGGTCGAAGTCGGGCAAAACATCCGCACGTCGCTCGCGCAGCAGGTGGCCGAAGAGCTGAAAGTTGCCGTGGACGCGATTTCGATGGTGATGGGCGATACCGCGCGCACGCCATTCGACATGGGCACCTTCGGCAGCCGCACCACGCCCACCATGGGCCCCGAACTGCGCCGCGTCGGCGCCACCGCGCGCGAAATCTTGCTCGAATTGGCCGCCGACCGCTGGCACGCGGATAAAAAAACGCTCGTCGCGGAAAACGGCGCTGTGCGAAATCCCGCCACGGGAAAAACGCTCGCCTATGGCGCTCTGGCCACCGGCCAGACGCTGGCGAAAGCGATCGTCGTCACCGATCCGCTCGAACCACCCGCCGATTGGACGGTTGCTGGGAAGCCGCTCGAAAAAGTCGGCGCCATCGAATTCGTCACCGGGCGTCACCGCTATCCTTCCGATATCGTCGTGCCCGGCCTGCAT
>JAKAOH010000256.1 GCA_021812285.1 Acidobacteriota bacterium | reverse complement strand
GTGCGTATGGCGGATGAACACGATTTCGACCCGCTTGTAGCGTCGGCTGAGAAAAAGATAGAGCAATTTGTAAAAACGCTTGGCGAGATCCTTCATATGCGCGGTCATCGAGCCCGAGACATCCATGAGGCAAAACATCACCGCGCTCACCGCCGGACGTGGCACGTCCTCGAAACGGTTGTAGCGCACGTCTATGGGATCGATGAACGGCACGCGGCGGGAGCGGCGGCGCTTGACCTCGATCTCGGCGGCGAGCCGCGCCAGGGTCTCGGGATCAGCGTCGTCGGCTTTGCTCAGACGCGCCAGCTCCTCCTCACGCGCGGCGATTTCCTCCGGACGCGGGCGGCGGAGCGCGATCCGGCGCGAGAGGCTGTTGCGCATGGTGCGGACGAGATTGAGATTGGCGGCGGCACCACTCGTCTGAAAGCCGGCGCGGCGCGGCGTCGTGCCTTCGGTCTCGCGCAGTTCCTTGCGCAGAAGATCAGGCAGCTCCAGATCCTCGAGAAAAAGATCGATGAATTCGTCACGGCTGAGGACGAATTGGAACGTGTCCTCACTGTCGCCGTCGGGCGAGCCACCGCGGCCGCCGCCTTCGCCTTGCGGCGGCCGCGGGATGCGATCGCCCTCGACATACTCCTTGTTGCCCGGCGCGACATGCCAGCGTTCGCCGCCCTGCCCGGCTTGATGCAGGCGCGGCTCGCGCAGCGTGTCGGCCTTGATGCGGATGCGCTGATTGCTCGGCCCGGTGATGCCGTCGCGCGCCGAGGCCTCGCGGACGGCATCGAGGATCTGCTTCTTGGCACGGCGGAGAAAGCGCTGCCGGTTGGCGAGACTCTTGCCCTTGGGATTGAGCCGTCTGTCGATGATGTTCACGCGCCGTTCCGCCTTCCTGCTCCGTTCAGCCCGCCTGCTTCGCGCGCATGTACCATTCCACCAGGCGGCGGACTTGCCGCTCGGTATAGCCGCGCGACATCATGCGCTGGACGAATTCATTATGCTTCTTCTCGGTCTCGTTCTCCTTCTTGCTGCCGAAGCTGATCACCGGCAGCAACTCCTCGACCTGGCTGAACATTCGCCGCTCGATCACTTCGCGGATTTTCTCATACGATGTCCAGGCCGGGTTGCGCCCGGCGTTGGCGGCGCGGGCACGAAGCGAGAATTTCACGACTTCGTTACGGAAATCCTTGGGATTGGCGATGCCGGCCGGCTTCTCGATCTTGGTCAGTTCGAGATTGAGCAATTCGCGATCCATCAATTGTCCGGTATCGGGATCCTTGAAATCCTGATGCTCGATCCAGGCATCGGCGTAATCGACATAGCGGTCGAACAGATTCTGCCCGTAATCATTGTAGGATTCGAGATAGGCCTTCTGGATCTCGTTGCCGATGAATTCGGCATAGCGGGGCGCGAGTTCGGCCTTGATGAATTCCAGATATTTCTTCTCGGTCTCATTGCCGAACTGCTCGCGCCGGATCGCCTGTTCGAGCACATACATCAGATGCACCGCATCGGCGCCGACCTCCTGGGTGTCATAGTTGAAGGTTGCCGACAACACCTTGAAGGCAAAGCGCGTGGAAACGCCGTCCATGCCCTCGTCGAGGCCGGCGGCATCACGATATTCCTGTACCGATTTGGCGTGGGGGTCGGTCTCCTTCAAGCTTTCGCCGTCATAGACACGCATTTTTGAAAACAGGCTGCCCGACGCAGGTGGACGGAGACGCGAGAGAACGGAAAACCGCGCCAGCATCTCGAGCGTGCCCGGAGCGCAGGGGCTCTCCGCGAGTTCGCTGCCCTGGATCAGTTTTTCATAGATGTGCTCTTCCTCGGTCACGCGCAGGCAATACGGCACCTTGATCACGCAGATGCGATCGATGAAGGCTTCGTTGTTCTTGTTGTTGCGGAAACTCTGCCACTCCGACTCGTTGGAGTGGGCCAGAATGATGCCCTGGAACGGAATCGCGCCGATATTCTCCGTGCCGACGTAATTGCCCTCCTGCGTTGCGGTGAGCAGCGGATGCAGCATCTTGATCGGCGCCTTGAACATCTCGACGAATTCGAGGAGCCCTTGCGTCGCGCGGTTGAGGCCGCCGGAATAGCTATAGGCGTCGGGATCGTTCTGGCTGTAATGCTCGAGCAGGCGGATATCGACTTTCCCGACCATGCTCGAAATATCCTGGTTGTTTTCGTCCCCCGGCTCGGTCTTGGTGACGCCGATCTGGCGCGCCCGCGAGGGGTGCAAGCGGGCGACGCGAAACCGCGTGATGTCGCCAGCGAATTCATCGAGCCGCTTGAGCGCCCAGGGCGAAAGCAGGCCGGTCAGACGCCGGCGCGGGATGTGATAGCGCGCCTCGAGCGCCTCCCCCATGGTTTCGGGATCGAAGAGGCCGAGCGGGCTTTCGAAAACCGGGCTCAGTTGATCGCCGGCCTTGAGCACGTAGATCGGCAGTTTTTCCATCAAAAGCTTGAGCCGCTCGGCGAGCGAGGATTTGCCGCCGCCGACCGGGCCGAGCAGGTAGAGAATCTGCTTGCGCTCTTCCAGGCCTTGCGCCGCGAATCGGAAAAAATTGACGATTCGCTCGATCGTCTCCTCCATCCCGTAGAAATCCGCGAAACTCGGATAAACCCGGATGGTGCGGTTCATGAACACCCGGCCGAGGCGCGGATTTTTCGAGGTGTCGAGGATTTCGGCCTCGCCGATGGCGGCGACCATGCGTTCGGCGGCGGTGGCATGGGCCATCGGATCGCCACGGCAGAGATCGAGATATTCGCTCAGCGACATCTCGCTTTCACGCTTGCTCTCGTAAGCGCGCCGGGACTGGGAAAACAGGTCTTCGATGAAACTCATCGTCGCTCCGTGGCTCTGTTAGAGAGAAGAGATCTGGGTTCGGGCGGGAAAGCTTCGGCTCCTCGGGATTGGTTCCTTTTTTGTTCTAGTTTATGTTAGGGTTTAAGCCTGATTGCGCGGCGGCGCAAGGAATTTTTTCCTGAACTCTTCCCCCGTGACATCGTGCCAGCCACCGCCCGCGCGCCGAATCGATCCAGCGTTTTCGGTGCCGTGCTTGGCGTCTTGCAACTCCGCCATGCGCATTCTCCGCGGTCTGCGCACCATGCGGCGGCTGCCCGGGCGCCGCACGGCGTCATCTGCATCTCAACGAAGCTCAGTTTAGCACGAACCTGCCACCCATTGCTTAATTTTCCGGCACCAGGCGGTAAGGATGCCGTCATGGCAATTCGCTGACGCTTTTTGGCAACAGCTCCGCCGCCAGTGGCGCGGGCCCGCACGCCGCGGCTGCGGCCACTGGCGGAACACCGGCTTCCCTGGTCATCGCAACGCATGAGGGATGGCTTTGCGATAATCATGCCGCGGTTCCGCCCGGGCAAAAAACAAGGCCGCCTGCCCTTTCCGGCAGACGGCCCGTTTCGCCAGACACGGGCCCCCGCGCGGGGCCCCGCCTAGGGTTATTCGCAGTGCGCGGCGGCGAGATTGGTGCTGTCGCTCTCGGTCGGCGGCTTGCCCTGGGCGAGCGTGGTATTGCCGGCCTCGGTCGGCGGCTTGCCTTGCGCCAGCGTGGTATTGCCGGCCTCGGTCGGCGGCTTGCCCTGCGCCAGCGTGGTATTGCCGGC
>JAKAOH010000255.1 GCA_021812285.1 Acidobacteriota bacterium | reverse complement strand
CGCCGCGAGCGTCGTGGATTTGCCCGAGCCGGTAGGGCCGGTCACCAGCACCAGCCCGCGCGGTCGCTCGCACAGCGAGCCCACCACCGGCGGCAGGCCCAGGTGCTCGAAACCCAGGATTTCCCACGGCAGGCTGCGGAACACCGCGCCAACCGCTCCGCGCTGGTGAAAAACGTTGGCGCGAAATCGCGCGAGACCCCGCAGCCCGAACGAAAAATCGATTTCCAGATCCTCCTCGAGTTTGCGCTTCTGCGCGTCGGTCATCACGCTGTAGGCAAGCGCTTTCGTCTCGGCGCCGCTGAGCGGTTCGCAGCCTTCAACCGGTTTCAGCCGGCCGTGGACGCGCAGCCGCGGCGGGCTTTGCGCGGAGATGTGCAGATCGCTCGCACCCGCCTCGGTCATTTTCTTCAAAAGGTCGCTCAGACTCGGTGCGCTCATCCGGGCCTTCCTCTCAGCCGATCGTTTCCCGCAAAACTTCCTCCAGCGTGGTGACGCCCGCCGCGACCTTTCGCAGCCCGCTCTGCCGCAGCGTCGCCATGCCGCTCTCGAGCGCTTTCCGCTTCAGTTCCAGCGCCGACGCTCCCACCAGAATCATTTCCCGCAGCTCGGACGTGATTTCCATGACTTCGAAAAGCCCCGTTCGCCCTCGATAGCCGCTGCGCCGGCACGAGGAGCAGCCGCGCCCGCGGACCAGCTGCACCGTCCGCGCATCCTCGGGGCTGAATCCGGCGTCGATGAGCGCCGGCTGCGGCAGGCTGACCGGCTCGCGGCATTCGCGGCAAACGCGGCGAACCAGCCGTTGCGCGCAAACCAGATTCAGCGAGGTCGCCACCAGAAACGGCTCGATGCCCATGTTGATGAGCCGCGTGATCGCCGACGGCGCGTCATTCGTGTGCAGCGTGGAAAGAACCAGATGCCCGGTCAGCGCCGCTTTCACGCCGATTTCCGCCGTTTCCTGGTCGCGAATCTCTCCCACCAAAATGATGTTCGGGTCCTGCCTCAAGAACGCCCGCAACGCCGCCGCGAACGTCAGCCCGATCTGCTCCTTCACCTGCACTTGGCTGATTCCCGGCAGTTGAAACTCCACCGGATCCTCGGCCGTCAGGATGTTCTTGTCCGGCGTATTCAGCCGCGCGATCACCGAATAGAGCGTGTTCGTCTTGCCCGAACCGGTCGGGCCCGTCACCAGCACCATCCCGAATGGTTTCTCGATCGAACGCTCGAAACTTTCCAGCGAATACTGCTCGAACCCGAGCAGCCGCATATCCAGCCGCAGGCTTTCCTGATCGAGCAGCCGCAAAACCACCTTTTCGCCGAAGAGCGTCGGCACGATCGAAACTCGGAGATCCACCGTCTTCGATTTTCCCGCGCGCGAATAGCGGCTCTTGATGCGGCCGTCCTGCGGCAGCCGCTTCTCGCTGATGTCGAGCTTTGCCATCACCTTGATCCGGCTGGTGATCGCGTCCTTCAGCCGCACCGGAGGGTTCATCACCGTTTCGAGCACGCCGTCGATCCGGTAGCGCACGCGCAGCTGCTTTTCCGACGGCTCGATGTGGATGTCGCTTGCGCCGCGGTCCACCGCTTCAGCCAGCAGCAGGTTCACCAGCCGCACGACGGGCGCCTGCTCGCTCCGCTCCCCCGTCGTGTTTTCCGGGTCCTCCTGGTCCGTATCGAGTTCCAGCGAATCCGGCTCGACGCCAAGGTCGCGGATCAGCCGGTCCAGTTCGTCGGCGCCCGCCGCTTCCCCGTATACCTTTTCAATCGCGGCCAGAATCGCCTCTTCCGACGCGACCACCAGTTCCAGTTCCAGCCCAGTGAGGAATTTGACGTCGTCCATCACGGACACGTTCGAAGGATCCGCCATGGCGATGGTGAGAACCGAATCCACGCGCGAGAGCGGCAGCACCTGATGGCGCAGGGCGATCTCCTGCGGCACCAGCCGCGCCACGCTGGGATCCACTTCATGGTGCCGAAGGCTGATGTACGGCGCGCCGTAATGCCGCGCGATCGCCAGCGCGATCTCTTCCGCCCGCGCGTGGCCCAACTTCACCAGTGACGTTTGCAGCCGCCCGCCGTTCAGACGAGAATCATCCAGCGCCTGGCGGAGCTGTTCGGAGCTCACCAGCCGTTCTTTGACCAGAAATTCACCCAGCCACGTGGACATCGGGAAGCTCTCGCCAGGAGAGCTGAACAGGAAGGGGATTTCAGTGTACCAGCCCCGGCTCCGCCGCGGAGAGCGCAACGCGGCAGGCTTGCGGAAACGATAACGGGCAGTCAGTCCTTTGCCATAGCCCGCGGAGCCGGGGCGCGCCCAGCCGCTTGACGCGGGCGGGAATCCACCGCTATCTTCCGTCAAGAGATGCCCTTGGCTCTGCTATCCGCATCCGCTCCGGCCGCAACTCCGGCCGCCGCCGCACAAGCGCCGAAACGCGCGCTTTCCGTCTTCTACCACGCGCTTCGCCGCCGGCTGGGCCCGCAGCACTGGTGGCCGGCCCAGACCCCGTTTGAAGTGATCGTCGGCGCGATTTTGACGCAGAATACGTCTTGGGCCAACGTCGAGCGGGCCATCGCGAATTTGCGCTCGGCTTCCCTGCTCCAGCCCGCAGCGCTTGCGCGCGTGCGGCTCAGCCGGCTCGAACGCCTCGTGCGCCCGTCGGGCTACTACCGCCAGAAAGCGAAAAAACTGAAGGCTTTCGTGCAATTTCTGGATCGCGACTTCGGCGGTTCGCTCGACCGGATGTTTCGCCAGCCGACCGCCGCGCTGCGCCAGCGCCTCCTCGCGATTCATGGTATCGGCCCGGAAACCGCCGACTCGATTTTGCTCTACGCCGGAAACCACCCCGTTTTCGTGATGGACGCGTACACCCGGCGCATTCTCTCGCGCCACGGATTGGCGCATCCCGACGCCGACTATCACCAGGCTCAGGCGCTCTTTCACGCCGAATTGCCGCGCCAGGCGCGCATTTTCAACGAATATCACGCTCTGCTCGTGGAAACGGGCAAGCGCTGGTGCATCAAGAGCGAGCCGCGCTGCGGCGAATGCCCCCTCGGCCGGTTCCTGGAGCCGAAACCATGAGCCGGCGCAAGGCGCAACGCGTCTGGCTCGCCCTCGGCGGACTCGTCGTCGCGCTACTGGCTTCGGCGATTTTCACGCTCGGCTCGCTGAATACGCCGTTCCATCCCACCAATCCGATCCTGTTTTCCGTCACCGTGTTCGTGGTTTCCGCGTTTCTGGTGTTCGTGCTGGTTCTGGGCCGCACCCTTGTGCGGCTGTGGGCGGAGCAGCGCGCGCAGCAACTTGGCTCGCGCTTCAAGACGCGCATGGTTTACGGCGCGATGGCCATTTCCCTGCTGCCCGTAATGTTTCTCTTTTTCGTCAGCTACGCGCTGATGAACCGCACGCTCGACAAATGGTTCCCCCGCCCGCTCGAAGTCGCCACTGAGCAGGGCGGAAAACTCCTCGACGCGCAGGCCGCTGGCGCCACGACCACGCTCAACCGCATGGCGCAATGGGCGGCGCAGGGCTCGCAACCGGAATCGGCGCCCCAGCACGCTGTGGCCGCCGGCGCCGACCTGGCATGGATCGAAACCGCAGGCCGCCCGACCGGCATCGTTTCGCGTGGCCCGGCCCTTACGCGCGTTCCGGCTCCGCGCCTGGCCAGGCGTCTGCCC
>JAKAOH010000074.1 GCA_021812285.1 Acidobacteriota bacterium | reverse complement strand
GAAATAGTTCACGAAAATGCCGCCCAGAAAAGCCTGGAGCGACGTGTAGACGTCCGGAAGGGGAACGCCCATTTTCAGCGCCGCGGCGCGGTCCACGTGGGCGAATTGCTCCGGCATGTCGGGAACGAGCGTGCTGAACACGGAGCCGATTTCCGGCCGTTTTCTCGCCGCGGCGAGAAACTTCGCCAGGTTCGCGGCCAGGAACGCCGTGCCCTGTCCGCTGCGGTCCTCCAGGACGAACGTGAATCCGCCCGAAGTGCCCACGCCGGGAATCGCCGGCGGCGAAAACGTGAACGCGGTGCCTTGCGGCAGATTGCTGAGCTCGCGGTTCAGGCGCGCTTGAATCGCCCACACCTGCTCGCTCATCTTCGTGCGATCCTTCCACGGCTGCAGCCGCACGAAGAAAAACGCGGAGTTCGTCGCCTGCACGGTGCTCAGAAGGCTGAAGCCCAAAACGCCCGTGACGTAGCGAACGCCCGGCGTTTTCCGCAGCACCTGCTCGATCTCGTGAGCCGCGGCGTCGGTCCGCTGGAGCGAAGCGCCGTTGGGAAGCTGCAGGTTGACGTAGGTGTAGCCCATGTCCTCGTTCGGCAGGAAGCTGGTGGGCAGGCGCTTGCCCAGTATCGCCGCGCCGCCCAGAAACACCGCCAGCAGCAGCATAGCCACGGCGCTCTTGCGGATCAGCCCTCCGGAAATGCGAACGTAGCGGTCCGCCGAACGCGCGAAAACGCGATTGAACCAGCGAAAGAACGCGGCGAGCGGCCCGCGGCCGGGTTTTTTCGGCCGCAACAGCAGCGCCGCCAGCGCCGGGCTCAGGCTGAGCGCGTTGAACGCGGAGATGACGACGGAAACGGCGATCGTGACCGCGAACTGCTGATAGAGCCGCCCGGTGATCCCGGGAATGAACGCGGTCGGAATGAACACCGAAGAGAGCACCATCGCGATGCCGATCACCGGGCCCGACAGCTCTTCCATCGCGCGCGCGGCGGCTTCGCGCGGCGCAAGGCCCTCCTCGATGTGACGCTCGACGCCCTCGACCACGACGATCGCGTCGTCCACCACAAGCCCGATCGCCAGCACCATCGCGAACATCGAAAGCGTGTTGATCGAAAAATGGAAAACCGGGAACAGGATGAACGTCCCGACCAGGGAAACGGGAACGGCGAGCAGCGGGATCAGCGTTGCTCGCCAGTTCTGCAGGAACAGGTAGACCACCAGAATCACCAGGAGCAGCGCGATGCCCAGCGTGATCAGGATCTCCTTCATCCCCTGCGTCACCGCCAGCGTCTGATCGAGCGAAACGGCGTAGTTCATGTCGGTGGGAAACTGCGTCTTCGCGCCGGCCATGAAATTCCGCACTTCGCGGGCGTCGTCCACGGCGTTCGAGCCGGGCAGCTGGTAAATCGCGACGATGGCGCTTGGCCGCCCGTTCAGCCGGCCGCGCAGATTGTAGAACTGCGTGCCGAGCTGCACGTTGGCGACGTCGCGCACGCGCACGATTCCGCCGTTCGGATTCTCGCGAACGACGATGTCGCCGAACTGTTTCGGAGTCACCAGTCGGCCCTGCGCCAAAACCGGATAGGTGAATTGCTGGCCGTTGGGCGCGGGTTCGCCGCCGATCTGGCCCGCCGGATTCACGGTGTTCTGCGCGTTGATGGCGCTGACGACGTCGGGAACGGTGATCCCCAGCTTCGCCATCTTGTCCGGATTCAGCCACACCCGCATCGCGTATTGGCCCGCGCCGAAAATCTGCACGTTGCCGATCCCATGCAGCCGGGTGATCGGATCGAGCAGGTTGATGTAGGCGTAATTGGCCAGAAACTGCGCGCCGTAGGTGGCATGCGGCGAATAGAGGCCGATCAGCATCATCGGCGACGTCACCGATTTCTGCACGATCACGCCGTACCGGGAAACCTCGGAGGGCAATTGCGCCGAGGCTTGCGTCTCGCGCATCTGGCTGAGGATCAGGTCAGTGTCGGGATTCGTCCCGACCGCGAAATCCACCACCATTCTCAGCTGGCTGTTCGAGGTCGAGCTGAGCGAGTACATGTAATTCATGTTGTCCACGCCGCTCATCTGTTCCTCGATCGGCGTGGCCACCGACTGCGCGATCGTCTTCGCGTCCGCCCCGACGAACGTGGCTTGGATCATCGTTTCCGGAGGAACGATGTCCGGGAACTGGGAAATCGGCAGGCGGAGAATCGTTATGGTGCCGACGATCACCGTCAGAATCGCAATGACGATGGCGACGATCGGGCGGCGAATGAAAAATTTAGACATGGGTCAGCGCGCTCCCGCCGGCTGCCCAGCGACGGGCCGCACTTCCTCGCCTTCGCGCACTTTCTCCGCTCCCTGTGCGATCACGCGCTCTCCTGGCTGCAAGCCGCTGGTGACCACCCACATCGTTCCCATGGTCTCGCCCGTCTGGATTGTGCGAATGTGCGCGTGCTGGCGCGGTCCTACCACGACCACCTGATAACTGCCTTGCAGCTGCGTCACCGCCGATTGCGGCACCAGCAGCGCGTTTTTCAGCACTTCCGTCAACGCCCGCACCTGCGCGTATTCGCCCGGCCGCAGCAGATCGCGCGGATTCGGGAAAGAGCCGACGATCTGGATCGTCCCCGTCGCCGCGTCCACTTGGCGATCGGCGAACAGGATGCGCCCGCGATAGGGATACGTGCTGCCGTCGGCGAGAATCAGTGTGAGCGGGATCGACGCCGCGCGTGACAGCAGATCCACCGCGCCCGGCGCGATGCGCCCGGCAATGCGCAGATATTCCTGCTCGCTGATCGGGAAATAGACCTTGATCGGGCTTACGTCGGAAACGGACGTGAGCGTGGTCGTGGGACCCACCAGGTTGCCCACTTGCACGTCGGTGATTCCCGCGATGCCGGGAATCAGCGTGCGCACTTTCGTGTAGCCAAGATTCAGTTGCGCCTGCTCCACCGAGGCCTTCGCTGCTTCCACCGAGGCCTTCGCCGCCAGCTGCGCCTGCTGGTCGTTATCGAGCTGGCTCCGCGGAATCGCCTGCGCCTTCGCTTCGGGAATGTCGCGATTCACGTCCAGCGTCGTTTTGGCCAGTTGCGCCTGGGCCGCGGCGAGTTGCGCTTCGGCCTGGTCGAGAACGGCCTGGAACGGGCGCGGATCGATCTCGAATAGCACCTGATTTTTCCGCACCAGCCCGCCTTCGTGGTAATCCTGGCGGGTCAGGTAGCCGGTTACCTGCGGCTTGATCTGCTCGTTCGAATAGCCCTGGAGCGTGCCGATCCAATTGCCGTAAACCGGAACGTCCCTTTGGATCACCGCCGCCGTCACCACGGCCGGCGCGGGCCGCGCCGGCGCCGAACGCGCCCGCGTCGCGCATCCCGCGCAGAGAGCCAGCGCCAGCGCGCCGGTTCCCGCGATCGCCCACTTCCATGTCCTCGTCGTTCGCTGCTTCAAGTGCGGTCTCCTCTCCGCGTCGTCACGCGGGCCGCCGATTCCGATGTTTCGCCCCTATACGCCCAGTCGTTCCCGCAGGTATCCTTCGATCACCACCCGAAACTCCCCGATGATTCCGCTCCGTTCTTCGATGGGCGAGCGCGCGCAAAGCGTCAGGCAACCGCGAATAATCTGGTGCGCCACGGACGCTATGCGCAGCGCCTGTGGCCGCGAAAGCCGCGGTTGCCGCGCGCGCAACGCGCCAGCAATCCGCTCGCGAATGATCTGATACCGCCGGCGGCTGTGCGCCGTGGCTGGAAAATCGATCAAGGGAAGAAACGCCGGATGGTCCTTGGCGATGTCCAGCGGAAGCGCAAGCATGCGCCCGGCCAGTTGCCCGGCGTCGAGCTTCGGCGCTCGCGCCGTCAGGTCTTTCCAGAGCGAATCGGACGCCTCGACGAACCCGGTGCAGAGCGCCTGCACCACAGCGTCCTTGTTCGGGAAAAACTGGTACAGCGAGCCGACCGAGGACCCGGCGCGCTCGGCGATGGCGCACATCGTCGCGGCTTCGTGGCCGTGCTCGGCGATCACCGCTTCCGCGGCGCGAAGCAGCCGCGCCACGCGGAGCTTCCCGCGCCGCTGCCGTGGTACCCGCCGCGGCGCCGGCCCCGTAAAATGTGAAGACATACTCATGTTTCTAGCACAACGCCCGCCGCCGCGCAATTCCGCCCCTCCGGCCGCCGCGGGCGTGACGCTGGCGCGCCGGCCTGCGGCCCCGGTTCGCCGAATTCCCGTCGAACGTCTATCATGGATATGGGGAATAAGCCTCATCGCCGTATAGGAGAAATCGTCTTCATGGTCGTTGCCGAACCTGCGTTCATTGGAGTGGATATCGGGGGCACGAAAATCGCCGCCGGCGTCGTCAGCGCGGTCGGCAAAATCCGGGAAAAAAGGCGCGCGCCCATGCCCAGCCGCGGAACCGGCGAAGAGGCGTTCGAGGCCGTTCGCGGCGTGGTGGATGGTCTGTTGCCGGAATCCCCGCGGCGCGGGCATCGCGTCTATATCGGCGTCAGTTGTCCCGGGCCGCTTGATCCGCGCCGTGGCGTGATCATCAATCCGCCCAATCTGCCTTGCTGGCGCGATTTCCCGCTCGCGCGCCGCATCTCGGAAACCTGGGGCCTGCCCGCCGTCGTGGATAACGACGCGAACGCCGCGGCTCTGGCCGAAGCGGTCTGGGGCGCGGGCGCCGGATTTTCCACGGTCTTCTACGCCACTCTGGGCACCGGCATCGGCACGGGCCTCGTGCTCGACGGCAAAATCTTTCACGGCCGCACCGGCGCCGCCGCCGAAGGCGGTCACCTTTCGATCGATTACAACGGCCCGCGCTGCGGCTGCGGCAAGCGCGGCTGCATCGAGGCGCTCGCCAGCGGCCCCTCACTTGCCGCTCGCGCCCGCGCGAAGCTGGCCGAGTCCGGCGCGCCGTCGCTGATTCTTGATCTCTCCGGAGGAAAGCCGGAAGCGGTCACCGGCGAGGTCATCGGCGAGGCCTACCAGCAGGGCGACGCGCTGGCCCAGGCGCTCCTCGCGGAAACCGCGGATTACCTGGCCATCTGGCTGGGCAATATTATTGATATGGTCGAGCCGGACGTCATCATTTTCGGCGGCGGCATGGGCGAGCTGATGGCCGGATGGTTCGACGCGATTCGCGAAAAGCTCCCGGCGTGGTCCATCAATTCGCGCTGCGGCGAGATTCCGCTGGTTCGCGCGCGTTACCGCGAGGATTCCGGCATTGCTGGCGGCGCCGCCGTCTGCCTGCATACCGAAGCGGCCAGTCGCTGAGCCGCGGATTCCGCGCCAAAACCATTTCCGCCGCTCTCCCGTGAACGGATGACGTCAGCGTCTGTGCGCGCTGCCGGCTGCGTGGCGCAAACGCAACGCCCGCGGCGCCGGGCTCTTTTCGCATCCGTATCCAGGAAGTTCCACGTCGCGCACCGGTGCGCACGCTTGAATTACGAGCATGGTAGTAGGCGCGCCGCCATTGTATTTTTTCAGCCTGGGGTGGGTTTGTATACAAAAGGGATTCACGAGAACGGGATGAAGGGGTGGGCGATTCTGGTATTGGCCGTCGCCTTGGCGGCGGTGGTTCCAGACGCGCGAGCGCAGGGTTTTCGCGGAAATCTGGTCGGCGTCGTGGTGGATTCAAGTGGCGCCCGGATTCCCTCGGCGAAAATCGTCGTCTCGATGGCCGGCGTCCGTGCGAACGCGCGGAGCATGACCGCGGACACGCACGGCAACTTCCGTATCGACAATCTCCAGCCGGGCGATTACGAACTCAGCGTCACCGCTCCCGGGTTCGCTCCGGCGAAGGCCGAAGTCAGCGTCCAGGTCAGTTCCACCCGCTCGGTGACGGTGACGATGCGTCCCGCCGCGACCGTCACCCGCGTCACCGTTCACGCCGAACCTTCTTCGATCACCACCCAGCCGCTCGATCTCACCAACAGCGTGATTCAGGGCGTCGTGACGAACCGCGACCTCAAGACCATTCCGCTCGCCTCTCGCAGTTTCGCCAACATCGCCTACCTCGCTCCGGGCACCGAGCCCGTCGAGCCTTCCGACCCCACCAAGGCCCGCATCACCGCCGTCTCCTTCGGCGGCAGCTCCGGCCTGAACGACACGCTGACGGTGGACGGCGCGATCAACTCCGACGATTACATCGGCGGCTTCCTGCAGAATTTTTCTCCCGCGGTGATTCAGTCGTTCGCGGTGCAGGTGGCCGACGCGCAAGCCGACGTCGGCGGCACCACCGGCGGCGCGGTGGCGATCACCACCAAGCACGGCACCAATCAGTTCCACGGCGATCTGGCGCTTTACGAGCGCGACGCTTCGCTCAACGCCCGTTTCCCGATCGATAATCCCGCGCCGAATCCCAAACAGCCTTTTTCCAGGCAGAACTACGTCGCTTCGCTCGGCGGCCCGATCGTCAAGGACCGGCTCTGGTTTTTCGGCGGCCTCGAATACGTTCACGAAAACGCCAGCATCGCTTACAGCCCGGCCAGCCTCGCCCAATTCAACGCCCTGGCTTCGCTCGCCTCGGATGGCTTGCTGCCGGGCGTCAGCTCGATTCCCGTGCCGAACAGCGTTCCGGTGCCGTTTCGCGACGCGATGGGCTCGATCCGTTTCGACTGGACGCAGTCGCAACAATCGCGCTGGTTCTTGCGCGCTTCCGAGGATAATTACACGCGGAGAAACGACCTGGTTCAGCAAGCGGCGCTGCCTTCCACGGGCGCTTCGAACCATTCCGTCTATTTCAACATCGCCCTCAACAACGAGTATATTTTCAGCCCCACCTGGCTCGGTTCTTTCACCTTCGGCGCCAGCTACCTGCACATGACCGAGAGGCGCAGCGGCAATCTGGGCTACGCCTTGGCGTTTCCCTTCACCTCCACTTCGGTCACGATTTCCGGCTTCGAGACCTTTGGCGACAATCAGTTCGTCACGCCGATCACCGCTTTTCCCGTGCTCCGCGATCAGGAAAACTATCAGTTCCTCTACGGCGTCAGCCACACCTCCGGCGATCACGCACCGCGATTCGGCATTCAGTTCATTGACGAGCCGGTTCTGAGCGGCGCTCTTTCGGGAACGGCGGAGACTCTCACCACTTTCGCGCTCAACCCCGCCGAATACGCGAGTGATCCTCAGCAATTCGCCGTCGATCTCACCTGCACGCCCTCCGCGACCCTCCAGGTCACTCCCGGCACCACCTGCACCTCCACGCCCGCCTCGAACGGAACGTTTTCGCAGAGCATCAAGCGGCTGGGCCTCTACGCGCAGGACACCTGGCGCGTCACGCCCTCCTTCACCGTCAACTACGGTTTGCGTTACGACACCACCTTCGGCCTGTTCACCGCTTCCGGCCGCAGCCAGTTGGATAATCCCGCGCTCCTCACCTTACGCGCGTTGCAGATTCCGGGCTTTGATAGCTACGGAGCTCCTCACGATTACCGCGGCGCGCTCGCTCCGCGGCTCGGCATCGCTTACGCGTTCGGCCACAACGCGGAAAGCGTCTTCCGCGCCGGCGTCGGCCTCTATTACAACGACTTGGCGCAAAACGGCTGGGTTACCGCATTGCAGTCAGTCAACGCCGCTCCCGGCGCTTGCGCCGCGCCGGGCGATCCCGGTTGCTTGCCCGGCGCCGCCGATGGCGGTGTGGGCGCGATCATCGATCCCGGCTACAAAACGCCCTACGCCCTCCAGGCCACCGTCGGCGTCGAGCACGCCTTTAGCCCGAATTGGACACTTAGCGCGAGTTGGGTCCACGAGGAAGGCGTCCACGCGTTTCGCGCCTACACCTACAACGCCGGCTACACGCTCTTTTCGCCGCTTTATCCGCGCGACGTCGCCGATCAGCAGGCTCGCGTGCCCAATCTTTCCGTTTTCCGGTCCGATAATCGCTCGCGTTACGACGCGATGTTCGTCCATCTGCAGGGAAACGTAGGCGACCGGCTCAATTTGGTCGTCAATTACACGCTTTCGAGCGCCTACACCTGGGGATGCGTCCTCGGCGAGCTGTTCGATTACGTCAACGGCGTCTGCAATCCGCTCAATCCGTTCGGACCGGGAGATTACGGTCCATCGGGCGAGGACGTGCTGCATCGGCTGGTCATCGGCGGCGTCGTTCGCGCGCCGGGCGGCCTGGAAATTTCCACCCTTTCGCAGTTTGAAAGCGCGCGCCCGTTCACGATGACCACCCCGGTGGACGTCAACGGCCTTGGCAATACGACCACCGATCGCGCCGTCGTCAACGGCGTCCAGACCTCGCTCGATCAGTTCCACGGCACGCCGTACATCCAGGTGGATCTGCGCGTCAGCCGGCCGATCGCTCTGCGCGATACCTGGCGGCTCACGCCATTCGTCGAATTCTTCAATCTGTTCAACCGGAATAATCCCGGCGCCAATTACGTCACCGATCTTGCGGCGCTGCCCGTTCCGGTCAACAATCTTTACAACGCGACCGCGTTTTGCCTCAACGCTGGTTGTACGCAGACCAAACCCATCACCAGCCTTTCCCAGCTCCAGGTGCCCGCCGGCGCGCTGGGCGATTTCTTCGGCCCGGGCACGACGGTCGGCATTCCGTTTGCCGCGCAACTCGGCCTCAGGCTCACGTTCTGAAATTCCTGAGCCTTCCCCTGCGCCGCAAATGCGGATTAACCCCTTCGGGTTAACCCGTTCGGATTGATCCTTTGCGGCGACCACCTTCGGGCAATTGACCATCCTCGTTGTTTGTGAAAAATACTCGCGTAAAGAGCATGTTCCAGCCAAGGCGCTGGACGGGGATCTCGCCACCCCAACACGACGCAACGCGTGTCGGCCGTAACCGGTAATGATTCGCTCCTGCGGGCGCCTTGGCCGGCTATTGAGGAAGGGTCGCCTCCGGCAGAAAGCCGGGGCGAGGAGGGGGAATAAGGATGCGAACTTCAACGTCGCCACGAATTCGGGGCCTCGGTTTCAAGTTGCTTGCCGCGCTGCCGTGCCTTCTGCTCTTCGCAGCCCCGGGCCACGCGCAAAGCAACACCGGGCCCACTTCCGTGTTCCAACTGAGCCCGACAAATGGTTTCCCCGGAGCTCCGACCATCAGCGATTGCAACTACACTGGCCCGGGCCAACTCTGCGACAACTGGGATCTGCTCAACGGCCCGCCGGCTGCTAAGGGCAATTCGCTGGCCCAGGCTTTTCTGCCGGAGCCGTCGCCATTCGTTAACTTCACAACCGGGGGATCGAAAGACCCGAACCCGATCTCCGATTGGGCCTACACCAGCACGAGCACACCGAACAAGGACACGCTGGTTGACGGCTACGTCGCCGCTTATGATGACTCAGTCGGTGACTTTCAACTCATCTTCGGCGCCAACCGGCTTTCGCCCAACGGCGACGCCAACATTGGCATCTGGTTCTTCCAGAATAGCATCACGCTCAACGGCAGCGGCGGCTTCAATGGCTCGCATGTCAACGGCGACCTCTTCGTGATCTCCCAGTTCGTGACGGGAGGCGGAGTATCCGTGCCTGCCGTGTATGCGTGGGACTCCTCCTGCCTTAGCGGCGTCAAGAATCCGACTCCCGGTGAGTGCGCAGACACCAACCTCAAACTCCTGGCCGACCCGACCTCGGGAATCTGTGCACAGAACGCGCCTTACTGCGCTGTCACCAACTCCATTACGGTCGATCCTACGTGGATCGGCCCGCTCCAATCGCCGCTGTTCTTCGAGGGCGGCATCGACGTCACGAAGGCCCTCGCGGCCGTCGGGATCACCACGCTGCCATGCTTCAGCAGCTTCCTCGAAGAGACACGCTCTTCCCAGTCCACTTCGGCGGTCCTCAAGGCCTTCTTGCTCGGGCCGTTCCATCTTTGCGGCATGAGCCTCACCAAAAATTGCGGCAGCTCGACTGGCGTCCAGCCGGGCGTGAACGACGCTGGCACGGAAATCGTCTTTCCAGTCAGCGGTGTGGTGACTAACACCGGTATCGGCACTCTCTATAATGTTAAGGTCTGCGACACCATCGGCAGTTCAACTACTCCCGACGAGATCAGCGTGACCAACAACACCAGCGGCTCCGGCAACAAAGGCAGCAGCACCCTGGGGCCGAAGGAGACGGGAACGTGGGATGACTCGTCGACTAGCGCGTCCATGTCTGAAACGGACAGCGCCTTTGCCGTCGGCACAACCAGCCCATCAGGCACTGTGACCTGCGGGCCGACGCCCGGACCCATTGTCAGCGCCAACACGGCAACGCCCCCCGGCGGCTCCTGCAGCGTAACCTTGTCCACCTCGCTCAGCGTGACAAAGACTTGCACCACAAGCTTGGTGGTAACCGCAAGCGATGTACAAGTGCAGGTTGCATACAGCGGAACGGTCTGCAACGAGGGAGGGACACAGAACGGCGCTCTCGGCGTCAGCGCCAGCGAGGTGACTGGCGTCGCGCTCACCGAGTACGACCTCTCCGCGACGTCGGGATCTGCTCCGACCCTTTCGTCCACGACTCTCGGGCCGTGCGATAGCTTCGACGGCAGCGGCAATTGCAGCGAATCGTGCGAAGGGCTGTACGACGAAACCAAGGACACCTGTGTTGGCGCCGACCTATCAGGCGCTTGCAGCACGGACGCTTGCATCCCAGGCAACTGCGCAAACTACTCGGGTAGCTACGTTCCCACTTCCGACACCCCAGTAACGGGCCTAACAGGTCCCGGATCAGGCGCTGGCCGCTACAACTTCAGCGACGCTGTCGCCGTTACCTCCGCGACTGCAGCGGTCGGCTCGTTGGGTAAGGTCGCTTGCATCTCGCCCGCCACTTGCGGTACCGCGTATGCGGTTGCAGGGGCCACCTGTCCCATCTGCCCTGTGGGTGAGTGCACACAGTAGCCGAGCGTTGCCCGTCAACCCGACGGCCCCCAATGCGCCGTCCCGATTTATCGGGACGGCGCATTCCTCCCAGCGTGGCTTCGGGCCGGGGATTTGCGGCGAGGTCGCCGGGGAATTCGCCCTCCTTCCGCTGCGCCAGGCCCGAGTGAGCTTCCGGCAGCAGGGTGCATGGCGTGGGAGTGTTCTTGAATCTGGAACGCATGACTCCGCGTTTCCACGCAGGAGGCGTAATCATGAATCCGAAATTGCTCCTGACGGCTGTGCTGTTTTTCGCTTCGGCGTGCGCCGCGCAAACTGGTTCTACGGTTCCCGGTGCAAAACCGATTGCCGAAATCGCCGGCAAGCCGATTTACGAGCAGGCATTGCAGCCAAGCATCGCCGGCCAGATGATGCAGCTCGCCCAGCAAGAATATGCAATTAAAAGGAAAGCTTTGGATGCGGTGATCAACCGGGAGGTTCTAGAGCGGGCGGCAAATGCGAAAGGGCTCACCCCGGAAAGACTGCTGGAAACTGAAGTGGACCCCAAGATTCCGCAGCCCACCGACGAAGCGGTTCATGCCTACTACCTCGCTCAGCCAAACTTGCAGAGTCGGCCGTTCAGCCAGATCAAGGAGCAGTTGCGAGCTTCCTTGCGCCAGGCCGAAATTCGCAAGGCCCGCGCTGACTACATCGCCGCATTGCGCGCCAGAGCCAACGTGCAAATTTTTCTCGAACCGCCGCGCATTCGCGTTTCTTACGATCCCAAGCGCCTGCTCGGCAGCCCGCACGCTCCGGTAATGATTATCGAATTCTCCGATTTCCAATGCCCGTACTGCCGCGGCGTCGAGCCCACGTTGCGCTCGGTCGTGAAGCAGTTCGATGGAAAGGTCAGCCTCGCGTATCGCGATTTGCCCCTTAGCCAGATTCATCCTCACGCGGAACTCGCCGCCGAAGCTTCCCGTTGCGCCGAAGAGCAGGGAAAATTCTGGCCGTACCACGATTTGCTCATGAGCGACCCGCCACGTCTCGATCGCAATTCGCTTTTGGCAGATGCGCGCACCCTGCATCTGGACGAAAAACGGTTCGATTCCTGCCTCTCGAGCGGCAAGTACGCGCAGGCGGTCCAGCAGGACGCCGAAACCGCCCAGGGGCTCGGCGCCAACGGCACGCCGACGTTTTTCATCAACGGGCAGCTCCTGAGCGGCGATCAGCCGGCCTCGGTTTTCGAAAAAATGATTCAGCAGGATCTCGATTCTTCTTCTCCGAGCCGGCCGAAGTCAGGCGGTGGACGCTAGCAGGCCGCGCAGAGCGCGGCAATCGGAAGACCCGAATGCGGCGCTGGGCGGTTGTCGTGCGCGGCGTTCAAACTGCAACGCACGGCTGCCCAGGACCCTGGTTTTAATACCGCGCCCATTTTTTGGCCCCGAACCGGCCATCTTGACAAGTTCATCAACTTCTGCCCCGCACCTGCCTTTGCAGCGCCAGTGACGGGCGCGCGATCTCATGCCCGCGATGGAAATACCGGCATCCCTCCCTCCTGCAAGCAGTTACCGCCCATCCGCGCCTGTGCCCATCCATTCCCTGGCACGCTCCAGCACCGGTTCCGGACCTGCCTACTGTTCCAATAATTCGATTTCAGTTACTGACTAGGCTGAGAATTGACAGCACCCCGGCGCATTGTTAGCCTTCTAATCCATAGATTGATCCCTCGCCGCATTCCTAAACGGTGAATTGCTTTCGCGGAAGAGCCAGGCACAAGTATCGGCACGGGGGAAAGCGCCATGTCAACAACTCGAGGGGTAACGCCGGCCGCTGCACTGGAAAATATCACGGAGGAAGAAGGGGATTCTCCGATCCTGAGGAGGGAATCGCGCCGGCTTGCCGAGCGAAACGCCCGAACCGACCCGCCCGCCGCAATTGTCCTCGTTGACCCGGACCTTCAGGCACTCTGTCTCAACGGGGATGCCATTCGTCTGCTGAGCTTCTCGGGCGGGCTGGCCGCGGCGCGGGCGGGATGGCAGGCCGTCCGGACGCAGGTTCTATCCGATTCCCCGCACGACTTGTCCCATGCTTCGGCGGGTTTCCGGAATTTCGTTTCGGGTGGCCGGTGCTATCGCTGCCGCGTTTTTCCCCTCGAAGTGCGGCGCTCGCGCCATGGCTCGCCCGCTGCGGTGGTGGTGATCGAGCGTGATCGGCCCGCTTGGTTTCCCACCGCCGAGGCCCTGGCGGTCTTTCACCTGACGGCCAGGGAAGAGCAAGCGGTGCGATTCGCCCTGTCCAGTCTGACGAACAAGCAGATCGGGGCGGAAATGGGAATCAGCCCGAACACCGTGAAGGCTTTGCTCCGCATGGCGATGACGAAAATCGGAGTTTCCAGCCGGATGGGAATTGTCCACAAACTTTCGTGCGCGCGTGACGCTCGCGGAGAGGCGGACGCCGAGTTCGCTGTGCCGGCTATCGAGCCACCTTCCGCCGCACGCGCGGCAAAACGAGCCGCGCGCCAGAACTCCTCGCATCCGGCCGCGCGCCCGAACGGGACGCCCGCGGAATTCTGGCTTGCCGATCGTCGTCGGACCGCGCCTCTCGCTCCCCACGGGAGCACCTAGTGTCCTGTCCCCCCATATGCCGCATTTGTTTGCGGGGGTCGGAGCTTCCGCTCCGACATCCAACCTGCTGACAAGTCAGGGGTTCAACCCCTGAAGCTGCCCGAAGCGTTATGCAGTTATTTCCGGGACATGATGCTGGCGCTGCGCCATCCTCCGCTACCCGCGCGAAAGAAAATCCTCGCCCAGCACGCGCTCGAGCGTTGACGCCAGAAAATCGGCGTCGGCTCGCGTGAAAACCAGCGGCGGCTTGATTTTGATCGCGTTGTGCAGCGGACCGTCGGTCGAGAGCAGAATCCCCGCTTCCCGCACCCGGTTCACGATGTACGCGGCCTCTTCAGCCGCCGGTTCGAGCGTGCGCGGGTCGCGCACCAGTTCAATGCCCAGAAAAAGTCCGCTGCCGCGCACGTCGCCGATGATCGCGTGGCGTTGCGCCAGCCCTCGCAGCCGTTCGAGCAGGGTATCGCCCACCTCGCGCGCGTTTTCCTGCAAACGCTCGTCGCGAATCGCGTCGAGCACGGCCAGCCCGATCGCGCAAGAAACCGGATTTCCGCCGAACGTATTGAAATATTCCATGCCGTTCGCGAACGACGCCGCGATTTCCGGCGTGGTGACCACCGCTCCCATCGGATGGCCGTTTCCGATCGGCTTTCCCATCGTCACGATGTCCGGCACGACGTTCTGCGTTTCGAACGCCCAGAAATGCGTGCCCACGCGGCCGAAGCCCGTTTGCACTTCGTCGGCGATCGTGACGCCGCCCGCCTCGCGCACGTGCCGGTAAGCCTCGCGGAGAAAATTTTTAGGGAAAACGATCTGGCCGCCGCAGCCGGGCATGGATTCCGCGATAAACGCTCCCAATTTCATTCCGCGCAACTCAATTTCGCGAATCGCCCGCGCGACGTGCGCGGCGTATTTCGCGCCGGCCTCGGGATCGTCGCGGCGGTACGCGCCTCGATAGACGTCAGGGAGGGGAATTTTGTGAACGTGCGGCGGCGCGCCTTCGCCCCCGGGCCCATCGAACTTGTACGGGCTGATTTCGACCAGGCTGGTCGTATTGCCGTGATAGGCGGCGTCGAGGACGATCGTTTGCTTTGATCCCGTTCGCGCCCGGGCCAGCCGCAGTGCCAGTTCGTTCGCTTCGCTGCCGGAACACACGAAAAAGCAGACGCGCAGCGGCTCGGGCAACGTTTTCGTCAGCCGCTCGGCGTAGCGGACCAGCTTCTCGTGCAGGTAGCGCGTGTTCGTATTGAGCGTGGCCATCTGCCCCTGCGCCGCGCGGACCACCCGCGGATGCCCGTGCCCGACGTGCGCCACGTTGTTCACGCAATCCAGATATGGCCTTCCCGTTTCATCGAAAAGCCACTCCCGCGCCCCGCGTACGATTTCGAGCGGACGTCGGTAGGACACGCTGAGGGACGCTCCGATTCGCCTCTTGCGTTCCGCCAGGATTTCCTCGCGCGTCATTTCCGTTCTTGCCGATGACGCGGCGTCGAGCGCCGGAATCCGCGCGATCAGATTCGGATCGGGAGAAAGTTCCAGCCACAGGCCGCGCTCGCCGGGCCGCGCCACGCCGGGGGAATCGCCTTTGCGATCCAGCATATCCAGAACGATCTGGAAATGGAGATGGGGTGGCCAGCCGCCGTTCACGCGGCTTTCGCCGACTCGGGCGATCTGTTCGCCGCGCCGCACGGTTTTCCCCGGCGCGAGCCCCTCCAGCGATTCCTCGCTCAAATGACCGTAGAGCGTATAAAAGGACGCGCCATTCGCGGCGCGATGTTCCAGCACGATCGTCGGGCCATAATCGAGCGGCGCGGCGTTATTGGCAAAGCTGTGCACCACCGCGTCGAGCGGCGCAAAAACGGGCGAACCCGGCTCGACGAAAAGATCGAGTCCCAGATGAATCGTGCGCCACTCCGGACCGTCGTTGCCCTCCGCCGTGAATCCCGGCGCCCGATACACCGCACGCGCTTCGTTGTAGCGGCCAATGCCGGCTTTCGCGCCGGCGCCTTTCATGCGCGAAAAAATCGTTTCCGTGGCCGCTTTCACGTCTTCCCATTCGTCGTACGTTCCCGTTTCGCTGCTCCCGGCGCTCAAATCGAAAATCAGGCAAGGCGCGACACGCGGATCCGGTTCGATGACTTTTCCGAATTGCGCCGCGTTTTCCCGCAGCCACTGCCCGACCGCGGTCGCCGACGAGCACGCGGGCAGGCCGCAGGCGTGCCGAAACGCGGCGAGCGCGAAACGCGGACTGATCTCCTGCAGCTGTTCCAGCAGCCGCCACGCCGGCGCTTCGCTCACGGTCAGGTAATCGTTGCCGGGCTCGGCCGCGCGCTGATAGGCGGAATTCGTCACCGTGGTTGCAAGCCGCGTTTCGATCAGCGGAAAAAGCAGCTCGATTTCGCTTTCGTCGAGCGGAAATTCCTCGTGATAACCGCGAATCACATTCGCCGCCGCCGCAATGGGATCGGCTTTCCCCATCATCGCGTAGGCCGCGCCGACGGCGGCTTCGGCCACCGTCGCCGTGCGCACCATGTCGCCGAAATCGATTACGCCGCGGACGCGCCGCGTCCACGCGTCGCCGGGCCCCACAATCACGTTGTGATCGTTTGCGTCGTTGTAAATGACGCTGCGGCGCATGGACGCGAGCGCGGGCGTGATTTCCCGCTCGAATCGCTCCAGAATCGCTTCGACGCGCGCGCGGCGATGGCCGCCTTCGATGTGGGCCAGATAGTCGCGAATCCAGCCGGCCTGCGCGAGGTCCCATTTCAGTGGACGCACGGCCGCCGGATGATCGAAAGACTGGAGGCCGCGATCGAGCGCTCCAAGCGCCGCGCCCAGGCTGCGCAGCAGCTCGGGCGTGTGCGGCGAGCATTCCGCCAGCAGTTTTCCGGGAATGTAGCCGACCATGCGAACGAAATGCGTCGTTCCGTCTTTTGCCGCGGTTCTGGCGATGGCCGCCCCGGTTTTCGTCCGGCGCAGCCGAGGCAAAGCGAGCGCTGGCGCTTCCTTGGCCAGATGTTCGAGCGCCCGATTTTGCAGGTCCAGCGCTTCCTCCCGTTCGGCGCGGCCCGCTATTTTCAGGACGAATCGCTCTCCGGTTGGCGTCTCGATCAGGAAATTCCGGTCGCGCTCGCTTTCGAGCGGCTCCGCCGCGCCGCTGATCCCGTAGAGTTCCTCGGCCAGGCGTAGCGCGTCCGCTTCCGCGAATTCCGGAGCAGGGAATCGCACTTCGATTTTCGAGGAGGGGAAATGGGCGCTATCGGCCATGGGCGCGGCTGCCGCGGCTGCGCGAAGCGGCCGCGAGAAAGCGACTATAGCACATCGTTTTCGGGGAAAATCCCGGCACGCGATGCCCCAGGGCCGGAGCTCAGTAGGCGATCTTGCCCTGGAACATCATTTTCTTCACGTTGAAGCTGAAGATGATGTTCTGCGCGCTGGGCGCCTGCGCTGTCAGGTTGCCGTTTCCGAACGTATTCGAAAATTGCAGCCGCGGGCTGGTGATTTGCAGGGTAAGGGACTTGGTCGCGTCGCTCAAAGTGGGCGCGCCGTTCACCTGGCGGGGAAAGAACAGGAAAAAATGCGGCTGTTTCATCTCGGGCTGGTAACGGTTCAACCGCACCGTCTTTCCATCGGCGAAAAGGAACGCGGAATTTTCCAGCGTCGCCGTCGTCTGAAGCTGCCACGCGCTGGCGAGCGGGGAAACCAGATACTCCACGTTCGTCGAGTAGTTCACCAGGACGACGGTGTCCGTCGGAAGCGGCAC
>JAKAOH010000254.1 GCA_021812285.1 Acidobacteriota bacterium | reverse complement strand
AAGCCCGTCCGGCAGAAATCGGACGATGAATTCGGGAAACAGGCGGTCGGTATCGCCGCCGGGCGGGATAAGCATGGTATGGCGAGCGAAAACGTAGAGCATCACGCCAATCACCAAAAACAGCGCGAACTGCACGAAAATAATCACGCCGCTCGCGAGGAGCGCGACTTTGCTGTCGCGTTCGTTCCGCGCCGCGAGTAGCCGCTGCACCATTGTCTGGTCGGTGCCGTGGCTGGCCATCACAAGAAATGTGCCGCCGATCGCGCCGGCCCAGAAGTTGTAGCTGTGCGTGAGGCTGAAGCGGAAATTGAACACCTGGAGTTTGTCGCCGCTCGAGGCGGCGACACGAGTGACTTCGCCCCAGCCGCCGGGAATCTTGTGCAGCAGGAGAAAGAACGCGATCGCCGAGCCGCCCAGATACAGCACCAGCTGCACCATGTCGGTCCAGATGACCGCGCGCATTCCGCCCTCGAATGTGTAAAGGATGGTCAGCGCCGTCATGATGGCCACCGACGCGCTTTCGCCCGTGCCTAGCGCCACACTCACCACTTTTCCGATGGCGTTGATCCGCACGCCCTCGGCCAGCGCCCGCGTGAAGAGAAACACGGTCGCCGTCGCCGACTTGACTCGCGGCCCAAACCGCTTTTCGATGAACTGGTACGCCGTGTAAAATTCACCGCGAAAATAGCGCGGCAGAAACACCAGGCACAGGATCACCCGCGCGACAAGGTAGCCCATCACCACCTGGAGGAAGCCCAGATTCCCGGCGTAAGCGAGTCCCGGCGTGCTGATGATCGTGAGCGTGGAGGTTTCCGTCGCGACGATCGATCCCGCCAGCGCCCACCAGGGCGCGGCGCGGCTGCTCAGGAAGTATTCGCGGATGCTCGTCTGCTTCCGGCGGAAGCGCATCCCGAACAGGGTCACGCCCGCCAGGTACGCCAGCACAATTCCGAGATCGAGCCCACTGATGCGCATCGCGTCGAGGGCCGCGATGCTAGCGAGGCGCGGCGAGCTGCGTCAAGTGGCGTTTCGCGCGCGATTTCTTCTTCGCTCGCCAGGCTTCCCGCGGCCGCGGCCGCGCATCCAACCGGCCATGCGGCCGAAATTCGCCTGATCGGCCGTCCCGGCCCCCATTTCGACGCGAAAGGATTGCCGTGAAGTATTTTCTCGGCCTCGATGGCGGAGGAACGAAAACCGACGCCGCGCTGATTGATGCCTCCGGGCGCGTGATCGCCCAGGCGCGCGGCGGGCCCTCGAATCCCTTGCGTTCGAGTTTCGCCCGCGCGTTCACGTCGCTCGACGACGCCGCGGCAAGGGCCCTGGCGGCGGCCGATCTGGAAGCATCGAGCATTCAGGGTGTCGTTGCAGGCCTGGCCGGCGCATCCCAGCCCCGCGTTTCCTCGCGCATTGCGGCGTTTCTCGCGACGCGTTTCCGCGAAGCCGAAATCGAGGCGATCGCCGATCTCGAAATCGCGCTCGAAACCGTGGCCGAATCCGGTCCGGCCGTTGTTTTGATCTCGGGAACCGGCTCGGCCGCTTTCGCTCGCGACGCCGCCGGCCGCACGGCTCGCGCGGGCGGCTGGGGGCCGTGGTTCGGTGATGAAGGCAGCGCCTTCGCCATCGCTCGCGCCGCGCTGCAAACCATCGCTCGCGCGCACGATACCGGCGCCTTGCCCTCGACGTTCGCTCAAGCCATCGCTTCTTCGCTCGGGCTGAAAACCTGGTCTGAAGTCTTCGATTACGTTTCGCGCAAACCGCTCGAGCGCATGCCTGCGGTATTTCCCGCTGTCGCCGAAGCCGCCGACGCCGGCAACGAGACCGCACGAGAGATCCTCGATGCCTCCGCGAAAGACATAGCCGCCCTTGCTTCCATCGTCATTACGCGGCTCGGCCTTGGCGGCGAGGAATTCCTGCTGGGGCGGGTGGGCGGGGTTGTCGGGCGTTGCGCCTATTTCGACGAGCGTTGTGCCGCGCGTCTCGCCGAGCTTTCGCCGTGCCTTCGCGTCGTCGCGCCGCGTTTTTCGCCGGCCGTGGCCGCCGCGCGCCGCGCGCTCCGCAACTCGCCCGATTCCGCCGGATAAGCTTTGCTTTTTCCCACCGCTTCCCCCAAGATGGAGCGCAATGAGCCTGAAAATCAAGATCGCCATTGCCGCGTTCATCGTGGCCGTAGGCACGGTGATCGCCGTTTCCTCGTTGGAAGCCACGCGCGTCAGCTACCGGGTCTGCATGAGCATAGACGGCCGGTCCCATTGCGCCGTCGCCGAGGGGCATTCGGAAAAAGTGGCGATTCAGAGCGCCATGGAGATCGACTGCGGCTTGATTTCCGCCAGCCGCGATCAATTGATGGTCTGCGAAGGCTCCCAGCCCACTTCCGTCGAAAAAGTTGAAAAATAGGGTCGAGCGTCCCGCGCGCGAATTGACATTCCGGCCGCGCGGCGCCTAGCATCGGCTCGGAATGTTTCGCTCCGGCGCCCAACGCTGTCTCCATTGCGATGCCGTTCTCACCGGGCCCGTCTGCGAATCCTGCGAACTCACTCCGCAAGCCGCCGCGCTCATTCTTCGGCGCAAGATCATTCTTCGCACCGGGCTGTTTCTGCTGGGTTCGCTTGCCTTCGTCGTCGCCACATACCGCTATCCTCCGCTCGACGTGGACGGCATGCTGGTTTTCTGCGGCGTGGTTTTCTTCGCCGGGCTGGGGCTTGCCATCTGGGTCGAACGAGGCGCGCTGCGCGGAAGCCAGGTGGCCATCCGCAAACGGCTGTTTCTGGCGTTGCTGCCGGTGCCGTGGCTGCTCGCGGGCCTGCTGGTGGTCAATGCGAAGCTCGACGACGCCAAGGTGCGGCGGCATTACACGCGCGTCGTCGGTAAATTCGCCATGTCGGCCATCGTTCCCACGCGGCGGCTGGTCGTCGTCTCCTGGCGCGCCGGTCGCCGCTACGAGCGCGTTCCCGTCAGTCAGGGCGAATACGCCGAGTTCCACGTCGGTCAGGAAGTCGTGGTGGAAATTCACCCCGGAATCGGAATCCCGTGGGTCGCCGGCGTTGTCCCCGCGAGCGGTTTTCCCGTTCCGTCGGCCGGCGATCCGTCGCCCGCGCAGCCGGGGGGATGGTCCGCGCGCGGGTCCCGCTCCCCTGGGCGGTAACGAGACAATCCTGGCGGCTACAGGCTTCCGTGCGTGCGCCGCTTCAGAAACTCGCCACGTCCGGGCTTTCCCAGGAAATTTCCGCGTTCCAGGATGACATCGCCGCGGCTCAGCACCGTTCGCGCGACGCCCTTCACGCGGATTCCCTCGAACATCGAATAATCCACGCGCATGTGGTGCGTCCTTGCGCTGATCGTTTCCTCGGCCGCCGGATCGAACAGCACGATGTCCGCGTCCGAGCCGACCGCGATCGTTCCCTTGCGCGGATAGAGGCCAAAGAGCTTCGCCGGCGCCGTGGAGACGAGCTGGACGAAACGGTTGGGTGAGAAACGTCCCGTCTGCACGCCGCCCGTGTAGACGAGGCTCATGCGATTCTCGATGCCCGGACCGCCGTTGGGGATTTTCGTGAAGTCATCCTTGCCGAGTTCCTTCTGCTCCTTGAAGCAGAACGGGCAATGGTCGGTCGAAACCACCTGCAGAACGTCGCGCGTCAGGGCATTCCAGAGCTTTTCCTGGTGCCATTTTTCGCGCAGCGGCGGCG
>JAKAOH010000073.1:4135-17214 GCA_021812285.1 Acidobacteriota bacterium | reverse complement strand
CCCGAGCCGGAGGAATCCTCGACGAGGCAGGCGAGGCAAGCGGTGCGGCCGGGCTCGACCGGCATGGTTACGCCGTAGCTGGCGACGACGGCGCCGTAGACCCAGGGAAGGCCGAGATGGACGGCGGCGTCGTTGAGGAGAAAACGGGTTTCGAAATTGTCGGTGCCGTCGAGAAGGATCGAGAAGCCGGAAAGAAGATCGAGGGCATTGGCTGCGGAAAGATCGGCGACGACGCCTTCGACGGCGACGGCGGAATTCGCGGCGCGCAGCTTGCGCTCGGCGGCGACGGCTTTCGGGAGGGACTGCCGGGCGTCGTCCTCGTCGAAGAGGGTCTGGCGCTGGAGATTCGACAGCTCGACGAAGTCGCGGTCAACGATGCGGACGCGGCCGACGCCGGCCCGGACGAGGAGGCCGGCGACAGCGCTGCCGAGCGCGCCGCAGCCGACGACGACGGCGGAAGCGTCGAGCAGGCGTTGCTGGCCCTGCTCGCCGATACCGGCGAAGAGGATTTGGCGCGAGTAGCGCTGCCAGAGTTCCGGGTTCATCGCATCGAGGTTCGACGGCCGGGTGAAAGCCGGGACACCAAAGCTATAGCTTAGCGCGGCCGGCCGCACGGCGGGCAACAGGCCTGTGCTACCCTCTTCTCTGGGAGCAGAAAGCAAGGAATTACAGGCACTTGCGGTGATGCGAATCCAGCGGGCCTTATGGCTGAAAGCGGCGGCGGCGCTGGCGGCATGGACGATTGCCGCCGGCGTGACGGCTGCCGCGCAAATGTCGCCGATCGAAGGGCGGATGGTGACGGCGGTCCGCGTGGTCACCGAGCAGGGGCAGGTGCTGGAACAAAACCCCAAAAAGCTGTCGCTGGTTGCCGGCAAACCTTACCGCACCGATGCCGAACGGAACGCGCTGAAGCAGCTGTTCGCCACGGGGCTCTATTCGGCCATCAGCACGGAAGCGACGCCGGAGGCGGGAGGCGTGCGGATCGATTTCGTCGTCGCCCAGAACTACTTTTTCGGGGTGCAGCGCGTCGAAGGGCTGAAGGAACCACCCAGCGAGGCTCGGGCGCTGGCGGCGATGGGGCTCGAGCTGGGCCACACGTATACGAAAAGCGCGATGGACGAAGCGCTGCGCGGGCTGAAAGGGGCGCTGGCCGACGACGGGCTGTACCAGGCGACGCTCCGCGTGGAACTCGACCGGATGACGGCGACGCGGCTGGTGAACGTGACGGTGGTGGTGACACCCGGGCGGCGAGCGCGATTCGGGCCAATCACGTTCCTCAATCATTCCCCCTTCAGCGCACACGAACTGCTGGAACGCACGAAATTACGCAGCGGCCAGGCGGTGACGGCGGAACGGATTTCGGGAGGAGTGGACCGGCTGCGGCAGTATCTGGCGAAGAAGAATTACCTGACGGCGCGCGTGGATGCGACGCGCGGGGATTACGAGCCGCAGCCGAACGCCGTGCCGCTTTCGATCCGCGTGGAAGCCGGGCCCCAGGTGCGCGTGACGGTGGAAGGCGCGCACGTGGGCGGCAAGCAACTGAAAAAACTGATTCCGATTTATCAGGAAGGGGCGGTGGATCCGGACCTGCTGGAAGAGGGCCGGCGGAATCTGCGGAATTATTTCGAACGGAAAGGGTATTTCAACAGCAAGGTCAGCTTTCTGACGCGGGAAGCGGAAGGGGGAAAGCAGGAACGGATCGTCTACACCGTGGAGCGGGGGACGAAGAGCCGGCTGGTGCGGGTGATTTTCAAAGGAAACCATTATTTCAGCAGTGAACTGCTGGCGAGCCGGTTGACGATCCAGCCGGCGAGCTTTCTTTCGCCCGGGCGGTTCAGTCCGCGGCTGCTGGAAGCGGACGTCGATTCGATCCGGGGGATTTATCTGGCGAGCGGATTCCGCGACGCGGGCGTGAAAGCGAGCGTGGTGGACGATTATGAGGGGAAGAAGAACAACCTGCTGGTGGAATTTCTGATCGACGAGGGGCCGCAGACGAAAGTGGAGTCGCTGGCGATCCACGGCAACCAGGCGATTCCGACGAGCCAACTGTTAGATGTAATCGGGTCGACGCCCGGCCAGCCGTATTCCGAGGCCAACATTTCGAACGACCGGGACAACATCCTGGCGCTCTATTACAACAGCGGATTCCCCGACGCGACGTTCGCATATCAGGCCAAGCGCGTGGCGGCGAACCAGATGGCGCTGGACTACACGATTCATGAAGGCCCGCAGGTGATCGTGAAGCACGTGTTGCTGGTGGGCTACCGGCACACGCGGCCGGGCGTGATCCGGCGCGAGGTGGAGATCCGGCCGGGGCAGCCGCTGCGCGAGGCGGACATCGTTTCGACGCAGGACCAGCTGTACAACCTGGGCATCTTCAACCGAGTGGACATCGCCACGGAAAACCCGAACGGGAGCCTGGAAGAAAAGAACGTGGTGATCAACACGAGGGAGGGCGACCGGTACACGATCGGCTACGGCGGAGGGCTGGAAGCGCAGCGGATCGGCAGCACGACGAGCGCGACGAGCACCGCGCTCCAGTTCAGCCCGCTGGGGATTTTCGATTTCAGCAAGCTGAACATGTTCGGCCGGGCGCAGACGCTCTCGTTCAAGCTCCGCGCCAGCACGCTGCAATACCGCGGGCTGCTCAGCTACCAGATTCCCAACCTGCTGACGAACCACCGATTCAACCTGCTGCTGACGGGATTCGCTGACAAGATCCGGAACGTGAACACGTTCACGGGGACGACGTATGAAGGCTCGCTGCAGGTGCTGCAGAACTATTCGCGCGGGAGCACGCTGCTTTACCGGTACACGTTCCGCCACGTGCTAGTGGACGCCAGTTCGCTGAAAATCAATCCGGAGCAGATTCCGCTATTCAGCCAGCCGACACGGGTATCGGGATTCGGGCTGACGTGGGTGCGGGATCATCGGAACAACCCGGCCGAAGCAACCAGCGGCAGCTACAACACGGCCGACGTGAGTTTCTATTCGACTTCGCTCGGATCGAGCGCGAGTTTTCTGCGGGTGTTCGTTCAGAACACGACGTACACGCCGTTCGGACACATTTTCGTTTTCGCGCGGTCCACGCGCTTCGGAGTGGAAGAGCCGGTTTCGGGAACGGTCGCGGACCAGATACCGCTGCCGGAGCGGTTCTTCGCCGGCGGTGGGAACAGCCTGCGGGGGTTCGCGCTCAATCAGGCGGGGCCGCGCGACCCGGTGACGGGGTTTCCTGTGGGCGGGTTGGCGGAACTGATTTTCAACCAGGAAGTACGGTTTCCGATGCGGCTGCCGTTCGTGGGAACGGCGCTGGGCGGAGCGCTATTCTACGACGCGGGAAACGTCTACAGCAGCTTCGACAAGATCACGCTGGCGAGCTCACCGGCGTCGCCCACGGAGCTGAATTTTTTCTCGCACACGATCGGCCTGGGCATCCGGTACCTGACGCCGGTGGGGCCGGTGCGATTCGATCTGGGGTATCTGCTGAATCCGGCGAAATTCCAGACGACCTGCACCACGGGAACGCCGGGCTGCACGAACGGAGTGCAGCTTTCGCGGCTGCCTCGGCTGCAATTCTTTTTCAACATCGGGTCGGTGTTCTGATGCGGCGGCTGGCGCAAGCGGCGATGGTCATCGGGTTGGCGGCGGCGCTGGCGGGAACCGCGCGAGCGCAGCAGGTGGTGGACCGCATCGTGGCGCGGGTGGGCAGAGACATCATCACGCTGAGCGATATCCAGGAACTGGGGCGGTACCAGCAACTGGTGCAGGGGAAAGAGCAGACGCAGGCGGAGCGGTTGCGCGAGCTGATCGAGCAGTGGGTGGTGCAACGCGACGCGATGCTTTCCGGTTTCCGCGCGCCGGCGAAGGCGGACGTGGACAAGGCGCTGGCGGGGCTCGAAAAGCGATTCGGCTCGCCGCAGGCATTCGGGGCGCGACTCAAGGAACTCGGATTGAGCGAGGGCGACGCGCGGCGGATGGTGGAGCGGCAGCTGTTTCTGAGCCGGTACCTGGATTTCCGGTTCCGGGCCGAAGTGCAGGTGACCGAGAGCGAGATCGAGGACTACTATCGAAATACGCTCGTGCCGGAACTGAAACGCGAAGGCCAGGCGGCGCCTCCGCTGGAATCGGTGGCCGACCGGATTCGCGAAGTACTGATCGAGCGCGGGATCAGCCAGCGCGCGGCGAAATGGCTGGACGAACTGCGCACGCGCTGGAACGTACAGACAATCGGAGGCGCGGCGGAAAAATGAAGGTCCGCTGGCGGAGAATCGGGCTCGTGGTCCTGGCCGTGCTGCTCGCCTTGGCGGGAGCGGCGGTGGTGCTGTGGAAGACGGGCGAAGTGGACCGCTGGACGCGCGCGCTGGTGATCAGCCAGGTGGACAAGGCGACGGGCGGGAAACTGGAGCTCGGCCGTCTCCATTTAAGCCTTGCTCCCTTCACCGTGGAGATGGACGGGTTCACGCTGCACGGGCGCGAAGCGGCGAGCGAGCCTCCTTTCGTGCGGATCGCGCGGGTCGTGGTCCATCTGGATTTCCGCAAACTGCTGGAAGGCAAGGTGGTGCTGGGAGGGGTGACGGTCGAGCGGCCGGAAGTCTACGTGCGCGTGGACCGCCAGGGCCATTCCAACATTCCCTCGCCGCCGCATCGCAAACCCTCGAAGCCGTGGCACGAACAGCTATTCGCGATCACGATCGACAAGCTGCGGCTCGACGACGGAGTGATCCGCTTCAACAATCGCCGAATTCCGCTGAGCGCCGAGGGCGGCCAGTTTCATTTCGCGATGGATTATTTCGCGTCGGCGGAGGGCAAAGATTTCTACCGCGGGGACGTGGGCTGGAAGAACATGAGCGTGGCGGCGCGGAAATGGGTGCCGTTTCCCTCGAGCTGGTCGGCGAAATTCACGATTGGGCGGGAGGGCGGATCGCTCGACCAGTTCCGCTGGGAATTGCCGGATTCCTACATCGAAGCGCGAGCCGACTGGCCGCGGTGGACGGAAAAACGGGCGGACTTCCACTACCGGGTGCGGCTGAATCTGGACGATATCCGCGTTCTGCTGCGCAAACCGCATACGCCGCTGGGGGTGGTGGAATCGACGGGGAATCTGCGCTACGCGCCGGGCGCCTGGAAGCTGCACGGCTACTACACGGCCAAGCGCATCACGATGGGATTCACGTGGTTTCACGCGGCGAACATGAGTTCGCGCGGGACGCTGCTGGCCAATTCGCAGGGGCTGGAAATTCCCGACTTCCAGGCGTGGGCGATGGGAGGGGAATTCGACGGCACGGTGCACATGGACACGAAGACGCTGAACTTCGTGGCTCGGACCGAGGCGCACCACGTGATCCTAGCGCAATTGCTGGCGGCGGTGCAGAACCAGAATCTGCCGGTTCAGACATTTCATTGGAACGCGGACGTCGCCATTCGCTCGGTGACCGCATGGCACGCCGACTTCCGCGACATGACCGCGACGGGGAAGATGAACTGGACTCCGCTCGGGACGACGCCGGCGGGCGAACTGCCGGCGACCGCGGCGCTCGATTACGACTACCGGATGAGCCGGAACGACGTGTTTTCGCAGGGCACGATCGAAACGCCAAACACGAAAATCGTGCTGAAGGGCACGATTGGCGACCGCGATTCGAACATGGTGACCGACGTGATGGCGAATCGCCTGCGCGATTGGGACGAACTGATCAATACCCTGCGCGGGCGGGACATGACACCCGTGCCGGTGTTGGGGCGCGCGGAGTGGAAAGGCAGCATCACCGGCCGCATCTCGCATCCGCTTTTTTCCGGGCACGTGCACGCGTGGAACGCGACCTACGACCGGCTGCACTGGGATGAGATCGAAGGCAACGTGGATTACTCACCGGACGAGCTGACGCTGACCGACATGCGTGTGCGGCGGGGGCGGTCGCTGGTTTCGCTTTCGCTGTACATGGGCTTTACGAACTGGAATTTCGGCCCGCACAGCGAATGGACGCTGCGCGCGCGGCTCGACCACGCCGATACGGCCGACGTGCAGGCGCTGGCCGGCACGGATTACCCCGAGCACGGATGGCTGAGCGGCGAATTCCGCGGACGAGGAACGCGCAGCCAGCCCGAACTTTCCGGGTCGTTCCAATTGAGCGACTTTCGCGCCGGTGGGTTCCTGTTTCCCAAGGTGACGGGCCGGCTGGAGATCGACCCGGCGACAGTGCGGCTGGCGGGAGTGCGGGCGCTTTTCGGATCGGGATCGCTGGGCGGCGAATTCAGCTATCAGCAGAAGAGGGGGCAGGTGGCATTCGACCTGTACGGCGAGAGCCTGCCGCTCGACGCGATTTCGCAGATCCAATCGCCTTCGCTGCCACTGGCCGGACGACTCGATTTCCGGCTGATCGGCAGCGGTCCGCCACGGGCACCGAAGGGACAAGGAACCATTCAGCTTTCGAGTTTGCGGGCCGGGAACGAACTGGTGGGGGATTTGCTGGGGCGGCTCAGCTCGGACGGACGCAAACTGCGGATCCAGCTGACGACGGCCCTGGTGAGGGGAAAGATGAGCGGGATGGTGGATTTGGCGCTGGCGGACAACTACCCGATCGAGGGCAAGTTGACGGCCGAAGGCGTGGACTTGGATCCCTTCATTGAGGCGGGGCTGCACCTACACGCGCTGACCAGCCACAGCCAGGTGAGCGGGCAATTCCAACTGAGCGGCGAACTGCTGCGGCCGGAAACGATCGCGGTGGCGGCGGACGTATCGCGCGTGGCGATGTCGTTCGAGCACGTCACGCTGGAAAACGTGGGGCCGATCCGGCTGATCTACCGCAAGGCGGACGTGAGAGTGGAGCGGGCGGAACTGAAAGGGCCGGACAGCAATTTTCAACTGAGCGGGGTGGTGCGATTCAACCGGGACGAGCCGCTGGAGCTGCGCGTGGTGGGAGCGATGAACCTGAAGCTGCTGGGAGGCTTCTTTCCCCAGCTCCAATCGCAGGGAGCGGCGAAGGTGGACGCGCTGGTGGTGGGGACGTTCGGGCAGCCGCAGATCAACGGGCGGGCGCAACTGGAGAACGCCGGGCTCAGCTACAGCGACATGCCGATCAGCTTGAGCGGGGTGAACGGGGACCTGATCTTTTCGAGCAACCACGTCTCCTTTTCGAACCTTTCGGCCGAAGCGGGCGGCGGAAAAATGCTGCTGAGCGGGACGGTGAATTTCCCGCGCGGGGCGAGCCTGCTCCAATACGAAATTGCGATCGACGCGACGGGCGTGCGGGTGCGCTGGCCGACGGGGATGAGCTGGCTCTTCAGCGCGAAGGCGCGGATGATCGGCAATACGCGGCAGGCGACGCTGGGCGGCCAGATCACGCTCGACCGGCTACTGCTGACGAACGGTTTGAGCGACGCGGCGGCTTTTCTGGCGGCGCCGAACCAGCCGACGATCGAATCCGAGGAGTCTTCGCCATTTCTGCGCAATTTGCAGCTGGATTTCACGGTGAGTTCGGGAGCGGGATCGCGGCTGGAATGGACGGGAGCGAACATCGAGACCGACGCGAACGTGCGGGTGCGAGGGACGTGGTCGCGGCCGTCGGTGCTGGGTCACGTGCACCTGCTTTCGGGCGAGGTGAATTTTCAGGGCAATACGTTTCAACTGAGCCGCGGGGACATGAATTTCGCGAACCCGCTGCGGCTGGACCCGGTGCTGAACGTGGAAGCCACGACGACGATCCAGCAATACGAAATCACCGTGGACCTGACCGGGCGCGCGAGCGCGCTGCGATTCTCCTATCATTCCGATCCGCCGCTGCCGCCGAGCGACGTGATTTCGCTGCTGGCGCTCGGGTATACGGGCGAGGCGAGCGAGCTGCGGTCTTCGACGAGCGGCCAATACGGGGCGACGGCGCTGCTGTCGGCGGCGGTTTCGAGCGAAGTGGGCGGGCGAATCTCCCGGCTGTTCGGAATCAGCCGGTTCAGCGTGGAACCGTATCAAGGCGTGCTGGGCACCGAACCGAACGCGGGAGCGCGCATCACGATCGAACAGCAGGTGACGCGAAACCTGACGGTGACCTATTCGACCAACGCCGCTTCGAACGCGGAAGAAGTGATCCAGATCGAATACGCGATCAGCCGCGACATTTCGGTGGTGGCGCTGCGAGACATCAACGGCACGTTCGGCCTGAGCATCGAATTCAAAAAGCATTTCAAATAGCGGTATCCCAGCGCGCACCCGCCGGCTTTTCGCCGCGCTATCCCCCCGGGACCGCGCTGTGGTAGCGTTGCGCAGGACGGACTCACCATGGTCGAACTGCTCGGCTGGCGAAAAGAATTTCCGATTCTCGACCGCACTACCTACCTGATCAGCAATTCGCTCGGGGCGATGCCGCGAGCGGTCCACGACCGGATGGACGACTACGCGCACACGTGGGAAACGCGCGGGGTGCGGGCGTGGGAGGAAAGCTGGTGGCAGATGGCGGCGCGCGTGGGCGACCGGATCGGCGGGCTGCTCGGCGCCGGCGCGGGCCAGGTTTCGCTGCACCAGAACGTGACGCTGGCGCAGGCGGTGATTTCCTCCTGTTTCGATTTCTCCGGGAAGCGGAACAAAGTGGTGATGGTGGACCTGGAATTTCCCTCCGTCCTTTACTTCTATCTGGAGCAGCGGCGGCGCGGGGCGCGGGTGACGATCGTGCCCAGTCCGGACGGCGTTCACGTGGACCTGGAAGGATTGCTGCGGGCGATCGACGAGGAGACGGTGCTGGTGCCGATTTCGTACGTATTGTTTCGCAGCGCGACGGTCGTGAACGCGGAAGCGATCGTGCGGCGCGCGCACGAGGTGGGAGCGCACGTCACTCTGGATCTGTACCAGGCGACGGGAACCGTTCCGGTTGACGTGAAGTCGCTCGAAACGGATTTTGCCGTGGGCGGCGTGCTGAAATGGTTGTGCGGAGGGCCGGGCGTCGCGTACCTGTACGTTCGCGAGGATTTGCAAAGAAAGCTGGAGCCAGCGCTGACGGGATGGATGGCGCACCAGCGGCCATTCGATTTTGCGGCGGGGCCGATCGAGCGGCGCGAGGACGGATACCGGTTTCTGAACGGCACGCCGCAAGTGCCGGCGCTTTACGCCTGCGAGCCGGGAATCGAGATCATCCGGAAGGTGGGCGTGGGAAAGATCCGAAAGAAATCCATGCGGCAAACGGCGCGGCTGGTGGAAGGAGCAAGAGCGCGCGGCTGGCGCGTGCACACGCCGCTCGATCCCGTCGAACGCGCCGGGACCGTTTCGATCGACTGCCCACACGCGGCGGAAACCATGCGGGAGCTGCTGGCGCGCGAAATTCTGGTGGACTACCGGCCCGGAGCGGGGGTCCGGCTGTCGCCTCATTTTTATAACGATGATGAGGAGCTGGATTTCGCGCTCGATCAAATCGAGGAGATTCTGCGGACGGAGGCGTGGCGGCGCCACGCGGAATCGGGCGCGAAGACCGGCTCCTGACGGAAAACGCGCGCCGCGGCAGGCGATTCGCGCGGCGAACCGGCGGCCGGCCGTTTGGATCAGAGGTCGAGCAGGCGGGCCGCGTTGCCGCCGAGGATGGCCTGGCGTTCCTCCTCGGAAACATGGAGAGACGCGATGGTTTCCCTCATCCGCTCGATACTGCCGATGCGGTGCGGATAGTCGCTACCGGCGACGACGTGGCCGGGGCCGGCGAACCGGATGGCAAATTCGATCGCGGCGGGATCGAAATTCACCGTATCGTAAAAGAAATTTTTGAGGGCATGGCTGGGCGGCTGTTGCAGCCGGGCGCGGCATTCGGGAAACGCTTCGTAGCCGCGATCGAGCCGCTCGGCCAGATACGGAATCGCGCCGCCCAGATGGCCGAGCACCCAGCGAATGCGAGGGAAACGCTGGGTGACGCCGGCGAAAACCAGATGAGCGGCGGCGAGCGTGGTGTCGCAGAGAAAACCGACCAGAGGCATCAGCCAGTATTCCCGCATCGCCTCGACGCCGAGCGGGCTGGTGGGATGAATGAAGAAAACGGCGCCGAGATCGTTTGCGACCTCATAGAGCGGCCAGAAACGCTCGTCGGCGAGAGCGACGCCGTTGACGTTGCTGAAAAGCATCGCGCCGCACAGACCGAGCCGGCGCATGGCGCGGTCGAGTTCCCTGGCCGACGCGGCGGGATCGTTGAGCGGGAGCGTGGCAAGAGCGGTGAAACGGCGGGGATGGTCGTGGGCGGCGCGGGCGAAGGCGTCGTTGACGAGCGAGGCGAGGCGCGTGGCGACGGCGGGCGATTCGACGTGGGCGCCGGGCGTGGTGAGCGTGAGGACCTGGACGTCGACGCCGCGGGCGGGAACGTCTTCCGCGCGAAAGGCCAGATCGCGATGGCCGCGGACGGCGACATTGTAGTCGCCGGGATAGTGCAACCAGGGATTGCCTTCGGCGTCGCGGGTGACGCGAACGTTGCTCGGACCGGATTCGAGAGCCGCGAGATAGTCCGGAGGATAGTAGTGGGTGTGAAAATCAACGACGGTCATGGGCGACTGGCTCCTTCTCTGGCGCAAGGCTCCTCACGCTAATCGGACAGACTCGCGAAGACAAGGGAAATCGAAGCTGGAGGCGGCCCGGCGACTGGAGTGAGCGAAGCAAAAAGGGCGTTTCGGATTGGCTGCGGCAGGGTGACACAGCCTGTCGAGCAAAAAATTCGATAGGTGGTTTTGTTTCAGCGAGATAGTTTTTGCAGGGTGTCATTTTTTGGACCTCTTTTGCGCGGGCGGCGCGGCCGGAATGGTGGTTGTTTCCCTCCTCGGGCGGGCGAGGAGGATTCCGCTCCGTGCGAGCCTTGGCATGTGACGCTTCCTCCTTTACGCGAATATAAGGGCCGCTGTTTTCCGCACACGACGGCATTTTCGCGCGATGCGGCTCGGAGCGCGAGGGGTGGTTCTACGTAAAGCACGGTCGCCGTTTGGACCGTGTAGAGGATTGGCGGGATGATGCCGTCGAGAGGCCAGGAAACGCGAAACCTAGGGGCCGGCTCTGGCTAGCGCTGCCGCTGCTCGCCACGTTCCAGCGCCTAAGCTCCCTCCCGCGGCGCCGGTTCGTGCGCCGGGTAGCAGCCGAGAATGAGCACGCGATCGGCCGATTGCCGCAACTCCTCGAGAGCGTCGCGCGTCGCCGCATCCGCGAGCGAAGCCTGCAAATCCAGATAAAAACGGTATTGCCAGGGACGCCCGGCGAGCGGCCGGCTTTCGATTTTGAGCAGATTCATCGATCGCCGCGCGAAAACGCCCAAAGCGCGATGCAGCGCGCCCGGCGCGTGCGGCAATTCCAGGACGAGCGAAAGCCGGTTGGCATTCACGCTCGCTTGCGGCGAGCGCGACAGCAGCAGAAAACGCGTGTAGTTCTCCGGATGGTCTTCGATGTGTTCGAGCAGAATCTTTCCGCCCCAGAAGTCCGCGGCTCGCCGCCCCGCGATGGCCGCGCGCGCCGGATCGCCCGCTCGGACGACGTCTCGCACGCTGCCGGCCGTATCGAGCGCGGCGCGGGCCGCGATCCGCTGATGGGCGCGGAGGAATCGCTCGCACTGCGCCAGCGCCACCGGATGCGATTCGACGCTCCGAATCGTTTCGAGCGTCGCCCCCGGCCCGCCGATCAGGCAGTGCGCGATCGGCAGAATGATTTCCCCGCCCGCCTTCAGCCCGCTCTCCACCAGCAGGTCGATCGAAGCCGTCACCGTCCCCGCCAGCGTGTTTTCCACCGGTGCCAGCACGAAATCCGCCGCGCCTTCGCCGATCGCCGAGAAGAGCGAATCGAAGGTGGGCCGCGGCACCAACTCGATCCCTTCGCCGAGCAGCCTCACCGCCGCTTCCTCGCTGAACGCGCCTCGCTCGCCTTGAAACGCGACGCGAAGCCGGCTCGCCGCCTTCATCGGTAAGGTCCGCAAGCGGCCGTGCTCGCTCGCAACGCCGCCGCCCGCCGCGATTCGTTCAAAATCGCGCGGAAAAGCCGCGCGATCGCTTCGGCGTCCAGCGGCCCAACGCTCGCCTGGCGCACGCGCCGCAGAATCGCCCGCTCCCGCGCCGGCGACACCGCCTTCATTCCGCTCGTCCGCTTGTAACGCGCGATCTCAATCGCCAGCCGCGTCCGAGCGTTCAGCAGTTCCACCAGCCTTGCGTCGATCCCATCGATCTTTCTTCGTCGCTCCCGGATCGGTTTCATGGCCCTTGGCTCCTTGCCGTCTGTCCCCGCGTTCCCCGCCGGAAAACAAAAAAGGCCGCCACCTCGTTTGGAGGTCGCGGCCTGCCGGGAAGCTTGGGTTTCGCTCTGGGGTCTCTACGCTGCTCCTGATCCGAGCGCAGCTTCCTGCAGTCCGCCCCCTCGATAGAGGAAGCGGCCGCTAAAACTATAAAAGCGGCGATAGGACTGCTGCGTTGCGCTGATCATCGAGCTTTCCAAATTGCCCCATTTGCAATGTACCGGGACGCCAGGCTTCTGTCAATGCCGTCGGCGCGTAAAGCGGCTTCTGTGTCTAAATAGTTCTTATGGCAAATTAGAATACTATAAATTTGACTAAAGTCACCCCCTCCGCTTTAATCGGTTTTTCGGGCGCTCGCCGGCGCTGGCTACGCCCGCCGCGGAGTTTTCGCGGCCAAGAACAATTATGAACAGCGACGAAATCAAGAAAGGTCTTTCTCGCGCTCCCGCCCGCGCCATGCTCAAGGCCACCGGCCTCGGCGACGCCGATATCGCGCGCCCGCTGGTCGGCGTGGCCAACACCTGGACGGAAGTCACGCCGTGCAATTTTCACCTGCGCCGCCTGGCCGAGCGCGTCAAGGAAGGCGTGCGCGCCGCCGGCGGCACGCCGATCGAATTCAACACCATCGCCGTGTCCGACGGAATCTCGATGGGCACCGAGGGCATGAAAGCGTCGCTCGTTTCGCGCGAAGTGATCGCGGATTCGATCGAACTCGTCACGCGCGGCCACATGTTCGACGCCGTCGTCGCGATTTCCGGCTGCGACAAAACGATTCCCGGCACGATCATGGCGCTCGCCCGGCTCGACCTTCCTTCGCTCATGCTCTACGGCGGCTCGATTCAACCCGGCCGTTTTCAGGGA
>JAKAOH010000073.1:0-4125 GCA_021812285.1 Acidobacteriota bacterium | reverse complement strand
GGGACGCGACGTCACCATTCAGGACGTTTTCGAAGCGGTGGGCGCCTGCGCCGCCGGCCGCATGACGCCTGAGGAACTGCGCGAGCTCGAGGATCACGCCTGCCCGGGCGCCGGCGCCTGCGGCGGCCAGTTCACCGCCAACACGATGTCGCTCGCCGCCGCGCTTCTGGGGATGTCGCCCGCCGGTGCGAACGAAATTCCCGCCACCGATCCACGCAAGGACGAAGCCGCGCGCCAGGCCGGCGCTCTGGTGATGGCTCTGCTCGCGAAAGACGTTCGCCCCAGCCGGATCATCACGCGCGAAAGCGTGGAAAACGCCTTTGCCGGCGTCGCCGCCACCGGCGGCTCGACCAACGCCGTACTTCACCTGCTCGCGATCGCCCGCGAAGCCGGTGTGGCCATTTCGATCGATGATTTCGACCGCATCTCCGCCCAAACGCCTCTGCTCGCCGACCTGAAACCTTTCGGGCGTTTCACCGCGCCCGATCTCGAGCGCGCCGGCGGCGAACGTCTCATCGCGTCGCGCCTGCTCGAAGCGCGACGCCTGCACGAAGGCGCCACCGTTTCCGGCCGAACCATTCACGAAGAGGCTCGCGCCGCCCGCGAAACTTCCGGGCAGCAGGTGGTGCGGCCGCTCGCGAGCCCGATCGAATCGCATGGCGGTCTGGCGATTTTGCGCGGCACGCTCGCGCCCGATGGCTGCGTCGTGAAGCTCGCGGGTCACGCGCGCCGCGGCCACACCGGTCCAGCGCGCGTCTTCGATAGCGAAGAACAGGCGTTCGAAGCGGTGCAGCGCGGCGCGATTCGTTCGGGCGACGTCGTGATCATCCGCTACGAAGGCCCGCGTGGCGGGCCCGGCATGCGCGAAATGCTCGGGGTCACCGCGGCGCTCGTCGGCCGCGGCTTGGGCGAAACGGTCGCGCTCATCACCGACGGCCGGTTCAGCGGCGCGACGCACGGGCTGATGATCGCCCATGTGGCTCCTGAAGCCGCGGTGGGCGGCCCGATCGCGCTCGTCGAGGATGGCGATCGGGTCACGCTGGATATCGCCGCGCGCCGGCTCGACGTTTCGGCCGATCTGGCGCCGCGCCGCGCGCGCTGGCGGCCGCCCGCGCCGCGCTATTCGACCGGCGCGCTGGCGAAATATGCGGCGCTGGTTTCATCGGCTTCCGAAGGCGCGGTCACGCGCCCGCCGACGGACGCCAAGATTTGAGGAATCCATTTCGCAAGGAGCAATCGTCATGACGAAACTTTATTTCGAACCCGATGCCAATCCCCAGGCGCTCGCCGGATTGCGCATCGTCGTGATGGGATACGGCAGCCAGGGCCGCGGCCAGGCGCTCAACCTGCGCGATTCCGGCTGCAAAGTCGCGATCGGCCTTCGCCCCGGCGGGCCTTCCTGGAAGCAGGCGATTGCCGACGGCTGGCAGCCGCTCGATCCGGTCGCGGCGATGGAAGGCGCCGACGTCGTCGTGATGCTCGCGCCGGACATGGCGCAGCCGCGGCTGTATGAGGAAGCGATCGCCCCGCGGCTCAAGCCCGGCGCGCTGCTGCTCTTCTCTCACGGATTCAACATCCACTACGGCCAAATTCGCCCGGCCGCGAACGTCGACGTCACGATGGTCGCGCCGAAAGGCCCCGGCAGCCTCGTGCGGCGCCAATACGTCGAGGGCCGCGGCGTTCCCGTCCTGATCGCGGTCCATCAGGACGCGACAGGAAAAGCCTTCGAGCGCACGCTCGCCTACGCGCAGGCGATCGGCGGAACGCGCGCGGCCGCGCTCGAAACGTCGTTTGCCGAGGAGACCGAAACCGATCTGTTCGGCGAACAGGCCGTGCTCTGCGGCGGCGTCACCGAACTGGTTGCCGCGGGCTGGGAAACGCTGGTGAAAGCCGGCTACAGCCCTGAAGTGGCCTATTTCGAATGCCTGCACGAATTGAAGCTGATCGTGGACCTGATCCACGAAGGGGGTTTCGCCCGCATGCATCGCTACGTTAGCGAAACGGCGAAATATGGCGATTTGTCGCGCGGCTCGCGCGTCGTCGACGCCCGCGCCCGCGAGTCCATGGGGAAAATTCTGGCTGAAATTCAATCCGGCGAATTCGCCCGCGAATGGATCGCCGAAAACGCCGCCGGCCGTCCCCGCTACAACGCTTTGCTCGCCGCCGACCTCGACCATCCCATCGAAAAAATCGGCGCCGAACTCCGCTCGCGCATGGAATGGCTGGCGGCGAAGGCGGCTTCGGCCTGAGCAGCGGCCCTTACTTTCGGCAAGCGCGAGGAACGGAAAGATTCACTGTCATCCTGAGGCGAACCGGCCCGGTTCACCGAAGGATTCCGACAAACGACCGGCGCGCCCAACGTAAAACGGAGCGAAACAGGAAGCGAGCAAGAGGAGCCAGGGACCATGAAGCTGACCGGAGCGCGAATTCTGTGGGAATGCCTCGAGCGGGAAGGAGTCGAGCACGTCTTCGGCTATCCCGGCGGCGCGATTCTGCCCGCCTACGACGCGCTGAAGCACAGCCGCGTCCACCACATTTTGGCGCGTCACGAACAGGGCGCGACGCACATGGCCGATGGATACGCTCGTGCGAGCGGCCGCGTCGGCGTCGCCATCGCCACATCGGGCCCCGGCGCGACGAACATGGTCACCGGCATCGCCACGGCGATGATGGATTCCTCGCCGATCGTCTGCATCACCGGCCAGGTGGGCAGCCGCCTGATCGGCTCCGACGCCTTTCAGGAAACCGATATCACCGGCGTGACGCTGCCCATCACCAAACACAATTCGCTCGTCACGCGTACTTCGGATATTGCGCGCACCATCCGCGAGGCGTTTTACGTCGCCCGCTCCGGGCGTCCCGGCCCGGTGCTCGTCGACGTCACGAAAGACGCCCAGCAGGGCTCCTGCGAATTCGACTGGGAAGCCGCGCGCCCGCAATTGCCCGGCTATCGTCCCGATCTCTCACCCGCCGAAGCCGAATACGCTCAGGCGCTCGACCTTCTCCATAGTGCCAAACGCCCGGTGATTCTCGCCGGTCAGGGCGTGATTGCGGCCGGCGCTTCCGCCCAGTTGCGTGAACTTGCCGAGCGCGCGCAAATTCCCGTCGCGCTCACCCTGCTTGGCCTGGGAGCGATGCCCGCCTGGCACCCGCTGCATCTGGGAATGATGGGAATGCACGGCGAAACATGGGTGAATCTGGCGATTCAAAACGCCGATTTGCTCATCGCGCTCGGTATGCGCTTTGACGACCGCGTCACCGGCGATAAGGACGCCTACGCGCGCGGCGCCAGGAAAATCCACGTCGAAATCGATCCCGCCGAAATCAATAAGAACGTGAAAGTGGACGTTGCGCTCGTTGGCGATCTGGGCGCGGTGCTGCGCGATCTGCTGCCCAGGGTCGAGCCGGCCGATCGTGGCGATTGGCTCGATTGGATCAATCGCCATAAAGGCGACGCCGCCGTCCGCGACATCCAAACGCTGCCCGATAACGGCCACCTCTACGCCGCTCACGTCATGCACGATCTGTGGCGCGAAACGCGCGGCGGCGAAACCGTCATCGTCACCGACGTCGGCCAGCATCAGATGTGGGAAGCCCAATATTACAAGCACGACCATCCCCGTTCGCTCATCACCTCCGGCGGCCTCGGTACGATGGGCTTCGCCCTGCCCGCCGCGATTGGCGCGAAAACGGCGCGTCCCGAAGCGGAAGTCTGGGTGATCGCCGGCGACGGCGGGTTTCAAATGACGATGGCCGAACTGGCCACGATGGTGCAGGAAAATCTGAACGTGCGCATCGCGGTCGTCAACAACGGCTATCTGGGCATGGTGCGGCAGTGGCAGGAATTCTTCTACGAACGCAATTACCAGGCCACGCCGCTCCTGAGCCCCGATTTCGTTCGTTTGGCCGAAGCCTACGGCATTCGGGCCCTGCGCGTCACCGAGCGCCGGCAGGTGGCGCCCGCCGTGCGCGCCGCGCGCGAACACGACGGCCCGATGCTGCTCGATTTCCGCGTCGAACAGGAAGATTCGGTTTATCCGATGGTCGCGGCGGGAGCGGCGCTCGATCAGATGATTCGCCGCCCCAGCCCGCTCGTGGAGACGGCAGCCGATGAGTAATCGCGCA
>JAKAOH010000072.1:4645-17221 GCA_021812285.1 Acidobacteriota bacterium | reverse complement strand
TCCGATCTCGATCAGCGGGGTTTCGGGACCGGAGGCGGATTCGACGTTTCCTTCACTCTCTTCGTTTCCTTCGCCGTCGCCTTCCGCTTCGTGGTCCTCGGCGGGTTCGGCTTCGAGCATGCCTTCCTGGCGCTCTTCAGCGAGAGTTTCGGTGATGGCGGCGGTTTCCTCGAAGCTCAGTTCGTCGCCATCGCCGGCCGCATGGGGCAGTGGCGATTCGGATTCGTGTTCCTCCGACGAAGCGTGTGCGGCTTCGAGCGGCTGCGCGGACGGTTCCGGTTCGCGTTCGGGCAGATCGGCGGGCGCGGCGGATGGCTCGCTGGCGCGTTCGCGATCGAACCAGCGCATTTCGCGCGGCTCTTCTTCCCAATCCGCGGCGCGTTCCTGAGCCTCGGGGCGCTCCGTCTCTGACGGAGCCTCTGGTGTTTCAGCCGATCGAGGCACCTCGATCTCCGGAGGCGCGGCGAATTCTTCGCGTTCGACGGGCGCGGCGGCCGATTCGATCGGTTCGGGCGCCGGAGCGGCCGGCTGCGGCGCGCGATCCTTATATTTCGCCAGTGATTCGCCGGGGAGAATCACCGGAACGTAACCGGCAGGCGCGCTCGTTTCGGGCTCGGAAGGTTCCGAGCGGACGTATTTCGAGGGCGGAAGATCGCGGCGCGGTCCGCGGCCGCGGCGATCGAAGCGCCCACGACGGTCGAAACGGCCGCGCCCACGGCGCGAATCGGGTCGTCCGTGGCGCTGGTCGTAGCGCGGGGCGGAAACAGGAGGCGCAGGCTGCGGCGCTTCAATTCCGGCGGGCGGTTGCGGCTGGGGCTGCTCCTCTTCGGCCTCGGCGGGAGCGGGAGGTGGAGCAGCAACGGAAGGCGGCTGCGCGGGAGCGGGCTGGGCCGGGCGCGCATTATTTTCCGGGCCCGAAGGCACGTTTTCGTAATCTTCGATTTCCTCGAGAACGTCGCTGACGTAGAGGAAAGCGTCGGTATCGAGCCCGATATCCACGAAGGCCGACTGCATGCCCGGCAGGACGCGCGTCACGCGGCCCTTGTAGATGCTGCCGACCAGCGCGTATTCCTTTTCGCGCTCGATATAGATTTCACATAGCTGCCCATCCTCGAGGATGGCCACCCGCGTCTCGTGCGGGCTGGACGAAATGATCAATTCTTTCGACATGAATTCTCCCCGGGAATGACGGACACACGGCCGCTCGACGCTCGCTTGGGCGCCCGAGGGCTCGATTGCCAGGAGCGGTTGGCTTCATGAGAATGCGTCCGTTTCTCTTCCCCAATACGGATTTCCGGCCCGGTGTCAATTTACGTAGCGCCTCAGGCGCACGCTCATCACCAGGCCCAGTGCCATGAACACAAACAGAGTGGCTGAGCCGCCGTAACTCACCAGCGGCAGCGGAATGCCGGTTACCGGCATCCAGCCGATCACCATCGCCGAGTTCACGAAAATATGGAATCCCAGAATTGCCGTCACGCCGCCCACCAGGTACATCCCGGCCCGGTCTTTCGCCTGCCGGGCATTCTGGACGAGTCGAAGCAGCAATCCCACATACAGCAACAGCGTCAAAAAAACTCCGGCGAAACCCAGTTCCTCGCCGAGAGCCGCCAGAATGAAATCCGAATATCGCACCGGAACGAACCCGAGCTGGTTCTGGCTGCCCTTCCCGAGTCCTTTCCCCCACAGTCCCCCCGAGCCCACCGCGATCTCCGACTGCAAAATCTGATAGCCGGAACCCAACGGATGTTTCTGGGGTTCCAAAAACGTCATGACGCGAGCTTTCTGGTAGGGTTTTAGCACGAAATGCCAGGCGACTGGAATTGCCAATCCCGCCAAAATCACCAGCGCCAGAGCGTGTTTCCATCGAATTCCCGCCAGAAGAGCCCCGACAACCGCAATCGGCGCCAGCGTCAGCGCCGTGCCCAGGTCCGGTTGGAGCAAGATCAGGACCAAAGGCAATCCGACCAGCGCGCCGAGCTTCAGCAAATCCTTCAGCGTCAGCCGATCCGTGCGCACCCCCATAAAGAAGCGCGCTAACACGATGATTATAACTAACTTCGCAAATTCCGACACCTGAAACGGCACCCCACCGATCTCCACCCAGCGCCGCGCTCCGAATCGCACGCGGCCAACCGCCAAAACCAGCAGCAGCGCGCCGATCATCAGCAGATAGAACAGCGGGGCGTGATCGAGCAGCCAATCGTAATCGAGCCGCGAAAGCAGCCAGAGTGCGGCGAATCCCAGTGCGATCCAGCCCAGTTGCCGCCAGACCATCCCGGCCATGGCGTGCTCGGTGGCCGAATAAAGTTCCAGCAGGCCGAGCAGACAAAGAGCGCAGACGAGCGCCACCAGCACCCAATCGAGGTCGGCGGTATGGACGCGTTCGCGCATGGCAAAAACTCAGTTGTTATCGGCCTGGGCGCTTCCGGCGGCCGGCGGTTTGGCCGGATTGGCCGGTGGTGCCAGATACGCGTATTGCTGCGGCCAATGCTCTCGATAATAGGCTTCGATGATGGCGCGGGCGATCGGCGCGGCGGTTTCGGCTCCCTCGACGCCGCGCTGCACCAGCACCGCAACGACGATTTTCGGATCGGTGCGCGGAGCGAAGCCCACGAACCAGGCGTTGTCCTGGAAGCGCGCGCCACCGCCCAGCCGTTTGCGTTCCTGATCGCTCACCAACTGAGCGGTGCCCGTTTTTCCGCAAAACTGGATGCCCTTTATGCGTGAGGCCGCGGCGGTGCCGTCGCTTTCGTTGACTACGCCGTACATGGCCTCGGTGATGGCGTCCACCGTCGAGGGGCTAAGTGGGAAGCGAATTTCGACGGTCGGGTCGTCCGATTTGAGCAGATGCGGTCGCATGAAGACGCCGCCATCAATGATCCCGCCGATGGCGTAGGCGAGTTGGAGCGGCGTCGCCATCGTCGCTCCCTGTCCGATCGCCACGGGAATCGTTTCGCCCGGATACCAGGGCCGATGGTAAACGCGCTCTTTCCAGGCGGCCGAGGGCACCAGACCCGGTTCCTCGCCCGGCAAATCGATCCCAGTGCGCCGGCCCAATCCCAGCTGCCTGGCGTAATACGCGATGCGCTGGATGCCCAGTTGCTGGCCGACGTTGTAGAAAAAGACGTCGCAGGATTGAACGATCGCGCCGTGCAGGCCCACCCGCCCGTGGCCGTATTTGTCCCAGCAATGGAACACACGGCCGTAAAAGACGCCGTAGCCGGGGCAGAAAACATGGTAATTCGCCTGCGGAATGCCCGATTGGAGCATCGCCGTCGCCATGATGATTTTGAAGACCGAGCCGGGCGCGAGTTGCGCCTGGATCACGCGGTTCAGCAGGGGGTGCTCGGGATCGTCGTTCAACTGCTTCCATTCGGATGGGGTGATGCCGCGCGCGAATTCGTTCGCGTCGTATCCCGGCCGGCTCGCCATCGCCAGGACCGCGCCGGTGCGCGGATCGAGCGCGACGACGGCGCCTTCCTTGCCCGCCAGATCGTTTTCGGCCACGCGCTCCAGATTCTCATCGATCGTCAGCTGGATGGTGTGGCCGGGGATCGCGGGAGTTTCTCCCAGCGTGCCGCGCACGCGGCCGCGGCTGTCCACCACGACGCGCTTGTTCCCATCCACTCCCATCAGAAGGTTGTTGTATTCCCGCTCGATTCCCGTTTTGCCCACCACGTCGCCAGGGCGAAACCGGCCCTTGCTGCGGGCAATGTCCTCGGGGCCGACGTCGCCCACATAACCCAGCACGTGTGACATGAAATCGTCGGGAGGATACTGGCGGCGCTGCACCATCAGCAGATCCAGGCAGGGGATATCCGCGCGGTGCGATTCGACGAACGCGATATCGGCGGGTGTGGCATTGGTTTTGATCACGAGCGGCTGATAGCGCGGCAAGCCCGCGGCCTGGCTCACCTGGCCTGCGAGTTGCGCGGGATCGAGGCCGAGACCGGCCGCAATCTGCGGCAGATACGCTTGCACCTGCTGGGGAGAATCGCGCTCGAGCAGCACGCTGAACGACGGATAGTTGTTCAGCAGCACGTGGCCGTGGCGATCGAGGATGCGTCCGCGCGGCGCGATGATCGGGATCAGACGGATGCGGTTGCGCTCGGCAAGTTTCGAGTAATACCGGGTTTCCAGCACCTGCATGCGCCAAAAACCGAACAGCAGGCCGAGCGCGACGACAACAATAACGACCGCGAAAACAGTAAGGCGGGATTGGGGAAGCCTCTGATCGTCCTCAAGGCGGTGTACCAAGAACCCTTGACTCCACGTGCGGCGCGCAGTCAGCGCGAAGGATTAAGCTAGCACCCGAATTGCCGGCCTGCAACAACCCTCCTCGCCCAGTGGCACCGAGAGTCAACCCAGGCTGCGCGCGACGGCGAGAACGGGAAATGTATGGTGAAGACCAGGCCAGCGATGGTCGCTATGCACGCGTGGCGTCCAAAACACAGACGGCCATTGCCCTCAGAGGGGCTCAGGCGTATGCTCACGGTCGGCTGAGAACCCCAAAAAGGGAAATTCCGGATCAAGGAGAGCACCATGAGAGGGATCCGCTCTTGGATATGGGTTCCGCTGGTTGCAATTCTGTTTTTCGCCTTGGGTGAGCCCCAGCCGGCAGGGGCAAAGGATAAGTGGTTGCCGATCAATCCGGGCGATCTGGCGCTGAAGGATAATCCAGCGAGCCCGGGCTCGGACGCCATGATTCTGTATCGCCAGGAAACCTTGAACGAGGCGCAACACTATGGGAGCGAGTACTACCGCATCAAGATTTTCACGCAAAAAGGGGCGGACAAGTGGGGCAACGTGGAGATTCCCTACCTGCCGGATTTTCAAAGCATCGTTCAAGTCCGCGGGCGAACCATCGAGCCGAACGGTACAATCGTTGATTTCGACGGGAAAGCCTATGACAAGGTGGTCGTGAAGGCCGGCGGAGTAAAGATTTACGAGAAATCCTTCAGCCTGCCGGACGTCCAGCCCGGCTGCATCATCGAGTACAAATATAACGAGCCCTCCGATCCGGGAAGATATCTCCGGCAAATGGAATGGGATGTGCAGCGCAGCTTGTTCACCAGGGAGGCCAAGTTCACTTTTGTTCCACTGCCTGTGGATGAAACCGGCGAAGGTTATTACGGCTGGCGTTCTCTTTTTCTTTCAAACCCCGAGAGGCCCAAGAAGCGGTCCAACGGGAGTTTCGTGCTCACCGTCCACAATGTGCCGGCTCTCATAACGGAGCCTTATATGATTCCCAAGAACATGATTCGCGGGCGAGTGGAGTTTTACTACAGCACCCATGGGAACGAGACAGCCGCTAAATTCTGGAAGCAGCAGGGGCAGCAATGGGACAAGAGCCTCGAATCCTTCATCCATAAGAAGAAAGCGCTCGAGGCGGTTCTGGCAACCACGGTCAATTCGACCGATTCGCCGGATGTGAAGCTCCAAAAGATTTATGCCCGAGTGCAGCAGATCCGGAATTTGTCCTTCACTCCCTCGATGACGCCTGAAGAAGAGAAGCGGGAGAAAATTGTGGATAACCATAACGTCCAGGACGTGCTAAAGCACGGCTATGGAACGTGGGAAGACATCAACGACCTCTTCGTGGGTCTGGCGCGTGCCGCCGGATTTGACGCGACGCTCGTCTACGTCGCGCCGCGAGACCGGACTATTTTTGTGCCGGGCTATCAGGATCCGAGCGAGTTGCAAGTGAACATTGTGGAGGTGAAGGCAGGCTCGCAGGATTTGTATCTGGATCCGTCGTCGCCTCAGTACCCTTTCGGCCTGCTGCCCTGGTACGAAAACGCCGCTGCTGGCGTGCGCGTGACCAAACAAGGCGGAGAGACGATCAACGTGCCGCCAGAGAACAGCACCGATGCGCAAATCCTCCGCCAGATGAACGTGAGCTTGAGCGCAGACGGGGCACTCTCGGGAACGCTGGTTGTGAGTTTTCAAGGCCAGGAAGCAGCCGTCTGGCGATCGTCGGATAGCAACGATGACCAGACCCAGCGCCGGAAGGATTTGCACGGTGAGATTAATGGCTGGCTGCCCGCGAACGCCATTTACAAGATCACGAAACTAGATAACTGGAATGACAATTCGAAGCCCTTGGTCGTCGAAGGAACCCTGAAAATTCCCGCTCTTGTGAACCGACTTTATGGGCGGCTGATCCTTCCGCTCTCGCTCTATCAGTCTTCGCTGACGAATGCGTTTACTTCCGCCCAGCGGGTGAACGACATTTATCTGGATTATCCCTTCCAGTACGAGGACGACACTGTCATCCAGCTTCCCTCCGGCTTCCAAGTGGAGAGTCTTCCGAAGGTGCAGGATATCCCGCTCGGGGCGATTCGATACCACATTACGGCGAACGCCCAGGCGGGAACCGTGCATATCACACGCAAGCTTGTCGTCAATGGGATCGAATTTCCCGTGAAATATTACGATGCGGTGCGCTCGGTACTCGGCACAGTCAAGGCAGGCGATTCCGATGACATGCTTTTGGAGAGAACCTCTGCAGCGCAAGGGAATTAATGCGGCCCTAGTGGCCTTCATCCTGGCGTTTCTGGCATTTTTGCCGGCAGCCGCAGCGGGCAGCAATGTCCCCGAATGGCTCAGCCAAGCAGCCCGCGAGCCTACTCCGGCCTGGGTATCGAAGGATGCTGTAGCCGTAGCGTTGTATTCCGAGCAGCAAACGACCGTGAGCGAAAACGGCGAAGTCGAAACGCTGTATCGCGAAGCCTATCGAATTCTGCGCCCTGAAGGAAGGAGCTACGGTACGGTTCAGGTCTCGTTCTCCAACGAAACACCAATCAAATCGCTGAAGGCGTGGAGCATTCCCGCCAGCGGCAAACCTTACGAAGTGGGCGAAAAGCAGGCGATCGAATTGGGCGGAGGAGAGGACTGGGAGCTGTATGACGATGCCCGGATGAGAGCCTTGCAAATTCCAGCGGCGGACCCGGGGAGCGTGGTCGGCTACGAATACGTGCAGAAGGAGCGGCCTTACATTGCACAGGATGAATGGTGGTTCCAGGAAATGGTTCCCGTGCTCCACGCGCGGTACGTTTTGCGGCTTCCCTCCGGCTGGAAGTTGAATCCGGTGTGGGCAAATTATTCGTCGGTTCAACCGCAGCAACCGGAGCCCAATGAATACGTCTGGGATTTGATGAATGTGCCTGCCGTCCCCAAGGAATACGACATGCCCCCGCTCCAGGCAGTCGCGGGAAGGCTCGCGGTGAGTTATTACCTGCCGCAAACGCCGGATGACCCCGAGCATCCGAGTTCGTGGCGGAACATCGGGCTGTGGGAAGCAAGAATTACGCAAACAAGCCCCAACCCCTCCCCGGAAATCCAGCAGAAAGTTGCGGAACTCACGGCTAACGCACACACGACGCTCGATAAAATCGAGGCGCTGGCATCGTATGTGCAGCGGAATATCCGATACGTGGCCGTCGAAACCGGTATCGGCGGATTCCAGCCCCATCCCGCGAGCGAAGTTTTCACGAATCAATTCGGGGATTGCAAGGACAAAGCGACGCTGCTGGATGCCATGCTGCGAGTCATCGGCATCCAGTCGTACTACGCCGTAGCCCAGGCCGTTGACCGCAAAATCGTGCTGCCGCAGTTTCCGTCGCTCGACAGCTTTAATCACATGATATTGGCCATCCGCCTTCCCAACGACGTCCCCACGGAGAATCTCTACGCCACGGTTGATGATCCAAAACTGGGCAAGCTGCTCTTCTTTGACCCCACAGATCCATACCTGACGTTCGGTTATCTGCCTTGGATGGAGCAGGACAATTATGTGCTGCTGGTTGCACCCGGAGGCGGTGAACTGGTGAAGCTGCCGCTGCTGCCGCCGGCGACGAACCGGCTGATGCGCGTGGGCCAATACCAGCTGGACGCCTCGGGCAATCTATCGGGCCAAACGCAGGAAACCCGCTGGGGCCAACCGGGGGAGGACCTGCGCGGCGAATTTCTGGGAGCAGACCCAAGAGACCGCGCGAATATCATTGAAAGATTCCTGGGAACATTCCTCGATAATTTTGAGCTGACTGGCGCCACAATCGGCAACTTACAGCTTTACGATGAGCCTCTCACCGAGACCTACGGTTTCACCGCTTTGAATTACGCGAAACAGGCCGGAGATATGCTGCTGGTGCGTCCCTGCGTGCTCGGAGAGAAAGAGATGGAGTTCGACACGGAGAAGCCGCGGAAATACCCCGTGGAATTCGAGACAACGACTCTGCAGACCGATCAGTTCGATATCACGCTGCCGCCTGGCTATGCGCCCGAACAATTGCCGCCGCCAGTGCAAATTAGCGATCCCTTCGTCGATTACAAGAGTCAGACGAAAGTGACGGGCAACGTGCTGGATTACACCAGAAGCTATGAAGTCAAGAAGGTCTTCGTCCCGGTGAGTGATTTCAACGAGCTCAAGAAGGACTTCGACGCCATTACCGCAGACGAACAAGGAGTTGCGCTGTTCCGACCAGCGAACCCCTGAAACGCGGCCGCCTGAGCGCGCTGGTTCAGGGTTTTCGCAATCGGTCGAACTGAGGGAACAGGAATACGGCGAGAGTCGCGGTGAGCAGCGAACCCACCAGCCAGTAGCGGCTGAAGAGCGGGCCGGGCTGTTCCAGAAGAAAACGGCGAATCAGCGCAATCACCGCGCGCTCGAAATCGTAGAGCAGAAACGTCACGCCAAACCGGCTCAGCGCCAGGTCCACGTCGATGCGGTAGCCGATCCATGCCGCGGCGTAACCAACAGCAGTCAGCGCGATGCCGTAGACGCCCAGCGGCAAATGACTGACCGCATCCTGAAACAGCCCCATTGCCGCGCCCAACAGCAGCCCGGACGCCGCGTTGCGCCGCCCCATGGAAAAATAGACGGTGACGAGCAGCGGCAGCTCCAGCATCTCCGCATGCGGAATGTATTTGGGCAGAAAGGCCTGCAGCGCCAGCGCGATCGCCGCTGCCGCAACCACCGATCCCGCGCGGTATTTGTGGACTTCGATGTACTTATCGTCGTTGGCCGTCAGCGTCATAGATGGCGATCCGCCGGAGCGAGCATTGTAGTCCCCGCAGGCGCGGCGTGGCGACTCCGAAGCCGCGCAATTTGCGAAGGATGGCAACGGGAAACGCGGAACTTGCAGCCCATCCGGCGCTGGTCCGCTTGCGGCTCAGAACAGGCGCCGGGGTTTCGGATCGGCGGCCGGCGCGGCCGGCGGAGCGGCGGGATGTTCGAGGATCACCAAAACATCTTCCAGCCGGTCCAGGTGCGCCGCCGGCTTCACCACGATTCGTTCGAAAGGCGAAGCGTGCGTCGCGGTGACCACCGTGCCCAGCGGCAAATCCTTGGGAAAAATCTGATCGAGCCCGTCAGTCAATACTTGTTCGCCGACAGCCACCTTCTCGTTGTTCTCCACGTAGTCCATGCGCAGGAGCGGCCCGCCGGCGCCTTCAACCACGCCCTGCACGCGGTCCGACGCGAGCAACGCACCCACGCCACTTTCGCGGTCAGAGATGAGCAGCACCTGCGAGCTATCGGGAGAAACCTCGAGCACCTTGCCGACCACGCCGTCGGGCGTGATTACGCCCATGTTCGCCTGAACGCCGCTGCGGGATCCGCGATTGATATAGATCAGGCGCGTGGCCAGCGTCGGATTGGCGCTGATCACGCGCGCAGTCAACAAGGGAAGCTGCGGGTGCGACTGGCGGAAACCGAGAAGGCCCGCGAGCCGCTTCGCTTCGGCCGCCTGCCCTTGCAGCCGGTTCACCTCGAGCTGCAACTGGCCGACCTGCGCGCGCAACTCGCGATCCTTTTCGCGGGCTCCATGCAGATCCAGGTATCCGGTCCACAGGCCGGCCAGCCAGTGCACCGCGCTCGTGCCCGCGCTTTCGACCGGCGTGAGTGCTTCGAGCGACCAGAGGCGAATCAAGCGGACGTTATTTTCGCGGCGAACCTGAAAGGCGAGCAGGAGGATTTGGGCCGCCAGCGCCGCGGCGAACAGCACGATCGGCCGGCGCGGCGTGGGAACCTTCATCATGCGCGAGGCTCAGTCGATGCAGACCTGGCGCAGCAGCCGGAAATCGCTCAGCATCTTGCCGGTGCCCAGCACCACCGAAGCCAGCGGATCGTCGGCGATCGAAACCGGCAGGCCGGTTTCCTCGCGAATGCGCTTGTCGAGATTCCGCAGCAGCGCGCCTCCGCCGGTGAGCACGATGCCGCGGTCGCTGATATCGGCGGAAAGCTCGGGAGGGGTGCGCTCGAGCGCCACACGGATCGCGTTCACGATGATGCTGACCGCTTCCGAAAGCGCTTCGCGGATTTCCGCGTCGTCGATCGTCACCGTGCGCGGCACGCCCTCGATCAGGTTGCGGCCTTTGACTTCCATCGTCAGCGGCTTTTCGAGCGGATAGGCGGAGCCGATCTCGATCTTGATCTGCTCGGCAGTGCGTTCACCGATCAACAGGTTGTATTTGCGCTTGAGGTAATTCATGATCGCTTCGTCGAGCTCGTTTCCCGCCACGCGCACCGACCGCGAATAGACGATGCCGCTCATGGAAATCACGGCGATGTCCGTCGTGCCGCCGCCGATGTCCACGACCATGTTGCCGCTGGGTTCCTCGATCGGCAGACCGGCGCCGATGGCCGCCGCCATCGCCTGCTCGACCAGAAACACCTCGCTCGCGCGGGCGCGATAGGCGGAATCCTGCACCGCGCGCTTTTCCACCGGCGTGATCTCGCTCGGCACGCCGATCACGATGCGCGGGTGCACCAGCAGGCGGCGATTGTGCGCTTTCTGGATGAAATAGGTGAGCATGCGCTCGGTCACTTTGAAATCGGCGATCACACCGTCTTTCATCGGCTTGATCGCCACTACATTTCCCGGCGTGCGCCCCAGCATTTCCTTGGCTTCGCGGCCCACGGCCACCACTTCCGACCGCGTCTTGTTGATGGCGACGATCGAAGGCTCGTTCACCACCACGCCTTTGCCGCGAACGTACACCAGCGTATTCGCTGTTCCCAGATCGATCGCCAAATCGGAGGAAAACAGGCTCAGTATCGAACGAGCGCTGTAGCCGTTTTTCATCAATCCTGACACTTTGGCCTGCCTACGCTTCGGAATGACCGGGACCGGGCAACTTACGGAACGCTTGACCAAGCGCGTTTGAAACGAACGCCGTCGTGAGACCAGATGAGCTCGGAGGGATTGCCGCCGAGCCCGCTCGCCTGAGGCCCTCGCCGAAATTCGCCGAATCAACCAACCTGGTTCTGCAGCCTTGGAAACGCCTTTCGCGTACGCGGGTCTCTAAGGCTCCCTCCACGGCCGGAAGCTGAAAGGCGAATGTAGCATACCGGTACCCGGCTTTCAACGCGCTGAATGGCACGGGAAATCGCTCTTGATACGGGGGGTTAGGCCTCGCCAGGCGTGGCGGGGCCGGAGGGTTTCGCATCGGGTGCAAAACGGGAAACGTGGCGCGAATCGGCAGAAGAGTCGCCCAAAGCAAAGGCATCGAGCAGGTCCGTTTGGGTAACGATTCCTTCGAGGTCCCCATCTCCCGAGACGATCAGGAGCATGTGCTGCTCGCGCGGACCTCGCAAAAGCCGCAGCGCTTCGTGCAGTTCGCACTCCGGCCGCACGCGCGGCACGTTCCGCTCCGCAATTTCACCGACCTTCGTCTCCGCCCGTTTCTCCGCGGAAATCCCGCTCGCCACGCCCCTCTCCACCACGCCGATTGCGCGGCTGTTCTCAAGAACTGGGTACGCGGTGTGTGGAGGATACTCGCCTAGACTGTCGAGAAACATGCTCACGGTCGAGGCGGCATCCACGGTGGTCACCTGGCGCCGCATCACGCCGGCGAGAGGCATCCGCCAGAGATCCGAATGTTCCGGCGTTTCGCGCAGGCGCTGATTCTCCAAAACCGATGTTTCTCCCGAAACGGCATACGCCACAGCGGCGGCGATCAGCGCCGGAATAATGTAGGAATGGCCACCGGCGGCTTCGGCGACGAAAATCACCGCGGTGAGCGGTGTTTTGTAACCCGCGGCCAGAAACGCCGCCATTCCGGCCGCGGCGTAGAGATCGAGCGCGTGCGGCTGACCGGTGAATTGCGCGAACGCCGTGCCGAAACTCCCACCCGTCAAGAACAGCGGCACGAACATCGCGCTCACCCCGCCAACGCCGAGCGAAAAAAGCGTCGCCGCCAATTTCATCGTGCCGAAAACGATCAACTCAAATGTTCCGTGCGCCCGTTGCAGGATCTGGCCCGCCGCCTCGTAGTTGGGCCCGATCGGCACCAGGCGCCCGCCAAACATGGCGAGAAAGGCCCATCCGCAAACGCCTGTCAGCAATCCACCGGCGGCCATTTTCAGCCAGTGCGGCACTCGCAGGCTCATCACGAATCGCCGCACGCGGCGAAAGACGATCGAGAACAGCATCGCGATCCCGCCGCAAACGAGACCCAGCACCGCGGCCCACAAAAGCTCTCGGCCGGAAAATGTGGTTTCGCCCGTAAAATTGAACAGCGGCGTGGTGCCGAGAAAAAACACGAGCGTGGCGTACGCAACGACGGAAG
>JAKAOH010000072.1:0-4635 GCA_021812285.1 Acidobacteriota bacterium | reverse complement strand
TCAATGAGCGACGGCAAGATCGCTTCGTGTGCCAGATCGTCCTTGTAGGGCATTTCCATCGCAAAGGCGATGCCGGTGAGCGGGGCACGAAACACCGCTCCCATCCCCGCCGCCGCGCCGCTGATCAGCAGAATGCGGCGATCCTGCGGCCCAAGGCCAAACCGCCGCAGTTTCGTCCATAGCCAGGAACCGATCGCGCCACCAGCGTAAATGCCGGGTCCTTCGAGCGCGGCGCTGCCGCCAAATCCCACCGTCGCGATCGCCGCCGCCAGTTTCGCCGCGAACGGCCGCATGCGCACAACGCCCTGCCGCTCGTGATATGAATGAATGATTTCTTCGGTGGAATGTTCATTGGGATCGGGCGTCAGATATTGCATTAGCAGCCCGGCAATCAGGAACCCGAAAGCGAGACCGGGAATCATGACGAGGGGATGCCGCACGTACCAACCGAGCAGCGGCGGCCACATCCATTTCAGAATGATTTGCGCGATGAGCGTGACGATCAGCCCGCTGAGCGCTCCGACGATCGGCGCGACGACAAGCCATTTGTGCAAATCGCGCGAATACGCGGCCGAAAGATCGCGACGCACGATCCCCGTATATTTGCGCAGCAGCGGATGTTCCATCACGTTCATGGACGCCGGGCCAGGTCGCGGAGAAAGGCGCGGCTCCTTCGGGTGTCGAGGCGAGGAAAAGAGAGCCAAGCGTGCGCTTCCGGGATCATCGTTTCCCCCGCTTTCCTGTCTTCCGCACGCGCGCTATCGCGCTTTGCGCGAAAGCCAGTCGAGCCAGATCCTCAAACCGGCCGAGTTCCCGGCGATGCAGCGCGCTGAGCCGATGGAGAATGCGCCTTCCTTTCGGCGTCAGCTCGACGCGAACGAAGCGGCGGTCCCGCGCAACGGTCTGTTTGCGCACCAGGCCCACCCTCTGTGCGCGGTCGGCCAGCCCCACAACCGCGTTGTGCCTTTCCTGAAGGAATTCCGCCAGTTCGGAAAGCGTCGCCCAGCCGCGGCCGGTGTGGCCGGCGACACCGAGGAGCAGTTGGTGCTGTTGGGGCGTGAGTCCGGCCTGGCGCGCGGCGCGTTCGCTGAAGCGGAGAAACCGGCGCAGCTGATAGCGAAAGCGGGCGAGCGCGGCAATCGTCTTGGGCGAAGGCGCTCCCGTAGAGACAAGGGCCACTTAGACCTCCCAGTAGAAATCATATCACATTGCGATATATATAGAGAAAAGCAACGGAAACATGTAAATGGAAGGAGTCGAGTTGAGCCGCTCGAGCGGGGCTTCTTTGCCGGAGGCCGGAATTCAGGCGAGCCGCTTGCGGAACGCGTGTTGGGTTTTCACCACCGCGTAGCCCAGCCGCTGGTAAAACGCGTGCGCGCCGGCGCGCACCACGTTCGATCGCACCGTCATCGTCCCGACGCCGCGCTCGCGCGCCCACGCCTCGCCCCGCTCGACCAGGGCGCGTCCCAGTCCGCTGCCTCTTTGCGCTTCGTCCACCAGCAGGCCGCGAATTTCCACCGCCGGCCCCGATTCCACCGTCACCGAATCCATCACGTGGATCCAGGCGGCGAGTTCGCTCCCGACTTCCACCACGAAAACCGCCTGCGCCGGATCGCCCAGCAGACGCTCCAGCCGCGCCCGCACTTCCTGTTCCGTCGCCGGGTAGCCCAGTTGTCCGGAAAGCGGCGCCAGCGCAGCCGCATCGGAGAGGCGAGCGTCGCGTATCGCCGGGCTTGGCCCGTTCGCCACTCGGCTCGGAGCTTTCCCTTTCAAACTCGATTTCCGTTTACCCTTTGCGCGTATTTTGGGCATCTTGCGCGTCCCTGCTCGGCTAAATCGTCTTCTCGCTGTCGAGCAAAATCGTCACCGGGCCCTCGTTCGCCAATTCGACCGTCATCTGCGCCTGAAATACGCCCGTTTCCACGCGCACTCCGCGCCGGCGCAACTCGTCAACAAACACTTCGTAGAGGGCTTTGGCCGGCTCGGGCGGCGCGGCGCGATCGAATCCCGGGCGCCGGCCTCGGCGCACGTCGCCGTACAGCGTGAATTGGGAAACGACGAGCGCGGCACCGGCGGTTTCGACAAGCGACCGGTTCATTTTCCCGGCGTCGTCCTCGAAAACGCGGAGATTCGCGATTTTCTCCGCCAAGTAGGCCGCGGCTTCCGGCCCGTCTTCGCGGCCCACGCCCAAGAGCACCATCAGTCCGGGTCCGATCTCGCCCACGACCTTTTCGCCGACGCTCACCCGCGCCCGGCTCACCCGTTGTATCACTGCTCGCATCGCCGTTCCGGCGCTGCCGACTCTATCGCAACCGGCCCTCAGCTTCCAAGCCGCTTTTTTCTCCCGCCGGAACTGCGGCGATTCGACCGGACGCGCCGCGCGGGCTGGCACTGCGGGCAGAAATGGCTTCCGCGGCCAGCGACAACGATTCGTTCGATCGGCGCCCAGCAGCGCCGGCACGGCCGGCCCGTGCGCCGGTAGACGCGCAGGCGTTTCTGGTAGCCTCCGGGCTGGCCGTTGGCGTCCACGTAATCCGATACGGAGGTTCCGCGCAAACGAATCGCTTCCCGCGCCACGTTGCGAATCGAGCGCCACAACCGCCCGAGTTCCTCCGCACTCAATTCCGCGCCGCGCCGCAAGGGATGGATTTGCGCCCACCAAAGGCTTTCGTCCGCATAAATATTTCCCAGCCCGCGCAGCACTCCCTGATCGAGCAGGATACTTTTCACCCGCGCGCGGCTCGCGCTGAGCCGCCGCCGGAATTCGTCTTCGCTCACCTCCAGAGGATCGGCGCCGAGCGGCGCGACGATCTCGGCGAGTTCCTCAACTGTGGCGATCCGCATTCGCCCGAAGCGCCGAACATCCACGTAGCGCAATTCGCGTCCGTCATCGAGCGCAAACCGGACGTGCGTGTGCGGGGCCAAAGGCTGGGAGGGATCGCGCAGAACGAGTTGGCCGGTCATGCCGAGATGAATTAAGAGCCAAAAAGTTTCGCCGCTCGCTCCCACGGCGGGCGCCTGAGGCTGGAGTTCCAAGAGCAGCAGCTTGCCACGCCGGTTGACGCTCGCGAGGCACGTTCCAGGCAGAAGAGCCGCGAGCCGCTGCGGCTCGGCGATGAAATCGGTTTTGCCGAACCACACCGAAACGATTCGCCGTCCCTCGAGCGGCCGCAAACCACGCGCCACCGTTTCCACTTCCGCCAGTTCCGGCATTTTTTGGGCTCCGGCCCGGTGGGGCCGCTTTTATCGGCGGCCTTTTGGCGCCGCTTTCTCTCTTTCCGTTTCGAGCAAAGCGCGCTTGCGCTCGATGCCCCAACGGTATCCCGACGGCTGGCCGTCGGCGCGCACCACGCGATGGCAGGGAATGACAATGGCTGCGGGGTTCGCCGCGCAGGCGCGCGCCACCGCGCGCATGGCGCGCGGTTTGCCGATCGCGCGCGCGATTTCCGCGTAGCTGCGCGTGGTTCCGTACGGAATTTTCCGCAACTCCTCCCAAACGCGGCGCTCGAACGCCGTTGCCCGCACGTCGAGCGGCAGATCGAGCTGCGGCTGAGATCCGGCGAGGTGGCGCGAGATCGCGCGCGTCCAGCGGCCGAGTCCCGCGCGGTCCTCGCGCAGCGCCGCGCGGGGAAATTCCCGGAGCAATTCCGCCTCCAGTTCGCGTTTCGAATCGCCCAGGCATACCGCGGCGATCCCGCGCGCGGTGGCCGCCACCAGGACATGGCCCAGCCGGCAAGTCACAACGGCGTAGCGCAGCTGGACGTTTTGTCCGCCGCGACGATAGTCGAGCGGTGTCATGCCGAGTTGCCGCGGGGCACGTTCGTACAACCGGCTGCTCGAACCGTAGCCCGCGTCGTAAAGAGCTTGCGTCACGCTGGCACCGCCGCGCAGGAATTGCTTGAGCGCCTGGAGCCGTTTCGCGTCGGCATATTGCCCCGGCGAAATGCCGAGTTGGCGCCGGAAAATCCGGCGGAGCGCGTCGGCGTTTGTTCCCGCGCGTGCCGCAAGCTCTTCGATCGTCGTTCGGCCCTCGGCCGCGGCGCGAGTCGTCCGGTCGATTTCTACGAGCAACCGCTCCAGCCGTTCGCGCTCGACGTCCGCAGCCGCGCTTTCGGGATGGCAGCGCCGGCAGGCGCGGAAACCTTCTTTCTCCGCGGCTTCGGGAGTGGTGAAAAACTGCACACGATCGGCCAGCGGGCGCCGGGCAGGGCAGGAAGGCCGACAATAAATACGGGTGCTGCTGACGGCAAACACAAATGCGCCGTCGTATCGTGGGTCGCGGCGAGCGACGGCTTGGCGTCGCACGGCTTCGGAAAATGCGGCCGCGTTCGCAACGGGATCCGCGGCCGCGGAAGAAAGATTCGTGGACATCGTGTCCCTCCACGGCCAAAATACGCGATCGCCGCGTCGGGCGTCTATCCGTTTTCCGCCCTCAAATCCGGCGTCCGCGGGCGCCGCGCGTTTCCGTTTTTTCGAGGCGGTCATTTCGCCAATCCCGCGTGTTCGGCCAGGTATTTCAACCGCCGAAGGTCGCGAAGATCGCGCATCCGCACCGCGCGCCGGGTGAACACGCGGTCCCACACCTTGCCGATTCGTCCGGACAGTTCGTATTCGTCGCGGAAATGGACGCGCGTC
>JAKAOH010000253.1 GCA_021812285.1 Acidobacteriota bacterium | reverse complement strand
CCTCGCGAAACGCGCGTTTCCACGTGGATTTGCCTGCCGTCCGGCAGCGTCAGCGAGCTAAAGTCCAGCCGCGCCCTGTCCTGCGGGGAAAAATCGCCGTCCATGTAAGCTTCCGTCCGGTGCAATTTCGTCGGAGGAATGATGCGGATCACTCTTCCCCTGACCTTGGTCCCCGCGGGAATCACCACGCTGTCGAAAGCGTAGACCGGCTCAATCAATTTCGCTTCCACCGGGTCGCCCACTTTCCCGACGTGCACTTTCTTGAGCAGTTCCACGCGGAGCGGCGTCCCTGCCGGCACAACGAGCGAAATGCTTCTTGGCGGGGGAGCGGCGGGCGTGGGCGAAGGCTGGTTGGCAGGTTGAGGAGGAAGAACGTGCATCAGGCGCGGCCCGGTGTAAGGTTTTTCGGGTTTCGCTGGCGTCGCCCGCTTCGCTTGAGGTGTTTTTGTTTGCGGCGTCTGCGCCGCGGCGCCCACGGACAGCAGGCAACAGGCGCATGCGGCGAGCACTTGCGGGGGCATGGCTTTCCGGCTCTTCAGCCACGTGCGCGCCGCGTTGTCTCTTCCCATCCTGGTTTTTCCCCTCGACGCCAATCAGTTGGATTCTAACAGAAGCATTCGGGTGGCCTCGCCAGCCCTCGCCTTGACCTATACTGTGGCCGGAACTGCGATGCGCATCTGCTCGCTTTTGCCCGCCGCTACGGAGATTCTTTTTGGCATTGGCGCCGGTCCAGACGTCGTCGGCGTCAGCCACGAGTGCGATTTTCCCGCCGAAGCCGCTTTACTCCCGCGCTTGATCCGCCCGCGCGTCGATTCCTATGCACCTCCGGGAGAAATCGACCGCCAAGTTCGCCGGCTGGTGGAACGTGGGGAAAGCGTGTATGCCGTGGACGGCGAACTGCTCGCGGGGCTGGCGCCGGATTTGATCGTAACGCAGGAACTTTGTCACGTGTGCGCCGCTTCGCCGGACGATCTTGCCGCAACCCTGGCTCGCTTGGCGAATCCACCGCGGATGATTTCGCTGACTCCCAGCCGTCTCGCCGACGTTTGGAACGACATTCGGCGATTGGGAGAGGCGATCGGTCGAAGGACGCAGGCGGAACGTCTGGCGAAGGAACTGGACGCGCGAACGCGCTCGATCGGCGAGAAGACGCGGAACGCTCCGCGGCCGGCGGTCCTTTGCCTGGAATGGCTCGACCCTCCTTATGTCGGCGGACATTGGGTGCCGGAAATGGTGGAACTGGCGGGCGGCGAGCCGGTATTGGCAAAAATCGGGGCGCCGTCGGTGGCGCTCGAATGGGGACAAGTGCTTGCGAGTCGGCCGGAAGCGATCGTGCTGATGCCGTGCGGATACAGCCTGGAACGCACACTCGCCGAATACGCGACAGCCAAACTGCCCGAAGGCTGGAACGATCTACCCGCCGTTCGGAACGGCCGCGTCTATGGCGTTGATGGCAACAGTTATTTTTCGCGCTCGGGGCCGCGCCTGGCGGACGGGACGGCCATCCTGGCGCGGTTGATCCATCCCGAGCGGCCCATTTCCGAAATTCCGGCCGGGGCGTGGCGCGCCGTTCGAAGCGCCTGAAGATTATTCCGGCGCCTGTTCCCGGGCCGTGCGACGGCGCCAGTAGGCGTAGAGCGGAAGTCCGACGAGCATGACCGCGAGTCCCATCGTCGCGCGGAACGGCGTTTCCACGAGCAAATCCACGGCGAGCGCCAGCGCGCTCAAAATGAAAATCACAGGCACCACGGGATAGCCCCAGGTGCGATACGGACGCGGCAGATCGGGCTCCTTACGGCGCAAAACCATCAGGCCGACGGTTTGGGCGCCGTAGAAAATCCAGACCAGGAAAATGTAGAGCAAGGAAAGGCTTTCGAAGGTTCCTGTCATCGCCATCACCGAAGCCACGACTCCCTGAAAGACGAGCGCATTCGCTGGCGTGCGAAATCGGGGATGGACGCCGCGTGCGACGCGAAAGAAGAGGCCGTCGCGGGCCATGGCGTAATCCACGCGGGCGTTGGTGAGGATGGAGGAATTGAGCGATCCGAGGGCGCAGATCATCATCACGATCGTCATCCAGGTGGCGGCACTTGCTCCGGTGGCGCGAGCGACTACATCGGAGGCGATGTGTGCGGACGCGGCGACTTTGGCAAACGGAAGCACGTAGAAGCACGCCGTGCTCATCGCCGTGTAGATGAGGCAGACCGCAATGACGCCATAAATCATCGACAGGGGAATGTTCCGTCCGGGATTTTTCACCTCGGAGCCGACAAAGGCGAGATTGATCCAGCCGTCGTAGGCCCAAAGGCCGCTGGCGACCGCCGTGAGCAGCGCCGCAACGATTCCCAGATGGCTGAACGGCGTGGAAGCGGTGTGAAAATTTGCCACGCTACCTTTGCCCAGGAAAAAGCCGATCAGGATGACCGCGATGACGGCGGCGATTTTGACGACCGTCAGGGCGACCTGGACCTGTCCACCGAGCTTTACACCGAAATAATTGATGAAGGTCACCAGCGCGATGGCGGCGACGGCGAGCGGCTGGGCCCAGGTGAAGGTGAAATGAAACGGGACGTGGGAAAAGGGAAGGGAAAAGCGAAAGACGTGCAACGGCGCCCCGACCGCTGGAAACAGAAAGCTGGCAAAGACGAGCAACCCGGCGGCCAGAGTCGCGATGGACGTGGGAGCGCCGATGATGGAATACGTCCAGCCGAACAGATAGCCCCAGAGCGGGCCGAACGCCCGATTCAGGTACGCATACGTGCCGCCGGCCTCCGGAATGGCCGCACCCAATTCCGCCGCGCAGAGCGCTCCAAAGAGCGAGAGAACGCCGCCCAGGACCCACGCGAGGGTGACCAGCCCGACCGTGCCGGCTTCGCGTGCCATGTCGGCCGGTTTGATGAAAATGCCGGTGCCGATAATCATGCCGACCACGATCGCCGCCGCGGCCCACGGGCCGAGCGCGCGAACCAGGCCTTGATCGCGTTGCGCGGTCATCGCGCCTCCAAGGGATTTTGCCGGCCGCCCCAGAAGCGGCTCACCAGCCATCCGGCCGTAAATGTCACAATCGTTCCGAGCGTCACGTACCACGTCCAGGCGAGCGTATGGTGCACCTGGATGCCGAAGAGCGCGGCCAGCGGCACCAAGTATTGCACGCCAATCATAACCGCAAGTCCGGTCGCAAGTCCCACCAGGGCTCCGCGAGGCGTGGCGCGCCGGCTGACAATCGCCAGCAGGAAAATGCCGAGCAAACCGCCGTAGGTGATCGAAGCGATGGTCAGCCCCGCGACAAGGACCACTCCCCAATGCAGCAGCCCGAGCGCTCCCAGCACCAGTCCCCAGAACACCGTCACCCAGCGCGACGTTTTCACTAGCGTCTTGTCGTCCAGCGGCTTTCCTCGGCGCAGATGCTGGAAATCCACGATGCTGGAAGAGGCAAGCGAATTGAGCGAGCCGCTCGCGCTGGACATCGCCACCGCGAAAATCGAGGCCAGCACCAGCCCCGAAAGTCCGTCCGGCAGAAATCGGACGATGAATTCGGGAAACAGGCGGTCGGTATCGCCGCCGGGCGGAATCAGCATGGTATGGCGAGCGAAAACGTAGAGCATCACGCCAATCACCAAAAACAGCGCGAACTGCACGAAAATAATCACGCCGCTCGCGAGGAGCGCGACTTTGCTGTCGCGTTCGTTCCGCGCCGCG
>JAKAOH010000071.1 GCA_021812285.1 Acidobacteriota bacterium | reverse complement strand
GATCTATCTGCTGCTGGACGAGGACTCCTTCGAGGAACTCGACCGCTTCGTCACCCATCGCACCACCGAATTCGGCATGGCCGAGCAAAAACCGCCGGGCGACGGCTTCGTCACCGGCTACGGCCGCATCGAGGGCCGCCTCGTTTACGTTTTCGCCCAGGATTTCACGGTCTTCGGCGGTTCGCTCTCGGAGACCAACGCCGGAAAAATCGCCAAAATCATGGACCTCGCGATGCGCAACGGCGCTCCCGTCATCGGCCTGAACGATTCCGGCGGCGCCCGCATTCAGGAGGGCGTCCGTTCGCTCGCCGGCTATTCCGATATTTTCCTCCGCAACACCCTGGCCAGCGGCGTCGTCCCCCAGATCAGCGCGATCATGGGTCCCTGCGCCGGCGGCGCCGTCTATTCCCCCGCGATCACCGATTTCGTCCTGATGACGCGCGACACCTCCTACATGTTCATCACCGGGCCCGACGTCATCAAAACCGTCACCCACGAGGAAGTCACCAAGGAACAGCTCGGCGGCGCGCTCACGCACAACACCACCAGCGGCGTCGCCCATTTCATCGCCCGAGACGACACCGAATGCCTCGCGCTCATCCGCGAGCTCGTTTCCTTCCTCCCCTCCAACAATCTCGAAGACCCACCCCGCCGCGCGACGTCCGATCCCGCCGATCGCGCCGACGCCGAGCTCGACACCATCGTCCCCGCCGACCCTTCCTTGCCTTACGACATCAAGCGCGTCATCGCCTCGGTCGTCGACGAGCGCCATTTCCTCGAAGTCCATGAGCATTACGCCCAGAACATCGTCGTCGGCTTCGGCCGTCTCGACGGCCGCGCGGTCGGTATCGTCGCCAATCAGCCCGCCGTCCTCGCCGGATGTCTTGATATCAACGCATCGGTCAAGGGGGCGCGTTTCGTCCGTTTCTGCGACGCGTTCAATATTCCGCTGGTCACCTTCGAGGACGTTCCGGGCTTTCTCCCCGGGACGCAGCAGGAATTCGGCGGCATCATTCGCCACGGCGCCAAGCTCCTCTTCGCCTTTGCCGAAGCCACCGTACCCAAAATCACCGTCATCACCCGCAAAGCCTACGGCGGGGCCTATTGCGTCATGGCCTCGAAACACATCCGCACCGACGTCAATTTCGCCTGGCCCACCGCCGAAATCGCCGTGATGGGACCCGAAGGCGCGGTCAACATCGTCTACCGGCGCGAAATCGAGCGCGTTCCCGAAGCCGAGCGCGAAACCTTCCGCAAGAAGATGGTTGCCGAATTCCGCGAACGCTTCGCCAATCCCTACGTCGCCGCCGAGCGCGGCTACCTGGACGCCGTGATCGAGCCGTCGCAAACGCGCCACAAGCTCATCTCCGCTCTCCGCTCCCTCGAAAACAAGCGCGAGGTCTCCCCGCGCAAAAAACATGGCAACATCCCGTTATAAAGGCTCGCCGCGCGCCCGGGCGTCGCGGTGCTAGAATAGCTTCATGCGAAGGGAATTCACGGCGGTCGTGCAAAAGCGGGGCACTTGGTACGTTGGTTTTATCGAGGAAGTCCCTGGCGCTAACGCACAAGGCAGAACCCTGGCCGAATTGCGCCGCAACCTGAGGGACGCCTTGCGCGAGGTCCTTGAGGCCTACCGGGAGATCGCTCGCCAGGACCTTGGCGCTTCCCTCCGCCGCGAAGTGATCGGCCTGAGCCTGCGGCAATAGACTGGCGGGCGGTTGTGCATACCCCTCCGCCAATCGCCTCTTTTATTCAGGAAAGTTTTGTTTTCCCCATAGACCGTGAAACGCCGAGACTTGGTCCGCCATCTCGAAGCCCACGGCTGCCGCCTTCTGCGCGAAGGTTCGCGTCACTCCGTTTACTTCAATCCTTCTTCGCGCAGGGTTTCCACGGTTCCGCGCCACCGCGAGATTGACGACTTCCTCGCCTGTAAGATTTCCCGCGACCTTGCCATTCCCGAGCCTGATTGAGGCCGTCCAAAGCTTCGCGCCCCGCGTGTTAAAATTCGCAGGCGATGTTTCGCAAAATCCTGATCGCGAATCGCGGCGAAATCGCCGTCCGCGTGGCTCGCGCCTGCCGCGAAATGGGCGTCGCTTCGGTCGCCGTCTACAGCGAAGTGGATCGCTCCTCGCTCCACGTCCAGCTCGCCGACGAAGCCTATTGCATTGGTCCCGCGCTCAGCCGCGAAAGCTATCTTTCGATCGAAAAAATCATCGCCGTCGCCTCGGGCGCCGGTTGCGACGCGCTTCATCCCGGCTACGGCTTTCTGGCGGAAAATCCGGCTCTCTCGCGCGCCTGCGCCGAAGCAGGCGTCGTTTTCATCGGCCCTTCGCCGCACGCCATGGACCTCGTCGGCTCGAAAACCGCCGCGCGCCAGACCGCCCGCGAGGCCGGCGTTCTGATGGTTCCGGGCACGCTCGAGCCGATTCGCGACGTTCTCGCCGCCCGCGACCTCGCCGTCGAAATCGGCTTTCCGCTTCTGCTCAAGGCCGTCGCCGGCGGCGGCGGCAAGGGCATGCGCGTCATCGAAAGCGAAGACGGGCTCGAACGCGCCTGGCGCGACGCCTCCTCGGAAGCGCTTAATGCTTTCGGCGACGAGCGTCTCTACATGGAAAAGTTCCTCACCGGCCCGCGCCACATCGAAATCCAGATTCTCGGCGATTCCCATGGCAACCTGGTCTATCTCGGCGAGCGCGAATGCTCCGTCCAGCGCCGCCATCAAAAAGTCATCGAGGAAGCGCCTTCGCCCGTCGTCACGCCCGCGCTGCGCCGCGCCATGGGCGAAGCCGCCGTTCGCCTGGCCCGCGCCGCCGGCTATCAGAACGCCGGAACCGCGGAATTCCTCGTCGACGACAAGGGCGAATTTTATTTCCTCGAAGTCAACGCCCGCCTCCAGGTCGAGCACCCCGTCACCGAACTCGTCACTTCGCTCGACCTGGTGAAACTGCAAATCCGCATCGCCGCGGGCGAGCCGCTCCCATTCCGCCAGGAAGACGTGGAGCTGCGCGGCCACGCGATGGAATGCCGCATCTACGCCGAAGATCCCGAAAATCAGTTTTTCCCTTCGCCCGGCAAAATCCATTCGCTCCGCTTGCCCGAAGGTCCCGGCATTCGCAACGATTCCGGCGTCATCGCCGGCTGGACCGTCCCCAGCGATTACGATCCCATGCTGGGGAAGTTGATCGCCTGGGGCTCCAGCCGCGAGGAGGCGGTTGCCCGCCTGGTTCGCGCGCTCGATGAATACGCCGTCTCCGGCATCCGCACGAATCTCGGGCTGTTCCGCCGCCTGCTCCGCGATCCGGAATTCCTCGCCGGCGCGATTCACACGCGCTGGCTCGACCAGTGGCTCTCTCGCCCCGGCGTTCTGGCCGCTGCCGAGCGCACGCCGCAGGAAGAAACGGCGGGAGCGCTCGCCGCAGCGCTGTGGGACGCTGCGATGTCCAATGGCGCCGCGCCCACGGCTGCTCGCCGCTCCGAATCGCGTTGGAAACTCGAAGGCCGCGCGGAAATGATCGATCGCCAGCCGCGCAGGTAGGCACTCCGTGATCTTGCGGCAAGGGCGAAATGGCTCGGGAGCAACAGGGAAAATGCTTCACGCCAGGATCCGTTCATCGGTGTTTCTGCTCGCGACGGCTTGCGCCGCCTTGGCCGGATTTGCCTCGCGTGCCCGCGCACGGCGCGGCCCGCAGGCGGGTATCGCGCCGGCGCATTGGGTTGCCGTCGCGCATGCACTCGGCGTTCCCGGCGAAATTCGTGGCGACGTTTTCCGCGTGGACTTCTCGCCCGCGCTCCCGCGCGTTCGGATGGGCCGCGTGTTTCTTGCTCCCGGCGCGCTCGATCCCTCGTGGGTTACCTTTGGCGAACAGGCCGCGCTCGGCTGGATGGTCGGCCGCGTAACGCTCACCTCGGCGCAGGCTCCCGCGGCCATCGGCCAGTTGGCGCAGGCGGGCATCGAAGTGACGGGCGCCGTCGATCCGCTTCCGGGCGCGTCCCCCTCCATCACCACCATCTATTTCCGCGAAGTCGGCGAAGCCGCGCCGCTCGCGCGTTCCCTCAAACAGGCGCTCGGTCCCGCGCTGCGAGCTCCCGCAAGTCCGCGGCGTTTCGGCGTGGGCCGGCTGGACGTTGCCGCCATCGAGCGAGTCCTCGATCGCCGCGGACAGCCGGTTTCCGGCGCACTCGTTTTCCGCGTCGCGCGCCCCGAGCAAGTAAAATGTTGCGGCGTGCCCAGCGATCCCCTTCTCGTTTTCAGCGGCCTGCCGCTCGGTCCGGCCACCGGCGTGGAATCGCGTTTCGCGTTCCAGTCGCTTTCCGCCGGCGCGCTCGTCTTCGGCCGGCTCGCCGTCCGCCATGGCGAAATCAATCCCGTCGAGCGCGCGTTTTCGGTTTTCGGCATCCGAACGGTGGCCCTCGCCGAGCCGCTCGTGGACGAGCAGCCGCGCATCTCCTTCCTTTATTTCTTCGGCCGCGGAAAAGCGCTCGAACTGGCCGGAGGCTTGCGCGCCGCGATCGAGCGCATCCACCATCTTCCGCCGGTGACGCCTCCATGAAACGCGAAGTCTTGATCAACGGAAAGAAGCGGATCGTCGAGCTGGTTCGCGCGGGCGATCGCTGGGCCTGCCGTATGGACGGCGAGCCGCTCGACGCCGACGTCGCCGAAATTTCTCCGGGCGTCTATTCGATTCTGCTCGGCGGCCGTTCCTTTGAAGCTCGCGTCGAGCGCCGCGGCCCGGTGCTCGAAATCGAGTTGGACGCCCGCCGCATGACCGCCGAAGTCCTCGATCCGCGCCGCCGGCGCGGCCATGGCGACCTGGAACGCGAAGGCAGGCAGGAGGTTCAGGCGCCGATGCCCGGCAAGGTGGTTCGCCTGCTGGTCGCGCAAGGCGATTCAGTCGAGGCGGGACAGGGAATTCTCGTTCTCGAAGCGATGAAAATGCAGAACGAAGTTCGTTCGCCGAAATCCGGCAAGGTCGAAAGCCTGCGCGTGCGTCAGGGCCAGCCCGTCAACGCCGGCGACATTTTGGCCGAAATCGCCTGACCGGCCCTCATCCCTAGGGGCTGTTCCGCGTCTCACTCCCGCCACTTTTAATTTCTTGAAGAAGCCTTTGGCTGGTGTTGCAGGGGTTCCGTGGAAGGTTTCGTTGGGGTTGGCGCCGGAACGTCCGAAGCGGCTGGCGAAGACTCCGCGGCCGGCGTCGAGCCCGAGGCCGATTGCGTCGCCGGCAGCGGTCCGTCGGCCGCCAGAATTCTCTGCGCCAGGAAATTCGTGATGTGCGCCTGGTCGCGCAGGGTGGTCAGGTAAGCCGTGTGCAGCAGTTGTTCTTTCCTCTGCCGCAGCGTCTGGCGAATCTCCTGCTGCACCGAGGGATCGGAAAGCTTGCGCTGCCCGGGCTTAATCACCGCGATCAGCTTGATGATTCGGTAGCTGTTTTTCACGTGCAGGATGCCGCTGATCTGGCCCGGTTTCAGCGCCAGCAACGCGCGTTTCAGCGCCGGGTCGCCCTGATTCAGCGACGAGGCCGAAATGAATCCCAAATCCCCGCCCGTGGACGCCGTTATCGGATCTTCCGAATAGTCCCGCGCCAGCGCCGCGAAATCGGCCCCGGCGCGCAGCTTTCCGAGCAGCATGTGGATTTTCCGGATGGCCTGCGCCGGCGTCGTCGCGTCGTCGTTCTTCTGGTTGCGCACCTCGGCGTCGCGATACGGCGTCACCACGATCTGCGCCACGTGGTATTCCGGCTCGGCCACGTCGTAATCGGCGTGGTTCCGCTCGTACGCCGCCTCGATTTCCTGCTCGCTCACCTGGATTTTCGAGGTGATTTCCCGGCGAATCAGGTTGTCGATCGAAACCCGCTGCCGCAATTCGTCCTTCAGCTCGTCCACCGTCAGCCCGCGCTGGGCGAGTTCCTTTTCGAATTGCGCGTCGCTGTACGGCGCCTTCAACTCCGCGAACCGCTGTTCCACTTCGCTGTCGGTCGCCTGCAGCCCCAGCTTCTGCGCCTGCTCGAGCAGCAGTTCGTTGTTAATCAGGTCGTCCAGGATGTCGAGCTTGATGTAGGCGGCTTCTTCGGGCGAGGGATGCTGCGGGCGGTTGTACTGGCTGCGGTAATAGCGTTCCACCTGCTGTTCCAGGATCGGGTGGCCGTTGACCATCGCCCAGACGTTCGGTCCGGGAGCCGCGTTGCGCTGGCACCCGGCGCCCATGCACGCCGCCGCAACCGCCGCCAATACCACGAAGCGTTTCAGCACGCGAGTCCCATCGCCGGCAGGAAATTGAGTATCCGTGACGCCCGCCGCTAGACGGCTTTCGTCACGCGCCCCGACCGCAAACAATCCGTGCAAACGCGCAGGCGCTTCTTCGCGCCGCCCACCATCGCCCGCACCTGCTGCAAATTCGGCTCCCAGCGCCGCCTGGTGAGGTTGTTGGCGTGGCTTACGCTGTTGCCGTACTGCGGCTTTTTGCCGCAAATCTCGCACTGCTTTGCCATGACCGCTCCCGGGAAGTGAGGTTCGACGCACTCGTTGCGCGCGGAACCTCTATGCTACCAGAGTTTTCCGTATCCTCGAAACCGCGTCCTACACGATCAGCAGGCCCCAAAGGTCCAAGAAGCAACCGCGAGCGCGGCTATTCCTCGCGCAAGGCGACCATCGGATCCACGCGCGTGGCGCGGCGAGCCGGCAAAGCGCAAGCGGCGAAAGCGACTACCCCCAGGAAAATCGCGACAGCGGCCAAGGTGAGCGGGTCGGTGGGGCTGACGCCGAAAAGTTCCGCCGACAGCAAGCGGGTGAGCGCAAAGGCCGCCAGCAATCCGAAGACGGTGCCGGCAAGAATCAACTTTGCCCCATGAGCGAGGATCAGGCGCAGAACGTCGCCGCGTCCCGCCCCAAATGCCATGCGGATGCCGATTTCGCGGGTGCGCTGCGCGACGAGATACGCCATCACGCCAAAGATACCAAGCGCCGCCAGAAAAAGCGCCAGCGCGGAGAACAGGCCGAGCAGAAGCGTTTGCAGACTGGTTTGTTGCATTCCGTCGGCGATGACCTGGCGCATCGTGCGCGGACGATAAAGAGCCAGGGTGTTGTCGAGGGATGAGATTTCCCCGCGAACGGATCCGAGCAGGCTGAGCGGATTTAGACTGGTTCTGAGCGTCAGGTGTTCGACGCCACCCCACTCAACCCCAACCGTGAACGGAAAATAGGCTTGGGGCACCGCTTTCCTCGTGATGCCCCATTCCTTGGCGTCGCCAACCACCCCAATCACTTTTTCCTCGCCAGCACCGCCTTCGAAAACCTTTCCGATAGGATTTTGATTGGGCCAGAAGGTGAGCGCCATCGAGCGGCTGATCACGGCCGGGATCACGAGATCGGGCGGAACGGTGCGCAAATTGCCTTGGGAGGCTTTGTAAAGGGCCATGAGCTTGGCAGCCGCGACGGCGGCGTGGGTGTTGTCGTCCGCGGTGAAGTTGCGGCCGGCCAGCAGCGGAATGCCGTAGACGCGGAAATAGTCCGGCGTAACGGAATTCCATTCGACGAGTTGATTCTGCAAGGCAGGGTTATTCTCACCCGGCACGGTGACGTAGCCGTTCGTCCCTCCTTCGAGTGGAATCTGGGAAGAAAACGCGGCGTGCTCCACGCCCGGCGTGTGGCGCACCTTTGCGAGCAACTCGGTGAGGAAAGCGGATCTTGTCGCGGCCGTGGCGTAGCGCGATTCCGGCAAAGACAATCCCATTGTGAGCAGACCCTCGGTTCGCACGCCGATATCGGCGGATTGCATGTTCGCGAACGTGCGCAGCAGGAGTCCGGCGCCGACGAGCAGGGCGAGGGAGAGAGCGATTTCGGCGACAACGAGGGAATCGCGGAACCAGCGGCGCATCGCGGACGTCCCGACGACGGAATGTCCGCTGGATTTCAATTCTTCGCCAAGGTGCGTTTGCGAAGCTTCGAGCGCCGGAGCGAAACCGAAGACGATTCCGACGATCAGGCTGATCGCGATCGTGAAGAAGAAAACGCGGGAATCCACGACGATCGGATGGGCGCGAGGGATGGGCAGCGATTTCACGTTCTGCAAGAACAGGACGACCCACCACGCCGCGGGAAGTCCCAGCGCAGCGCCAGCCAACGACAGCGTGACGCTTTCGGTGAGAAGTTGCCTGGCCAAGCGCCAGCGATCGGCGCCGAGAGCGGAGCGAACCGCCATTTCGCGCTGACGGCGCGTGGCACGAACGAGCAGGAGATTGGCGAGATTGGCGCAGGCAACGAGAAGGACAAGACCGACGGCACCGAGCAAAATCAGAAGCTGGCCTCGCGAATGGCGAGTGAGCTGATTCTGGAGCGGGATGACGATCGCGTTCACGTTGGCGTCGTTATCGGGGAAGAGCTTGCCCAGGCGCTGCTCGATGGCGGTGAGGTCCGCTTTGGCCTGGAGGGGGCTGACGCCGGGTTTCAGCCGGGCAAGGGCTTGCCACTGGTGGTCGCCGTGGCCTCCGAGATTTTCGGGCGACATATCGAGGGGCGCCCAGACCTGGGCGCCGGCGGGGAAATTGAACCAACCAGGCATGACGCCGACGATCGTGTAGGGCTTATCATCGAGTTGGATGGTTTGGCCGAGGACGCTCGATTGGCCGGCGAAATGGGTTTGCCAAAAGGCGTAGCTCAGCACGGCGACCTGATTTTTGCCCGCCTGGTCTTCGCCGGCGGCGAACGTGCGGCCAAGAAGCGGCTGGACGCCGAGCGTCGAAAAGAAATTGGCCTGCGTGTTGGAGATTTCGGCCGGCTCGGCCTCGCCTGCGGAACTGAAATTCCGGTTTCTGGTCCAGGAAAAGAGACTTGTGGCAGCGAGCGTCCGATTTTGCCGCTGCCATTCGAGGTAATCGCCTCCCGTCAAGGGAAAATTTCCCGGGGCCGATTCGGTTTCCCACAGCTGAACCAGCTGGCCCGGATGATGAAATGGAAGCGGCTCGAGCAGAACCGAATTGACGACGCTGAACATCGCGGCGTTCACACCGATGCCAAGCGCGAGTGTGAGGAGGGCCAGAGCGGTGAATCCCGGGGCCTTGGCCAGCGTGCGGAGAGCGAAACGAACATCCTGCCAGAGCGTTTCCACTGAAAACCTCCCTCGCGCCGAAATGCGCCGGATCGAAACCAAACAGCGCGTTGGCGGAAAGTACGGCCGGGAGACTTCCTTTGTTCCCGCGAAGGAAGCGAAGCAACCGCCGGCGTTGCCCGCGAAGGAAACGCGGCGGAACAAGCCGCGCTATTCGCGCGGCGATTCGTACCGGCGAAGGATATCGGCCATGCGAGCGAGTTGCGAATCGGCGCGGCCGTAGACGCTGTCGGCGGGGAAACGGCCGTCGGGGCCGCGGGCGCCGGCGGCGACACCGGTGAGAATCTCGATGCCCTGCTCGACGCGGCGGACGGGATAGATGTGGAATTTTCCCTGCGCGACGGCCTCGATCACGTCATCGCGCAACATGAGGTCGTTGGTGTTTTCGCGGGGAATGATGACGCCCTGGGTTCCGGTGAGTTCGCCGTGGATGCGGCAGACGTCGAAGAAGCCCTCGATTTTTTCGTTCACGCCGCCAATCGCCTGAATATCGCCCTGCTGATTCACCGAACCGGTGACGGCGATTTCCTGGCGGATGGGCAGGCCGGAGAGCGCCGAGAGCAAGGCGTAGATTTCGGTGGAACTGGCGCTATCGCCATCCACACCAGCGTAGGACTGCTCGAAGCAGACGCTGGCGGAGAGCGAGAGGGGCTTATCCTGGGCGAAGACGCGGCGCAGATAGCCGGCGATAATCTGGACACCTTTGTCGTGCAACCGGCCGCTGAGGTTGGCTTCGCGCTCGATATTGATGAGGCCGGATTTGCCGAGCGCGGCAGAGGCGGTGATGCGAACAGGCTTGCCGAAGGCGTAGCCGGCGATTTGCATGACGCTCAAGCCGTTCACCTGGCCGGCGCGGCTGCCGCTGGTATCGATGAGGAGCAGGCCCTCGGCGATCATTTCGCGGATTTTGGTTTCGATCAGGTTGTGGCGATCGATTTTGGCGTCGAGCGCCTGGCGAACGTGGCGCGCGCTGACGTGGCTTTCGCCCTGCTGGCGGGCGAGATAACTGGCTTCGCGGGCGACATCGTCGAGTTCGTTGAAGCGGGCGGTGATTTTGCCACGGCGGCCGGCGCGGCGAACGCCATATTCGAGGCTGGCGGCGAGGGCGCCGCGATCGAGCGGGAGCAGGTTTTCCTCTTCGGCGATTTTGCGCAGACGGCCGGCGTAGCGCGTGGCGATCGCCGGCGTCCATTCGAGGACGTCGTCGAATTCCACGCGTACCTTGAAAATCTTACCGAAATCCTCCTCGTAGGCGCCGAACATTTCGAAGAGCCACGGATCGCCGACGAGGACAACCTTGACGTCCACTTCGATCGGCTCGGGCTTGAGCGCGGGAGGGGTGGCGAAGGGAAACAGCGCGTCCATCGGCTGAATTTCCAGGCGGCGATGCGTGAGCGTGCGCTTGAGCGCCTGCCAGACGCCGCGTTCGGTGAGAACATCCAGCGCGTAGAGAACCAGAAATCCGCCGTCGGCCTGGAGGATGGCTCCGCCGCGCAAATCCATGAAATCGGAATGCCAGCCGGCGGCCGGCTCGAAGCTGCGCTGGATCGCGCCGAAAAGATTCGCGTAACTGGGAACGGTTTCGAAAATCACGGGACATTCCGGGCCGTCGTCGTGGGAGAGCACGACGTTGACGCCGTAGACGCGGAACGGGTCCTGCTCGGGACGCGGCAGGCGGTCGAGCGCGGGCTCTTCGGAGCGCTCCGGCGCGCTTTCGGCCAGTTTGAAAGGCTCGAGGTTATTGAGGACCTGGAGGCGAACTTCCTCGAGATATTCGGCGATTTGCGGCTGCGGAAAATGGTCGTGCATCTCCTGCAGAACGCCATCGACGAGAGTGGAAGCGGCTTCCTGCTCGAGGAAGCTGAGTTCGCCGGAAAGCTGGCGCGAAAGAGCGAGCGTTTTGCGGTAGACGCTGGTGAATTCCTGGCGGAAATCGTCGTACCGTTTGTGCAGGGTTTCCGCGTCCGCGGCCGTCAATTTCCCCTCCTGCACCAGGCGCGGGAGTTCCTCCATCGGAACGGGCTGGCCGCCGATGACGGGAACGAGCTCGGGCAGCGAAGCGGGGCCGACCGCGACGCGAACCAGGGCGAATTGCTGCTGGGAGATGCGGCGGGTGAATTCCTCCATCAGGTCTTTTTCACGCTGGGCGTAACGCTCGACCAGGCGGTTTCGGCGGCTCTCGAAGGACTCGCTTTCGAAAAGCTGGGGAATGCGCCGTCGCAGAAATTCGATCGCGCCCTCCATTTCGCGCTTGAGGGCGTTGCCGCTGCCGCGCGGGAGGGTGAGCAGAAGCGGATTATCGGGATTCTTGAAATTATGAACGAAGCAGCGGTCCGAGGAAGGCCGCCGGGCGGGATTCATCTGGCGAATCAGCCTGGCGACGGCGTCGCCGCGGTTGTCGCCGGTGAGGCCACAAACGAACATGTTGTAGCCGGGCGCGCTGAGCTCGACGCCGGTGCGCAAGGCGCGAAGGGCGCGTTCCTGGACGGTTTCGCCTTCGGATGGGGCGGCCTCGGCGGTGGTGGCAAAAGGAATTTCTTCGGGCCGACAGCACCAGCGAAGATCCTCCGAGGTCAGTTCGTTGGGCAAATTGTGGGGTTCGGCGTCGCTAGCCATTGACTCGGGCCTACTTTATCACAGCGGTTCTGGCAGATTCAGAAACATCGCCGACGGCGGGCGGACTCGTATACGCCTGAAACAGGCTGGCGGAGATCGCGATGACAACGGGGCCGAGCACGACTCCGATCAAGCCGAAAACGGCGATGCCGCCCAACACGCCGACCAGCACGAGCAATCCGTTCAGTTCCGAACGGCCGCTGATCATCATCGGGCGCATCACGTTGTCCACCAGGAGAACCGCCGCGCCGCAGATGGCCAGCAGCGCGACCGCACGCCAGGGATGGCCTTGAGAAATGAGCCAGATCGCCGCGGGGATCCAGACCATCCAAGCTCCCAGCACCGGCAGAAACGCGAAAAACGCCATCACGACTCCCCAAAAGACCACCGCGTGAATGCCGACGATGAGAAACGCCAATCCCCCGACAAGGCCGGTGATGCCGGCGGCGGCCAGCGTGGAAGCAACCGTGGCGAAAACCAGCCCGTGCGCCTGGGTAATGATGGCTTCCCGCTGCGCTTCGGCGAAGGGCAGCGAGCGGCGCAGCCAGCGCATGATAATGTCGGCGTCGCGGAAAAAATAGAACATCGCGAAGACGGTGATGAACAGATCGAACAGAAAAAGGAGAACGTTGCGCAGCACACCACCCGCCTGCGCGGCCAGGAAGGCGGTCATGCGCCGCGCTCCCTCCGCGGCGAGGCCGGGCAGATCCACGAGCCCGTGCAAAGGCAGATGCGCCACCAGCCACAGCCAGATTCGATTCACCCAATCCGAATGCGCCAGGGACGCACCGGGCCCGATCGAATTCAAGGTGACGATGGCTTGCTGGACGAACGCAATCACCACCAGCACGGCCGGCACAATCAGGATGGCGGTGACGAGCGTGGTGCTGAGCGTGGCGGAAAGCGCTTTGCCCAAACGCCGCTCGAACCGCCGGTGAATGGGCAGGAACAGAATCACCAGGACAGCGGCCCAGATGAGCGGAGTGAGAAACGGCTTGAAGACGACGAAGGTGAGCCAGGCGAGCAGCGCGAGGAAACCGTAGAAGAGGACCGTGGTGACGCGCTGCGTTGGAGTCTGTTCAGCCATGCCTCTCCCCAGCCAATACCCGGAGCCGGGCATTTTGTCAAACCAGACGGCTGCCGGCTCGCTTCGGCGATGCTCGCGGGCCCTTCGGCAAAGCACGAAACGCGAGCGCGCCAAAGCTAAGGTACACTGTAGCTGAGTAGCCTCATGGAAGCACCTCCTCCCTGCCCGCATCGCCGCACGCGGCTGGTTGCCCGCGACGACGACGCGGAATATCGCGAGTGCCTCGATTGCGGCGAGATCGTCGAGCGCGCGGAATCGAACGAAACAGCGCCGTTCGACGAATCGCTTTCCGACGCCTGACAAGACAATTTCCCGTTGCAACGCGGACCTGGCCAGGCAGCAATTGCCGGGCCTGCGATTTTGGCTTGACCGTAACGGATTGCGGCGCATAGATTTTGACGCGGAAGGCGGCTTGCAAGGCTCACCCTGGTGGAGATGACGTCCTTATTCTTCAAGGAGTCGAAAACCATGAATCGTTTTTGCGGAGTGTCACGTACCTGGGGCTTTGTTGGCTTGGCGCTGGTGGGAGCGCTGCTGGCGATTGGCGCGGCAGCGAATTCGGGACAGCAGCTATCGCAGGAGTCGCTCGCGAGCAAGCTACATTGGCGGTCCGTGGGCCCGTACATCGGCGGCCGCGTGGTGACCGTGGACGGCGTCGCGAGCGAGCCTGATGTCTTTTACATGGGCACGGTAGGCGGCGGCGTGTGGAAGAGCACAAATTACGGGATTTCATGGCAAGACATCACGGAGGGCAAGCTGCCCAGCTCCAGCTCGAGCATTGGCGCAGTGGCCGTAGCGCCGTCGAATCCCAAAATCATTTACGTGGGCACAGGCGAAAGCGACATCCGCGCCGACATGATTACCGGGGACGGCATCTACAAATCGGCCGACGGCGGCAAGAGCTGGCACTACGCCGGGCTCCGCGACACGCACACAATCAGCAACATCGCGATCGACCCGCGGAATCCAGAGATCGTCTACGCCTCGTCCATGGGGCACGTCTTCGTGCCCAACGCCGAGCGAGGGGTTTTCAAGACCACCGACGGCGGCAAAACCTGGAAGAAGATTCTGTTCGTCGACGACAAAACGGGCGCGATCAACCTGGTGATGGACCCGACGAATCCCGACGTGCTCTACGCGGCGATGTGGCAGGCCTATCGCACGCCGTGGAGGTTGACGAGCGGCGGACCGGGATCGGGCCTCTACAAAACGACCGACGGCGGCGCGCACTGGACCAACATTTCGCGGAACGAAGGACTGCCAAAGGGCGTGCTGGGACGGATGGGCATCGGCGTTTCGGCGAGCGACCCGAACGTGGTCTACGCGATTATCCAGGCGAAGCAGGGCGGCGTATTCCGTTCGGTGGACGGCGGGAGCACCTGGACGCGGGTGAACGATGAGTGGATGCTGCGGCAGCGCGCTTTCTATTACATGACCATCTTCGTCGACCCGAAAGATCCGAACACGGTGTATGCGCCGGAGGTCGACGCGCTGTGGGTTTCGCATAATGGCGGGAAATATTGGGCGAAGCTGCACACGCCGCACGGCGACAATCACGTTCTGTGGATCAATCCCACCAAGCCCAAGATTCTGCTGGAGGGCAACGACGGCGGCGCGACGATTTCCACCGATGGCGGCAAATCGTGGAGCAGCGAGAACAACCAGCCGACCGGCGAGTTCTATCACGTCAATCTCGACAATCAGTTTCCCTACCATCTCTACGGCGCGCAGCAGGATGAAGGCTCGTACGAGGGTCCGAGCGCGAGTCCCGATGGAAGGATTCCGCTTTCGGCGTGGCACAGCGTGGCGTATGGCGAGAGCACGTTCGTGGTGCCGCAGCCTGGCAATCCGGACATCACGTACGGCAGCGGCTACTACAGCATCTTCCTGCAGTACGACATGAGGATCGGCGAGTTTGCGAGTGTAAGCCCATGGCCGGATTACCAGTCCGGCGCGGCGTCGGAGTGGTTGAAGTACCGCTTCGCCTGGACGCATCCGATTCTTTTTTCGCCGGTCAATCCCAAGGAACTATTCGTCGGCTCGCAATACGTGCTCCGCAGCGACGATTACGGGCGCACGTGGCAGCGCATCAGCCCCGACCTTACGCGAAACGATCCCTCAACCGAACTGCCGACCGGCGGACCAATCGACCTCGATCAGACGGGAGCAGAAATTTATCCGTGCGTTTCCGCGCTCGCCATTTCCCCCCTGAACGGCCAAGTCATCTGGGCGGGGTCGGACGACGGATTGGTACACGTGACCACGGACGGCGGGCAGCAGTGGAAAGACGTGCGGCCGCCGGAATTGCCGGCATGGTCGCATATCAGTTCGATCGAGCCTTCGCCTGTGGCCGCAGGAACGGCGTATCTCTCGGCGCAACGCTACATGTGGGACGATTTCCATCCGTACGTCTACAAAACCACCGATTACGGGCAGCATTGGACGGCGATGACGAGCGGCCTGCCGGCGAATGAATACGTGTTCGTGGTGCGGCAGGATCCGAATGACGCAAATCTCCTTTTTCTCGGCACGAAGAGTACCGTGTACGTGAGCTACGGCGGCGGCGCCGGATGGCAGAAGCTGGCGCTCAATTTGCCGCCCGTGCAGGTCCGCGACCTTCAAATCAATAACCGGCAGGGTCAGGTGGCTATCGCGACGCACGGACGCTCCTTCTGGATTCTGGACAACCTCACTTTGCTCGAGCAGATGACCAAGGCACCGGCGGTAACCGCCGGCAGCGCGTACCTCTTCGCGCCGCAGAAAGCCTGGCTGACGCATGCCTACGGCAGGCCGGGCGAGGCACGGCGGCGCGCGGGCGCGGGAGAGAATCCGCCATTCGGCGCCACGATTTTCTTCCACGTTCCCACGAGCTACGACGGAAACACGCCGGTCAAGCTCAAATTCACCGGTGCGAACGGGCAGATGATTCGCAGCTTTACGCTGCACCTGAGGAAAAAGAAGGCGAAAGCGGAGGAAAAGCGGCCGGGCCCGCAGAAATCCACCACGGAACTGAAAAAGGAAGCGGAAGAGAGACTGACGGCAATTGAGCCCGGCATGAACCGCTTCCAGTGGGATTTGCGGTATCCGGATGCGACGGAAGTGAAGGGCTTTCAAGCGCCGCTGGCAGCGGGCGGGCTCAACAACACGGTGGCGGGGCCGGTTGTCGCGCCGGGGACCTACGGCGTGACGCTCGATTATGGCGGACAGAAGTCGGAGCAGAGCCTGGTGGTTGAGCTCGATCCTCGGATCCACTTGCCGGCCAATGCGCTCGCCGACCGGTTGGCCCTTCAGCTAAAAATCCACGCGGCGCTGAATTCGCTCAATCGGACGCTAAACCGCGGCATCGGCGCACGCGACAAACTCGAGACTGCTGTTCGCGATCACAAAATCAGCCAGGAGCAAGCCAGCCAAACCATCGCCGATCTCAATGGCACGATCAGACGGCTGGTTCAACTCAAAATACGGTCGAGCGAAGGCGATTCGCTTCATCAAGTCTGGGTGCGGAGCGAACTCGCCTACCTCGTCACGGACATTGGGCTGGCGTATCGAAGCCCGACTGCGGCGCAAATCGCCGTGTTCCACCACCTGGATCAGCTAGCGAAGGCGGGCGAAGCAAAACTCGAAGCGGAAATCGCGGCAGCGAACAAGCTCCTCTAGATGAACCGGCCGGCCCCACGCGTGGGGTGTCGCGCGTGGGGCTGACTGGAATCTCCTGCCGCACGTTCTCCAGGCGCGCCGAGGTGGCCCGCGACGCAACCCTTCCGCGGGAGTCTTACTTCACCCCGTCGGTTTTACGCCTGAGCAGATGACCACGACTCAGTGATTCAGCACTTTGTTGGCAGCGGCGACGTCGGATTCCAGGCGTGAAACGCCCGCGCCCGCGTCCTGAATGTATCCATCGGCCACCTCCACCATCGAGGGCGTTGGCGGCACGAGCGCCATGCTCACCTGGCCCGCAATCGAGGTCAACCAGGAGCGCAGCCGAGCGGGATAGACGAGCGCGCCTTCACTGGATTGGATCCTGAGATCCACCAGATCGTTGATGTCGCGGTTCAAGCGGTCCAGCGCGGGTTGCGCCTGCTCGCTGGACAATCTCTTGTCGGCGATCGCCTTCTCGAGGGCGCTGCGGGCGTCAATGGCCTGGTTCAGGTGGGTATCGAGCCGGTTCAGCGCGCCGTGAATCCGCATCAGCAGATCGAAACGCTGTTGCAGTTCCGCCTGCGTGGTTTCAAGTCGCGGGTCCAGTTTGACGACGAACGACTGCTTCTGCGTGGTGTGGCCGTAGGTCAGCGTCGCGTCGTAGGTACCTGGCAACACTTCCGGACCTACGGGCACGGCAGCGGCAAAGAATGAATTGTAAATGCCCTTAACGTCCACGGCATTCGGGTAACGCAAATCCCACTGGAAGCGGTTCATGCCAGGCACGATCGCCGTCAACCTTTCTTCCCGTTGTTTTAGCGCCACGGTGGGGTTGGACGAGAGCGGCT
>JAKAOH010000070.1 GCA_021812285.1 Acidobacteriota bacterium | reverse complement strand
GTGCTCGACGCTGGGCGATTTCTTCAGCTTCCAGCAGAGAGCGTGTTCACGCCCTCCGCCGCCAATGACGAGTGCTTTCATGGCAAGAGCACAAACCTTAATTCGGCTGAATCTCTGCTGTCAACTCCCAGGCTGAATAATCGTAGAATGGCAGGCGATGAGACCACCGGAAGAGGAGCAGGAGCCGAAACGGATTTCGAAAGACGAGGTGATCGCGGGCCTGGCGGCTTTTGGCGTTGCTATTTCATCGCTCCAGGCGCGGCGGATTGCGGAATATCATCAACTACTCCTGCAATGGAATCGGAAAATCAGCCTTACAACAGTGCCTGAATCCGAGATTTTAGCCCGCCATTTCGGAGAATCCCTTTTCGGCGCAAAGGTAGCCGGTATCAATTCTGGCGATTTACTGGACGTTGGTTCCGGCGCGGGGTTTCCTGGGCTGCCTATCGCGATTGTGCATCCGGCGATTGGCGCGGTTCTGCTCGAGCCGAATGGAAAGAAAGCGGCATTTCTGGGCGAGGTTGTCCGCAAGTTGGATTTGAGAGACCGGGTGCGGATTTCGCGGAGCCGTCTGGAGGATTACCGTGCCGGTGAGGCTCGCTATGACGTCATTACCAGCCGCGCGGTAAGAGTGGAACGGTCTTTCCTCGAAAACTGCCGCAACTTCCTGGCGGAGGGTGGGAGATTGATTTTATGGCAGAGCGAAGAGGATTTTGCGGAATTGAGGGAGATTGGGGGCTGGATCTGGGCGGATGCAATCCGGATCCCGGCCTCTGATCATCGACTGGTGGTTTGGGGAAGGCCGATGGAGGAGGCGGATGTTTCACGTGAAACAGAGGGGTGATCGTTTCACGTGGAACAGAATCCCGATTGCCAGCCCACTCGCCGTCTGCTAAATTCTCCCAAAATAGAAGCGGAGGGTATCCTTGGGCCGAATGATCGCCATCGCCAACCAGAAAGGTGGCGTTGGCAAAACAACTACTGCCATCAACCTAGGTGCTTCCCTCGCTTCCAGAGGCCTGCGAACCCTCCTGCTCGATTGCGATCCACAGGCGAATGCCACTTCCAGCCTGGGTTTTCAGCGGGATCCGGCTCGGCGCTCTCTTTATAACGTTGTTCTACTCGCGGAATCGCCCGCAACGGTGATTCAGAAAACTACGCTGGAGCACCTCGATCTGCTCCCTTCCGATAAGAACCTGGCAGGCGCAACGATCGAGTTGGTGGACGTCGAAAACCGCGAATTTCAACTCAAACAGGCTATCCAGCCGCTGAAACCACAATATGATTTCCTGATCCTCGATTGCCCGCCAGCCCTCGATCTGCTCACGTTGAATGCGCTCGCCGCGAGCGATGCCGTCCTGATCCCCATCCAATGCGAATACCTAGCGCTCGAAGGCGTTTCCGAGCTGCTCGACACGCTGATGCGGATTCGCCGCAATTTGAATCCGCGACTCGAAATCGAGGGCATTGTTCTCACTATGTACGACGAGCGAACCACGCTCTCCCGTCAAGTCGCGGCCGATCTCCGGAGTTTTTTTGGTTCGCAGGTGTTCCAAACCGTGATTCCGCGAAATGTGCGCCTGGCCGAAGCGCCCAGCCACGGAAAACCTATCCTTCAATACGATCCGGCAAGCCGCGGCGCCGTGAGTTACGTCCAGTTAGCCGAGGAGGTCATCGCCAATGCCAAGAAACGCTCTGGGCAAGGGATTGAACGCCCTGATCAGGCCGCCGGAACCGACTCCGGCGCCACCGGCGCAGCAGCCGGCGCCGGCGAAATCGAATGACGCGCAGCCATTCGAAATCCCCATTGATCTGATCGATCCCAATCCCTATCAGCCGCGCACGCAATTCCATGAAGAGGCCCTGCGCGAGCTGGCCGATTCGATTCGCGCTTCGGGAGTGATTCAGCCGCTCGTTTTGCGCCGCAATGGCAGCCGCTACCAACTCATCGCCGGCGAGCGCCGCTGGCGCGCTTCCATTCGCGCCGGCCTCGAGCGAGTGCCGGCAATCGTGCGCGACATCCCCGAAACGCAAGCCCTCGAAATGACCCTGGTTGAAAATATCCAGCGCGAGGATTTGAGCGCAATCGAGCAGGCCAAAGCTTTCAACCGCCTGACCGAAGAATTCGGCTTCACACAGGAGGAGGTCGCGCGAAGGACGGGCAAGGACCGCGCGACAATTGCTAATACACTGCGTTTATTGAAATTAGAGGCAAAGATTCAAGCGATGATCGATGCCGGAAAGCTGAGCGCAGGCCACGGCCGCGCGCTGCTCGCCATCGAAGACAGCCGACTGCGCATGGCTCTGGCGGAACGCGCGGCGCGAGGACGGCTGAACGTTCGACAGATCGAGCGTTTCGCCACGCGCAAGCGCGTGGCCGCCCCTACGGTCGCTCCTGCTGTGGATCCGAACATCCGCGCGGCGATCGAGGAACTTCAGCGCGCGCTCGGCACGCGTGTCTTTTTACGGCCGAAGCGCGGCGCGCGTCCCGGCGTTCTGGGCATCGAATTCTACGACGATCAGCAGCTCGTCGGGCTCTACGACCGTCTGCTGGGTTCGGGATCGGGCGGCAATATTAGCTAAAAGCTATGAACTCCGCGTTCAAATTCTTTCGCGATTCCCTCGCGCAGACCGGCGATTGGGCAGGTTTCCTCGATCGCGGCACGCGCGTCGAGGGCGCAATCGAGGTTCCCGGAACGTTTCGCCTGGATGGGCAGCTCAAGGGGAGAATCGTTTCCGGCCACGCCCTGGTGCTGGGCGAAAGCGCGATGGTGGAAGGAGAAATCGAGGGAGAACGCATCGAGATATTCGGCCGTTTTCACGGAACGATTCGCGCCCGGAGTGAGGTGCAAATCCATGAGGGAGCGGAGGTTACGGCGGACGTCTTTACCCCCAGCCTGATGCTCGAGCCGGGAGCCGTTTTTGATGGGCACTGCTATCTCAACCAGGCCGCGCCGGAGCCGGGCGTTTCCGCGGATCCGCTGATGATTCCGATCCGTTCGGCCGCTTCGCGCCTGCCCGACGAACCCAGTGGCGATCAGCCGATCGAAAAATCCGGCAGCGCCTGAATTTCAGTTTGCTCCCGCGCCGCGTCGCATCGCGGGCAGCATCGAATAGAACGTTGGAGCAAACGATCGCGGCCCGCTAAAATCCGCCGAAAGGTCCTCCTTCGGGATGAGGCACGTAATCCACCACCGCGACGGGTCGCCTCTTTTCGAAAATTCCCAGCAATACGCATCGGTTCCCAAGGCCGAAACCTGCCGCGTGCCGGAAAGCAGATACCCGCGCCGGTTTTGAATTTCGATCTGCACGTTGGACCACATGCCCCGATTGAATACGGCGCCTTTGCCCATGTGCATCGGCAGAAACACCACCGTCGGAATCTCGTGAAATAGCGGAATCCGCAGCATCCGCTCGATGGTGAGACTTTCTCCGTGCCGCGCGGCGAACCATCCCTGGGGAACGGGGACATCCAGGCCGCGATAGCTGGCAGTTTTGCCGTGGATCAGGTGCCAACCGAAACCCACGATGTCCGGCAGGAAAACAGCGGCAGCCACAAGCGCGGCAATCACCGCGCCATAAACAATAGGATTCGTTTTCTGCCCGAATTTCACCGGCGAATTTTACCCCAACGGGCGTGCCCGCGCCCGAGCGGCCGTTCTCACGCGGCAACCGGACGTTGCGCCCGGCCAAGGTATAATGCCATTTTCTCGAGCGCCACGGGCAAACTGCGGGGCGTCATGCGGCCCTGCAGATTTGCGCGAGCGGATCGAGGAATGAGCGAGGAGAATGCTTTGGCGGAGAACGTTCGTCTGACTTCGATGGCCAAAGCGGCTGGTTGAGCGGCGAAGCTGAGTCCCAGTTTGCTGGACTTGGTTTTGCGGCGGCTGCCGCGCCCGGAAGACCCGAATCTGCTCGTTGGGTACGAAACCAGCGACGACGCCGGGGTGTATCGCCTGACGGGCGAAATGGCCGTCGTGCAGACGGTGGATTTTTTCACGCCGATCGTCGACGATCCCCGCACGTTTGGCCAGATCGCCGCGGCCAATTCGCTGAGCGACGTTTACGCCATGGGAGGCCGACCTCTGGTCGCTCTGGCGATTCTGGGCTTTCCCGCGAGCGGCGCGCCGGAATGGATGGAAGCGATTCTGCGCGGCGGACTGGAAAAAATGGGCGAAGCGGGCTGCGTGGTTGCCGGCGGGCATTCGGTGCGCGATGAGGAATTGAAATTCGGCTACGCGGTCACCGGATTGATTCATCCCGAGCGCATCTGGCGCAATGCCGGGGCGCAGGCGGGCGACGCGTTGCTGCTGACAAAACCGCTTGGCACGGGCCTGATTGCGACGGCGCTGAAAAACGGGCAAGCCGCGGCGGAATGGGTGGCCGCGTCCACCGAAGCGATGGCGCGGCTGAATCGCGCCGCCGCCGAGGCGCTGCGCGAAATCGAAGCGGCGGCCACGGCCGCGGGCGACCGTTCACCGATCCACGCCGTAACGGATGTCACCGGATTCGGCTTGCTGGGCCATGCGAGGGAAATCGCGGCGGCCAGCGACGTCTCCATCGAAATCGAATCGGGCAGCGTCGAAATCATTCCCGGCGCGATCGAGGCCGCGCGTGCGGGACAAATCGCCGGCGGGCTGAAATCGAATCGCGAATTTCTGGAAGGCTGCGTGGCCTTTGCGCCTGCCATCGGCGAGGATCTTCGCTTGCTGCTCTTCGATCCGCAAACTTCGGGCGGCTTGCTGGCGGCCGTGGAAGCTTCCCGCGCGGAAGCCGCGCTCGAAGCGATGGCGCGGCACGGGGTCGGCGCCCGGCGCATCGGGCGCGCGGTCGCCAAAACTTCTCCCTTGCTCAGGGTTTCCTGACGGATCACCGCATGAACGTGCAGGGCTGTTGGAAAGCGGGAAAAGGATTGGCCAAGGATTGTTCGGCAGCGGTGCCGCGCTCGATCGAGCCGGCCGCGGTCCGGCGAGCTTGATTTCATGGATACCATCACTCACGGAATTGCGGGCGCGCTGATCGGCAAGAGTTTTTTCTCGGAACGCTGGGGCCCGGCGGCCACCTTCGCCGTGACGCTGGGATCGGTTTTCCCCGATTGCGACGTGGTGGCCGAGGCCTTCACGCGCAATCCGGTCGCTCTGTTGAAATATCACCGCGGAATTACGCATTCCTTCGTCGCGATGCCGTTTTTCGCGCTGGCGCTGGGCGCGCTGGTCTGGTGGCTGGCGCGGCGGCGGGGAATTCGCGCGGGATTCTGGCCGCTGGTCTTCGCGACGACGATCGGGATCGGCAGCCACATTCTGCTGGATGGGTTGACGTCGTACGGGACGCGAATGTGGGAACCGCTTTCGTGGACGCGGGTGTCCTGGGACTGGCTGTTCATTGTGGATCCCATCTTCACGGCGCTGCTGCTGGTGCCACAGGTGGCGGCGTGGGTGCAGCGCGACCGCGCCAAGGCGCCATGGCGCGCGCTGGCGATGTGGGGATTGTTCACCGTGCTCGCCGCGCTGACTTGGGGCGCGGAATCGGCGGTCGGCACGACGATCAGTTTCCGCGTGGTGCCGATTGCGGGCATCGTTTTTGCGGCGGTTTTCTTTTTGCCGCTGGCCGCGGGATCCTTTTTCCAGTGGTCGCGCCGGGAATGGTGTCTGGCCGGGTTCGTTCTTTCGGTGCTGTACATCGGTTTGTGCGGATTCGAGCATTACCGCGCGCTCGACCGCGTGGAAGCGTTCGCGAAATCGCAAAATCAGCCGGTGATGAGTCTGGCCGCGGTGCCGATGCCGCCCTCGCCGATGGAATGGGACGGTCTGGTGCGCGTGCCGAATGGCATTTACGGCGCGCGGTTCGACGTGGGCCGCAAAGACTCTCCGCGATATCTTTATCTGCACGATTCCCCGATGAATCCGTACATCGAGAAGGCGTTTCAATTGCCCGACGTCCAGACTTATCTGGGTTTCGCGCGGTTTCCCGTGGTGCGGTTTTTCGATCGCGGACAGGACAGCGTCGTGGAGCTGCTCGACATGCGCTTTTTCAATTACGAGCGCCGCACGGGCCGGCGCCCGTTCGTTTTTCGCGTGGTTTTCGGGCCGAACGGCAGCGTGCTGCGGCAGGGCTGGATCACGTTTTGAGGCGTGGCGAGGTGAGCGATGAAAATCCTGATTTTCAGCGACATTCACGGCGATACGCGGGCGCTCGAGCGGCTGCTGGCGCAGCCCGCTGATGTTTTTATCGCTGCCGGCGACCTGTCGAATTTCGGCCGCGGCCTAGATCGCTGCGGACAGATACTCGCCAAATTCGGCGAACGCGTCTGGGTGCTGCCGGGCAATCACGAAACCGAGCAGGATAATCGCGAATTCTGCTCGCGGTTCGGCCTGACGGATTTTCATCGGCGGGCGCGGCAACTGGGCGGGATGCACTGGGCCGGGCTCGGCTACAGCAACCCCACTCCGTTCGACACGCCCGGCGAATATTCGGAAGAGGAGATCGCCGAAGCGCTGGCCGAATTCGACAGTCTGCCTTCGCCATTCGCCCTGGCGGTGCATTTTCCGCCGCAAGAGACGGCGCTCGATCAGGTAGCGCCTGGACGCCACGCGGGCAGCCGCGTCCTGCGCGAATGGGTCGAGCGGAGGCAGCCGGCGTATCTTTTCTGCGGACACATCCACGAATGCGCCGGAAAATCCGACCAGATCGGCGCGACGCTTTGCTTCAACGTCGGCAAGACGGGCTATTTGCTGGAAACGGAGTAGCGCAAGGCGAGACTTTGCCGCGCCGCGCGGCGGGAGCAGCAACGAGGAACTCTCGCCGCTTATTCCCGCCGCGCCGCGACCGACAAACGAATAGTTTCTCAGCTATCCGCCATCACCGTCATCGTCGTCCCAACCGCCCCAGCCCCAGCCGCCCCAGCCCCCATCTCCATCCCAATCGCCCCAAGCGGGACCGTAGTAAGGGCCGTAATACGGAGACCAGTAGTACGGACCGGCGGAAGGCAGGTACGTATAGAAGCCCCAGAAGCGCGACCAATACCACCCCGGACCCGACCAATGGCCCGATTGTGCGATCGTTTCCTGGACGCTTCTCCTGGCTTTCGATTCGTACCGGCTTCTCACCTCGTTCCAACGATAGAGCGGGCTGGCTTTGAACGCGCGAACGTTCAATTTGTTGGTTCGGAGCGGCGTTTGGCCGCCGATTCGAAGCTGGCGTTTGCCCTTGACCGTGATGCGCGAATTTCCGTCAAAGACGATTGCCTTGCCGCGCAGCACAGCGATTCGTTGTCCCTGGGCGTCGAAGGCGTAAGTGCCCTTCTTGGCGATTTCCGTTCGCGTGCCGTCCATCAGGGTGGTCAGGTCCTGTTTGAAATTCGCCTGAGCGTCCAAGATGGCGGCGCCTTTGAGCAAGCTTATGGTCGTATTTCCGAAGGTTCGCGAGACGACGCGCGCTTCCGAATCGCCGCCGATTCGCAAAAATGATCCTGGCGTCAGCAGCAACTCCGCTTTTCCGCGTCTGGTGTCGATGATTTCGGGTTTACTCCCAGCCTCGCTCGGGAGCGCTCGCGCCTGCACCCGATGTCCATCGAATGTCACCTGTCCTTCTACGCTGTTCAGCGAACCGGGCATGGGCATCCGCCCCGGCTCGGCGTTTGCTAAGGAAGCTCCTGCAAGGATGAAAATTGCTGCCAACCACCCCCTGCTCCAAAAGAATGACGTCATGAGATGACCTCACGCTTTCTCCCCTCCCTATACAATTAGTTAGATGCCGATGGTTCCCAATCGGCCTCAGCCCGTCTGGGCGCGGATATCTGCCGGCTCGGCAGGATTTTGCGGCGTGGGCGTGATGTGCTACTTTGCCTGAGCGATGAAAAAACGGATTGCAGTGCTGCTTTCAGGGCGTGGATCGAATTTCGTTGCGCTGGCCGAGAGCGTCGCCGCCGGTAGGATTCCGAATGCCGAAATCGTGCTCGTGGTGAGCAATCGGGAAAACGCGCCGGGGCTCGAACGCGCGCGCGAACGCGGCATTGCGGCGCGGGTGATTCCGTCGAAAGGGCTCGAGCGGGAAGCGTACGATCGGATGGTTGTCGCAGCTCTCGAGGAAGTGAAACCGGAACTGGTCTGCCTGGCCGGCTACATGCGATTGCTTTCGCCCTATTTCGTGGAACAATTTCGCGGCAAAATTCTGAACATTCATCCTTCGCTGCTGCCGGCGTTTCCCGGACTCGAAGCGCAGCGGCAGGCACTCGAACACGGCGTGAAATTTTCCGGCTGCACAGTGCATTTCGTGGATGAAACGCTCGACGCCGGCGCCATCGTGATGCAGGCGGTGGTTCCCGTCCGCGACGCCGACACGCCGGAATCGCTCGCCGAGCGCATTCTGGACGAAGAGCATCGCATCTATTCCGAAGCGGCGCGCATCGTGCTCGAAGGGCGCTACCGGATCGAGGGCCGGCGCGTGATTCTGACTTCCGGGAAAGCCTGACACATGACGGCGAAGCACGAATTCCCTCCCGTCGAAGAACAGTTCGCCTACCTGACGAAAGGCGCGGCCGAAACGATTCGCCCGGAAGAGCTGCGCGAGCGCCTGGAACAATCCGCGAAAACGGGCAAGCCGCTCCGCGCGTATCTCGGCGTCGATCCTACGGCTCCCGATCTGCATCTGGGCCATACCGTCGTTTTGCGGAAGCTGAAACATTTTCAGGATATGGGCCACACCGCGATCTTCCTGATCGGCGATTTTTCCGCAATGATCGGCGATCCCACAGGGCAATCGGAGACGCGGCCGCCCTTGACGCGCGAGCAGGTGGACGCGAACGCGAAAACGTACCTCGAACAGGTTTACAAGATTCTCGATCGCGAAAAAACCGAGGTCCGCTACAACAGCGAATGGCTGGGAAAAATGAGCGCGGAGCAGATCGTGCGGCTGTGCTCGCACTACCGCCTGGCGCGGATGCTGGAACGCGAGGATTTCCATGCACGACTCGAAAAGAACCTGCCGATTTCCGTGCACGAACTGCTCTATCCGCTCCTGACCGCCTACGACGCGGTGAAACTCGAATCGGACGTCGAGCTGGGCGCGACCGAGCAGAAATTCAATCTGCTGGTGCACCGGGAAATTCAGCGGGAATACGGGTTGCGCGCGCAGGTGATTCTGACGATGCCGATCCTGGTCGGGCTCGATGGCCAGCGGAAAATGTCGAAATCGTACGGGAATTACGTCGGCATTTCCGAGGCGCCGCGCGACATGTTCGGAAAATTGATGTCCATTTCCGACGATCTGATGTGGAGCTACTGGGATCTGCTGACCGATCTGCCGCCGGATGGCGTGGCGAAGCTGAGAAATGAAGTGGCCGCTGGCAGGCTGCATCCGATGGACGCGAAGATGCGTCTCGCCGCGTCCGTGGTCTCGACGTTCCACGGCCACGCGGCCGGCGACGAGGCCGCAGCGGAATTTCAGCGCGTTTTCCGCGAGCGGCAAACGCCGGAGGAAATGATCGAGTATCGCGCGAAACTCATGGGCGGCGGGGCGCTGATGCTGACCACGGGAGGAGCCGTCCGCACCGTTCAAACCGGGCGGATCCCTGAAGCTGGCAGCGTGAAGTGGGCCAGGCTGCTGGCGACCTGGCTGGAGGAGGTGCCGTCGAGGTCCAAGGCGGAAGACCTGATTAGGGGCGGGGGCTTAGAGGTCAACGGCACACCCATTACCGATCCAGCCGCCGCGGTCGATCTCCACAGGTCGGGCTCGTACGTCGTCCGCCTGGGCAAGAAAAAATTCCTCCGCATCGTCATCGAGTAAGCTGCAAGCCACACAGCGGCGCCGGCGTGCAGCCCGCTTCATTTGTTATTCCGAGGAGGAGCGGCCCGAATTCCGCGACCACCGCCGCCCCTTTATGATGATTCCCCGCTCCTGCTTGATAGAAGCTGTCGCAATGCCTTGCGCATGCGGGGGTCTGAGCCCCGGCTCCGGCAAAACCCCGCTGAAAATCAGGGTCTTACGCGTTGTTTGCGTCCCGGCGCCCTCTGCCGGGAGGGCCCCGAAGCGCCCCGGGGAACCGTCCTGAAATAGTCCTAACCCCTTCTAAGTGAGAGCAACGGCCAGATCCGCTTGCCGGTTCAGAGCGAGAGCAGGCGCGGCTGTTACGGCTCGATCTGCAGCGCCAAGCCGTGGGATTTGAGCAGGCGATTGAACGCCGGCGTTTCCGTGTTGATGAGCTGCGCTAGGGACTGCTTCGCCTGCGCGATCTGTTGTTCGAAAGACTGATTGAGGCCCGTTTCGCCCTGTGTCGGCCCTTGATCGGCGCTCGAGCCACCATCGGAAGAACTATCCATCACCTGGAGCAGCAGCGCGAGCCGTTCGTAGAGGCCGGCGGGATGCAGGAACGAATCTTCGTACGCGCCGGTGAGATGGACGTCGACGAGTTTGCCTTCGATGGCGAGGGCTTTTTCATTCAGCTGGCGCGCGGCGTCGAGAACGGGTTTGTTTTTCGCGTTGTGCGGTATCTGCTCTGCGAGATTTTCGATCTGTTTGCGCGTCAATTCGAGATGGTCGATCATTTCGGCCACGCTATCGAGTTCGGCGCGCAGCTGGAGCGAAAAATCCACGCCCGAGCGAATGGATTGCAGCGTGCCGAGCGTGTGCGGATCGGGCAAAACGTGGAGCGGAGCTGATAGCGTTTGGCCGCCGGCGACGAGGCGAACCGTGTATGTTCCCGGAACGACGACGGGACCTGGCACAATAGGATCCACGGAGGCGGCGACGAGTTCGCGCCAGCCTTTCGGGCCGTTTTTCACCCATGGCGCATCGCGCGGAGGGGTGCGGAGCTTGGGTTTCTTGGCCGGTTCGTAGCGCAGATCCCACCAGACGCGATTCAAGCCTTCTTTTCCTTTTTCCTTCAGCGTGCGAATCGTTTTTCCATCGGCGCCGAGGATTTCGATTTTCACTTTCTTATCGGGCTTGGCGAGATAGAAATTGAGGTCGGCACCATAGGGCGGGTCCTGTCCGACCACGTGGCTGCCGGCGTCGGAAAGGCGCGTGCTGTCGAGATGGCGGAAACGGTAAGCTTCGCGCGGCGGAAAAAGATAGACGGATTTCGTTTTGGCCGTCTCGAAATCGCGGAGCGGCGTCACATCGTCCAGGATGTAAATTCCGCGGCCGTAGGTCGAAATGACCAGATCGCTGAAATGCGGCTGAATGGTGATCCAGTAGACCGGCGCGGGCGGCAGATTGCTGCGCAGACGAGTCCAGTGCGCGCCGTCGTCCCAGGAAATATAGAGCGCGTTGTCGGTGCCGAGGTAGAGCATGTTGCGGCGGACGGGGTCCTCGACGATGCAGTGCGCCGAGCTGTTCATGCTTTTCGGCACCGTTGCGGTGATGAGCGTCCAGGTGCGGCCGTAGTCGGTGGTTTTGTAGGCGTAGGCGTTGTAATCGCCCTGCTGCTCGAGATTGACGGTGACGTAGGCAGCTGCGGCGTCGAAAGGCGAAGCGTCGATATTCGAAATCGTGCCCCATGGCGGCAGATTCGGAATATTTTTCGTGACGCTGGTCCAGTGCGCGCCTTCATCCTGCGTCACGCTCACCTGGCCGTCGTTCGATCCGGCCCAGATCACGCCTTCCTTCACCGGCGATGGCGCGATGGCGTAGAGGACGGCGCCGTCGTAGGTCATCAGGTTGTCGTCGCTGATGCCGCCGGAATTTCCCTCGTGGCTTTTGTCGTTGAGCGTAAGATCGGGACTGATCGTTTTCCACGTCTGGCCGCCGTCGGTGGTCATGTGGACGTACTGGCTGCCGACGAAAACACGGTTGTGATCGAGCGGATCGATGGCAATGGGAAACGTCCAGTGCCAGCGATATTTTTCGTCGCGCGGCGGCCAGCCGTAGGCGCTGTCGGGCCAGACGGCGACGTTGCGCGCCTGGCCGGTGCGCATATCCATCCGCGTGACGAAACCGCTGTAGCAGCCCGACCAGACGATATTCGGGTCCACGGGATCAGGAATGCCGAAACCGCTTTCGCAGCCGCCGATGGTGCGGAAATCGCCGGTGGTGATGCGGCCGCCGAAAAAACCGCCGGATTCCAGATTGTTGCTTGGCCCGCGGAAGCTGGGACCATCCTGGCGATTGCCGTAAACGTCGTAGGGAATCCGGTTGTCGGTGAAGACGTGATAGACCTGGCCGATCGGGAGAACGACGCGCTGGAACGATTTTCCGCCGTTGAGGCTGATCGTCGCGCCGCCGTCGTTGGCAACCATGATGCGCTGGGGATTCAGCGGATCGACCCAAACGTCGTGGTTGTCGCCGCCGCCCGAACTGTAACCGCCCTGGGAACGATGGCCCTGGCCGAAACCGCCGGGTTGGAAGAACGTGCTGCCGCCGTCGGGTGAAACGACGAACCCGACGGTGACGAAATAGAGCAGATCTTCGTTGTTGGGCGCGACGGTGAACCGCGTGTAATAGGTGGGCCGCTGATCCATCGCGTGGTTGTGGCTTGCGAGCGTCCAGTCCTTGCCGCCGTTGTCCGAGCGATAGAGCGCGACCTGGCTCTGCTGCATCAGCGCATAGACGCGCTCGGGATTGCTTGGCGCAATCGCCACGGCCACTTTGCCGATGGGCGCGGAAGCCGCCGGCAGGCCATGACCCGAAAGTTTCTTCCAGGTCGAGCCGCCGTCGTGGCTCACGTAGACGCCGCTGCCCGTGCCGCCGCTAGCGAGATTCCACGTGTGAACCTGCACTTGCCACATGCCGGCGAACAGCGTGTCTGGATCGCTCGCATCCATGGCGAGATCGGAGCAGCCCGTGTCTTGATTCACGAAAAGCACCTGCTGCCACGTTTTGCCGCCGTCGAGCGTGCGGAAAATGCCGCGCTCGTGCTGCGGGCGAAACGCCTGGCCGAGCGCGCAAACGAAGACGCGATTGGGATCGTGCGGATCAATGGCGATGCGGCCGATGTGCCCGGTGAGGCGAAGCCCCATGTGGCGCCAGGTTTTGCCCGCATCGGTGGATTTATAGACGCCGTCGCCCATCGGATAATCGGGGCGAATCAGCCAGGTTTCGCCGGTGCCGGCCCAAACGACGTTGTGCTCGGAGGGAGCAATCGCCAGCGCGCCGATGGCGGAAACGTCGGTGCGATCGAAAATCGGTTTCCAGGTGACGCCGCCGTCGGTGGTTTTCCAGATGCCGCCGGAAGCGGCGCCGACGTAGGCGACCTGGGAATCGCCGGGAACGCCGACGACGGCCGCGGCGCGATTGCCGATCGGCCCGATGAAGCGCCAATGGAGCGCGGCGAAGGGATCGGCGGGCTTGCGAGGAGCCGCGCTCGTCTGCGAGCGAAGGAGCGATGGAACCGCGAAAAGCGCGACAACGAGAAGCGCGGCGGTAACCAGGCGGCTCAGCAGACTACGCGCCGCGCGTTTTCCGCGGCTCGGGCTGCCATCCACTGTTTGTTCGGCGCAGATACTCGGCTTCATCGCGACCTCCTTCCAGATTGACGAAACGGCTCGCATCGGGCGGAAATCGCCGCTCGTTCACACGCCCAGGAACGCAGCCTGGCGATTCCGCAACAGCAGCGTGGAATGCGAAAACGCACGAGCAGGCCGATTCTCCCTCCCGCAGGCCGGCAACCGGCACGGCGGTTCCGACCGTCCAATCAGGGACGCGGCGCAGTATAACAAAGGCGCCGCTCGATGGGGTGTTTCGGGTTCACATAAGGATGGACGCGGACTTTTGCGGATTCATCGTCCACGCGAGCGCCCAGTCGAGTAGAATCCGGGGGGAAGAAGGAGGCATTCGTGGTCAAAGCAGCGTCGGATTCGCCTGACAACGGTTCCACGGGCACGATCGCATCGGTGGCGACGGCGCTTCCGCCCCACACGTTGACGCGCGAAGAAGTGAAGCGGTACATGCGCGCGGTGTTTCCGCTGGACGAGCGCCGGATGAAGGCGCTCTTCACCGTTGTGGACAACGGCCGGATCGAAAAACGGCACTGCATTTTCCCCGTGGACTATTTCGTCCAGCCGAGGCCGCTCGGCCGGATCACCGAGGAATACCGGGAACACGCAGTGCGGCTGGGGCGCGAAGCGGCGTGCGCGGCGCTGACGCGCGCCGGGCTTGCGCCGTCGGATATCGACCTGTTTATCACCGTTTCCTGCACCGGAGTGATGATTCCCTCCGTGGACGCGCACTTGATCAACGATCTGGGATTTCGCGCGAACGTGCGCCGGCTGCCGATCACTGAGCTCGGTTGCGCGGCGGGCGCGGCCGCACTGGCGCACGCGTGGCAGTTTCTGCGGGCGTTTCCCGAAGGGCGCGTGCTGGTTCTCGCGATCGAAATTCCCACGCTCACTTTCCAGCGAAACGATCTGTCGCAGGCGAATCTGATTTCCTGCTCGCTGTTCGGCGACGGCGCCGCGGCGGTGGTGGTCGAGGGCAAATCGGGACGCGGCCCGCGCATTCGCGCGGCGGAAACGTTTCTGTTTCCCGAGTCGCTCGACGCGATGGGATTCGATCTGCGGGAAACCGGCTTTCACATCATTCTGGCGCGCGAGGTGCCGGAGCTGATTCGCTCGCGCATCGCCGAATTGGTGGATGGTTTCCTGGGGCGCAACGGCTTGCGGCGCGAGGATATCGCCGCGTGGGTGCTGCATCCGGGCGGGCAGAAGCTGCTCTCGTTCGTCGAGGAGGAGCTGGGCCTCGCGCCGGATCAGGCGCAGCCCTCCTGGGACGTATTGCGCGAATGCGGCAATCTGTCGAGCGCGAGCGTGCTCTTCGTGCTCGATCGGTGGCTGCGTGAACGCAAAGTTCCGGCCGGGTCTTCCGGCCTGCTGGCGGGTTTTGGGCCCGGATTCAGCGCCGAAATGGTGCTGCTCGAATGGCAGTGACGCGAATCGCGTTTCTGACGCTGCTCGGGGTGGTTGCCGCGCTGCGGTTTGTGGAACTGGGGATTTCGCGCCGGCACGAGCGGCAGCTTTTCGCGCGCGGCGCGCGGCGGGCGCACGATCCCGTCTATCCGTGGATGGTCGCGCTGCACGCGGCCGTGTTCGTCGGAGCCGGGGCGGAAGTGTGGCTGCTGCGCCGGCCGTTTTTGCCGGGGCTTGCCGTGGCGATGGGCGTTCTGTTTTTGGCCGCGAACGCGCTACGCTGGTGGGTGATCCGGACGCTCGGGCAGCGATGGAGCGTCGAGGTGGTGGATGGTAAGGGTTTGGGCACGGTGACGAGCGGTCCTTATCGTTACATCCGGCATCCTAATTACGTCGCCGTGTTCGTGGAAATGCTGGCGCTGCCGCTCATCCACACGGCATGGCTGACGGCGGCGCTCGGGAGCGCGGCGCATTTTGCCGTGCTGCGGTCGAGGGTGCGTGCTGAAGATTCCGTGCTCCTGGCCGACCCTGAATATCGAGCTTTGATGGGAGGGAAGCCGGGTTTCCTGCCGAGGATTTTCACGCGCGCCGGCGCGGAAAAAAGCGCCGCCGCGACGGGTCCGGCTTCCCGGTAATCGTATGAGAACTCGATCGGCCAAGACGATGAATGGCGCCGCGCGCGACTGGGCTCGGGCAATGGCGTTGCTGGCGATTCCGCTGGGCGTGGTGCTGGGGTTCGCGCCGTTGCCGGCTCGCGCCGCTGCCGAGCCGTCGAACCCGGTGCTGGATCGCGGCTTTTCCGAAATGTACGAGTTGCGGTTCCAGTCGGCGCGCCGTATTTTCCGCGACTACATTCGCGAGCATCCCGGCGACCCGATGGGCCAGGTTTCGCTCGCGGCGAGCTACCTTTTCGAGGAATTCAACGATCACGGCGTCTTTACGCCGTCTTTTTTCCTCGACAACAAGAAGCTGCTCGGCGGCATTCCCCATCCCGGCCACGATCCCGCCCAAGCCGCCTTTCTCCAGTCCAACTCGCGCGCGCGACGAATGGCGCAGGCGATTCTGAAAACGCATCCGAACGACCGCAATAGCTTGTTTGCGCTCACGCTCTCCGACGGCATGCAATCCGATTACGACGCGCTGGTCGCCAAGCGCGATTTGGACTGCCTGATGCTGCTGCACGAAGCCGAAAAGACCGCGGCGTCTCTGCTCGCCATCGATCCGGGCGCTGACGACGCCTACCTGGCCTTGGGCGCGGCGCATTACATCATCGGCTGCTTGCCGGCCTATAAGCGCTTTTTCCTGAGCATCGGCGGAATTCACGGTAGCCGCTCGCTCGGGATGAGCCAACTCGAAATCGCCGCCACGCACGGGCATTACCTGAAACCCTTCGCCAAAGTGATGCTGGCGCTCGCCTCGCTGCGCGAAAAACAGCCGGAACGCGCGCACAAGCTTTTCGTCGATTTGCACGCCCAATTCCCCGAGAACGGCGTTTTCGCCTCCGAAGTCACGCAGCAGCAATAACGAGAACAGACGAGCCGCCACCTCCGCGCGTGGATAAGCACAACGCACCGAACTGTACGCGCGCGAATCGTACTTTTGGCCAAGGGTCTCGCGGCGCGAGTTTCTGCTATGCTCCCGGCGGTATTTTCCCTGGGGTGTACCGAGGCTGCCTTCGTTCCCGCCGTCTTACGTAAAGGAGGTTCGACCGATGCGCAATGGAAAAATTCGCGTGGCGGCGCTCGCCGGCACGCTGGCCCTGACCGCGGCCATGCTGCTCGCGGTCGCAAGCCCGACGTTCGCCACCACGCGAACGACGAAAGGGAAAACACACGAGGCCACGGGAGAAATCGTTTCCGTCAACGCGATGACGCTGGTGCTGCTGCACGCGCGGGGCCGTGGCAAGACGAAGATGACGTTTTACCTGACGCCGGAAACGAAAAAACTCGTTTCCGTGGCGCCGGGCAAGCGCGTACTGCTCCTTTACCGGATCGAAAACGGAAAGATGATGGTGCGGCGGATTCGCGCGCCGCGCGCGGAAAAGAAGCGTTAGCTCCGAGTCTTTCTCCTTGAGTGGGCTCCAGCCGAAGGCATGGCTCGCGAGGGCGGCACGATACCGATGCGGGCGATCGGCCGGCGCGTCAGCGAACGAAGGGGTAGATTTCGTCGGCGATCCAGTAATTCGCCAGCAGAATCGCCAGCAGCGTTCCGGCCGACCACGCCATCCAACGCCAGCGGCGCCAGGCGCCGGCGAGCCGCGAGCGCCCGGCGGGGACGTCCACCAAGTATGCGGCCGAATAACAGGCATTCGCGATGAGCGCAAGCACCGCTAGGAGCAAAAGCGAATCCGGATTGAACGCGGGCAGGAAGTGCGGCCATGTGATCATCACCCAGGCAAGCACAACCGCGGCCAGCACCACGTTGTAAATGAGACGGCGCGGTTCCCAGAACCGCACGGCATCGCCCAGGCCCGTTCGC
>JAKAOH010000069.1 GCA_021812285.1 Acidobacteriota bacterium | reverse complement strand
CGGCTGCTGATCAAGCGAATGGAGTCCGGAACTTCAAAGGAGAATGGGAAATGAAACTGCGCATGGTGATCCTCCTGGCGGTGTTTGCGGCTCTGCCCGCAACGGTGCTGGCCGCCGGCAACGCCAAGGAAGGCAAAGAGGCGTTCGCCGCACATTGCCAGATGTGCCACGGACCGAACGGTGAAGGCAATCCGGCGCTGGCCAAGATGCTGCACGCGACGATTCCGCCGCTCGGATCGAAGGCAGTACAATCGCTGACCGACGCCCAAATGAAGGAAGTGATCGAAAAGGGCAAGGGCAAGATGCAACCCATCCAGGGGCTCTCGGCCGCCGACATCACGAACGTGATTGCTTTCGTCCGCACACTTGGGAAAAAATAACGTCCGCAACAGCATCCCGCGTCCCGCGTAGAGCCGTCGCGAACCGCCGGGCCGCGTTGCGCCCGGCAAGCAGGAGGGAAAGCCGCGCGCCAGGACGATCTTCGTCCGGGACCGCCGAGAAAGAGGCCAGGGAATGAACTGGAAGGAACAAGTCGGAGGATGGCTGCGACCGCTGGTTTACCTGGGTCGCAACCCCATCTCGTTGATCGGAGCGGTACTCACCACGAGCTCCGCGATCACGATCGTCGCCTTCTGGTTGTTCGAAATCGTTCTCGGCGGCGGCGCCGGTGTTTATCCCTACGCCGGCATCCTGTTCTACCTGATTCTGCCGGCCGTTTTCATCCTCGGCCTGCTGCTGATGCCGGCCGGAGCGCTGCTGCGGCGCTACCGGCTGCGCAAGCAGGGCCTATTGCCCACGATTTACCCGCGGGTGGATTTCACCCACCCGCTGTTGCGGCGGGCCACCGCGCTTATCTCTGTCGCCACGTTCCTTAACATCGTCATTTTCACCACGGCGTCCTACAAGGGCGTGCAGTATATGGATTCGGTGCGATTCTGCGGCACCACCTGCCACACGGTGATGCAGCCGGAATACACGGCTTATTTGCATTCGCCGCATTCGCGCGTCGCCTGCGTTCAGTGTCACATCGGTCCCGGCGCTTCCTGGTTCGTGCGGTCGAAGCTTTCCGGCGTCAAGCAAGTCTTCGCCGTTCTCTTCGACACCTATCCGCGGCCGATTCCTTCGCCGATCGGGGACTTGCGCCCCGCACGCGCCACCTGCGAGCAATGCCACTGGCCGCAGCGATTCGAGGGCAATATCCTGCTCGTTCTGAACCATTACGAGGAGGACGAAGCGAACACCTCCGATACGACGGTGCTGGTGATGAAGGTCGGCGGCCAGAGTGCCAACGGGCCCGAAGGCATTCATGGGCACCATCTGGCGCCCGGCACGAAGATCACCTACATCGCGCTCGACACGCAGCGTCAGGTGATTCCCGTAGTCACCTACACCGACGCCAGCGGCAAAAGCATTACGTTCCGCTCGACCAGCATCAAGGCGACGCCCCAGCAGTTGGCCGCCGGCGAACATCGCGTGATGGATTGCATGGATTGCCATAACCGCCCGACGCACACCTTCCAGCTGCCGGGCGACGCCCTGGACGATGCGATGCAGCACGGCTACATCAGCACGTCGCTGCCTTACATCAAGCGCGAAGCGCTGGCCGTACTGAAGGCGAAGTATCCCAATCGGCCCGACGCGCGCAGCCGGATCGCATCGACGCTGGAAAATTTCTACAAGACGCAGTATCCGCAGGTGATCGCGAAACAATCAGCGCAGCTCCGGCAGGCGATCCAGCGGGTCCAGGCAATCTATTCGCGGAACGTCTTTCCCGCGATGGACGTCACCTGGGGCACCTACATCAATAACCTGGGCCACATGAATTGGCCGGGCTGCTTCCGCTGCCACGACGGCAGCCACGTGGCGGCGAACGGACAGGTGATTCCAAACGATTGCAGCACGTGTCACGACATTCTGGCCATGAGCGAGCACAACCCGAAGGTCCTGAATGAGCTGGGAATGAAATAGCTCGTGGCCACGCGCCCGGGCCCCTGCCCGGGCGGAAAAGACGGGAACGAAGATGTTCTGGAGCTTGATCGCGTTCTTCCTGTTCACCGTGGGAGGGGCGGCTCCGCAGAACGCCACCTGCCTGGCCTGCCACTCGCAGCCGGGCATGACGAACTCTTCCGGCGCCAGCGTCACAATCAACGCGGACCACTTTCAAAAGAGCGTTCACGGCAGCCTTTCCTGCACCGATTGCCACACCTCGATCAACGGGTTTCCGCATCCGGCGAAGGTCCAACCTGTCGAGTGCGGCGCCTGCCACACGTCGGAGGGCTCGGGAGTGACGGAAAGCGTCCATGCAAAGGTGGGCGCGGTTGCTTGCCTCGACTGCCACGGCAATCCACACGCCATCGTGCCGGTCGCCAGCCCACAGTCTCCCGTTTATCCGCTGAACGTGCCGCGCACCTGCGGCAGATGCCACGGGAATCCCGAGGTCGCGAAAAAATACGGATTCCCGAACGTTTACGCAATGTACATGGATTCGATTCACGGATTCGCGGTGACCCAGGACGGACTGCTGGTGGCCGCCACCTGTTCCAGCTGCCACGGCACGCATAAGATTCTGAGCCACACGAATCCCCAGAGCAGCACCTACCGCACGAACATCCCGGACACCTGCGGCAAGTGCCATGCGGGGCCGAAATCCGAGTATCTGGCGGGAATCCACGGCAAGCAGATGCTGGCGGGAAATGGCGAGGCTCCGGTTTGCACGAATTGCCACACGGCTCACCAGATCGTGCGCGTGGCGCGCGCTTCCTGGCAGATGCGCACATCGCAAACCTGCGGCACCTGCCACAAGGAAAAATTCGCCACGTACCTCGATACGTTCCACGCGCAGGTTTCCGCGCTGGGCTACATCGAGGTCGCCCATTGCTGGAATTGCCACGGCAATCACGATATCCTGCCGGCTTCCAATCCGAAGTCTTCGGTGAATCCGGCGAACCTGATGCACACCTGCCGGCAGTGCCATCCGGACGCCAATGTGGGCTTCATCAGCTACCAGCCTCACGCCAATCCTCACGATCCGCGGCGCTATCCCGGCCTCTGGTTCACCACCCAATTCATGAAACTGCTGCTGCTCGGGGTCCTGAGCTTTTTCGGATTGCACACGATTTTGTGGTTCGTCCGGTCGGCGATTCATCACGCGCAGGGCGAATCCGAGCGGGGAGGGCCGGAAGCATGAGCAGCCGGGCGGCGGGAACTCCAGCGGCGGGCTCCAGCGCGGCCGAGGTCCGCTATCACGTACGATTCTCGCTCGGGCAGCGGTACCTGCACGCGATTCTCTTTAGCACGTTTCTGGGTCTGGCGCTCACGGGCTTGCCGCTCCGTTTCAGCCATTCCGCCTGGGCGGCGTCTTTCGCCCATATCGTCGGCGGCTTCGCGGCCATCCTCTTCTTCCATAAGTTTTTCGCGGTGATTCTGACGGCGGCGTTCCTCACTCACGTGGGCCGCGTGCTGTACCTCGGGTTCATCAAGCGCCAACGCGGCGTTTTCTGGGGGCCGAATTCGCTGGTGCCGCAGCCGAAGGATTTGAAGGACATCTACGAGCACGTGCGCTGGTTTTTGTGGCTTGGGCCACGGCCGAAATTCGACCGGTTCGCCTATTGGGAAAAATTCGATTACTGGGCGGTCTTCTGGGGCATGGCGATCATCGGCTTTTCCGGTTACACGATGTGGTTCGCCCCGTTCTTCGCCAAGATTCTTCCCGGCTCGTGGTTCAACATCGCGCTCGTCTTGCACGGGGAAGAAGCTTTGCTGGCCGTCTGGTTCATCTTTACCGTCCATTTTTTCAACACGCATTTGCGGCCCGACAGCTTTCCGATGGACCTGGTGATCTTCACCGGGAAGGAAAGCGAAGAGGAGTGGAAAAAGAAGCGCGGCGAGGAATACGAACGGCTGCATGGCCGTCCGGAGGGCGAAACGACCGCCGTCGCCCCGCCGCGATGGCTGAAGAATTTCGCCCGCCTGATTGGCACTTTTGTGATTCTGACCGGATTCGCGTTGCTCTGGCTGACTCTGGTGGCGTTCCTGAAGGCTTGACCTCTTCCCCCGGAAATCGTTGCGCCGTGGCTCTCGCTCATTTCAAGCCGAGCTTGTCCCACATCGCATCCACGCGGGCTTTCACCGCGGGATCCATCTTGATTTCGCCCGGCCATGGGCGCGTGAAACCCTCCTCGGGCCATTTGCGCGTGGCGTCGATGCCCATCTTCGAGCCGTAATCCTGCATCCGGGCGGCGTGATCGAGCGTATCGAGCGGGCCAAGCACGAATTCGACGTCGCGCTGGGGATCGAGCGCGCACAGCGCTTTCCAAACCACCTCGCTCGGGTCCTGCACGTTCACGTCCTGATCCACCACTACCACCACCTTCGTCAGCATCGCCTGGCCCATGGACCAGATGGCGTGCATGATCTTGCGGGCGTGGCCCGGATAGGATTTCCGGATCGAAACGATCATCAGATTCGTGAAAATCCCCTCCACCGGCATCGAAACGTCCACGATTTCGGGATGCGCCATCTGCATGAACGGCAGAAAAATCCGTTCCACGGCGTAGCCCATGAAATAATCTTCCTGCGGCGGCCGGCCGACGATCGTGGTGAGGTAAAGAGGCTCGCGGCGGCGCGTGATGCAGGTGACGTGAAACGCCGGATATTGCCCCTCGAGCGAATAAAAACCGGTGTGATCGCCGAACGGACCTTCCGTGCGGAGATCGGCGGGATCCACGTAGCCTTCCAGCACGATTTCCGACTCCGCCGGCACTTCCAGGTCCACCGTCGCGCACCGCACCATTTCCACAGGGCTGCGGCGCAGGAATCCGGCGAGCATCATTTCGTCGATCCCGGATGGCGCGGGCAAAATGCCAGCGAGCGCCGTGGCGGGATCGGCGCCGATGGCGACGGCCACTTCGAGCCGGCCACTTTTGGTATCGCGCGTCTGGCGGAAATGCCCGGCGCCATGCTTTTGCGTCTGCCAATGCATCGCGGTGGTGCTGTCGTCGAGCACCTGCATGCGATAAACGCCGACGTTGCGCCGGCCGGTCGCGGGGTCGCGCGTCACCACCAGCGGCCAGGTAATGAAACGGCCGCTGTCGCCGGGCCAGCATTTCAGGATGGGAAATTCGCGCAGGGAGAAATTGTCCCGCTGCACCACTTCTTGGCATGGTCCGCTCTTGACGGTTTTGGGAAACGCGGCGTCCAACTCGCCCAGCCGCCCGAGCAGTTTCAATTTATCGAGCATGCCTTCGGGCCGCGGCAGATCCATGAGCGAGCGAATCCGCGTGGCCACTTCATCCACGTGGCCGACTTCGAGAGCCAGTTCCAGCCGGCGCCGGCTGCCGAGCAGATTGATGAGAGCGGGGATCGAGGAGCCTTTGGGGTGCTCGAAGAGCAGCGCCGGCCCTCCGGCTTTCGTCACGCGATCGGTGATTTCGGTGATTTCGAGCTCGGGATCCACTTCGGCGCTGATGCGCCGCAATTCGCCCTCGCGCTCCAGGCGATCCACAAATTCCCTCAGGTTCCGATACGCCAATGGGGCCATCCTCTCCCGGGCCGGGCGACCGGCCGACGCGGCTTGCGAAGGAAAACTGTATCACGCAGGGCGTTGACGGGCGAAAGCGGCCCAGGCGCGGCGCACGGGCCGGGAAACGTGCTCGAAAAATCGTATTCCACGTGCCGCAACCGAAACGCTCCCGCGCGTGTCATAGTTAATGAACGAAGCGAGAGAACGCCCTCTTTGAGGTCACCCGAGGAACGCGCATGCAGGTTCCCGAAATTCTGAAGAAACACAAGAAACTCTCCGGAGTGGTGGTGCTGCTGGTGGTCGTGGTCGCGCTCACCGGCATGATGCTCAGCCGCAAGACGGATTCCCCGACCTATATGAAAACAAAGGTGAACCGCGGCAACATCACCGCGACCGTGCAGTCCACCGGCACGATCAACGCTCTGACCACCGCGCCGGTCGGCTCGTACGTTTCCGGCAACATGAAATACATCTTCGCCGATTTCAATACGCGCGTCCGCGCCGGCCAGGTGCTGGCGCAGATCGACCCCTCGATGTATCAGGCCCAGGTCCTCACCGCTCAAGGCAACCTGGCGAGCGCCAAGGCGAATTTGCTGAACCTGAAGGCGAGCCTCCTGGCGATGCAGGCCGCCGTGGCCACCGACCAGGCCAACGCCCAAAAAGCAAAAGCGGACTTGAAATACGTCCAGGTGAACGCCAAGCGCACCATGGACCTGTACAAACAAGGCATCATCTCCCACGACCAGAACGACCAGACGCAGTCCACCTTGGGCCAAGCGGAAGCCTCGCTGGTGGCTTCCGAAGCGCAGGTGAATCAGGCCCAGGCGCAGATCAAGCAGGTGGAAGCGCAAATCGAGCAGGCCCGCGCCCAGATCGAAGCCGCCACCGGCAACCTGCAGCAGTCGGAAACGAACCTGCGCTATACCACGATCCTTTCGCCGATCGACGGCGTTGTGGTTGCCAGAAATATCGTGGTGGGCCAGGCCGTCGCTTCTTCCTTGCAGGCCCAAACCCTTTTCAGCGTGGCGCAGGATCTGACGCTGATGCAGGTGGATTCGCAGGTGGATGAATCGGACACCGGTCACATCCAGGTCGGCACGCCGTGTACGTTTCAGGTGGACGCGTTTCCCAATGAGATTTTCCACGCCCGGGTGAATTCCATCCGGCTGAATCCGACGATCGTTCAGAACGTTGTCACCTACGACGTGGTGCTCGATTTCGAGAATCCGCAGAGCAAGCTGCTGCCCGGTGAAACGGCTTACGTGACCATCCCCACCGGCCACGCCAAGGACGCGCTCCAGGTGCCGAACTCGGCGCTCATCTTCACGCCCAGCCTGCCGCCGCCGCAAATTCAGGCTCTTTACCGCCAATATAAGGTGCCTCACCAGGCGTTCACCTCGCACATGGGAGGCTGGCAGGTCGTCTGGAAAATGGGCCCGAACAATTCACCCGTTCCGGTTGGAATCAAGACGGGGCTAAGCGACTTCAATCATACGCAGATACTCGAAGGCGATTTGCATCAGGGCGATACGATCATCACCAGCCAGACGTCGGTTGGCGGCGGCCAGAAGCGTCCTTCGCGGCCTGGTTTCTTCTAAGAAGCGGAGCGGGCCGGCAGCGGAAAGCTCGGCAGGCACGGGCCGGGACGCCGGACGCGGAAGGAAGTAAGCGATGAGCGGACGCGAAGTCATGCGAACATCGCTTCAGGCCCTGTCCGCAAACAAAATGCGGACCGTGCTTACCATGCTGGGCATCATCATCGGCGTGGCCGCGGTCATCTGTACGGTAGCCATCGGCGTCGGCGCCTCGCAGCAGGTGCAGGAACAGATTCAGAGCATGGGCACGAACATGATTTTCATCATGGCCGGAAGCGTGAATCGCGGCGGCGTTCAAATGGGAGCGCAGGCGACCAAAACGCTGACCATGGGTGACGCCGTCGCCATCAAGCGCGATGTGCCGCTGATTCGCGCGGTCAGTCCGGGCGCCAACAGCGGGGCGCAGGTGGTTTACCAGGGGCAGAACTGGTTCACGCAGGTGCAAGGGGTGGGCCCGGATTATTACGAGATTCGCAACTGGCCCATCGAGCGGGGCCGGGGAGTCACGCAATCCGACGTCGATTCCGCCAGCAACGTCTGCGACCTCGGCCAGACCGTCGCGCGCCAGATTTTCGGCACGGACGATCCAGTGGGAAAAATCATCCGGGTCGGCAACCTTCCTTTCCTGGTCGTCGGAGAACTGAAGTCCAAGGGTGAATCCACATTCGGCCGGGACCAGGACGATCTGATCATGGCTCCGGTCTCGACAGTCATGAAGAAACTTTCGGGCATCAGCTGGCTGCAATACATCAATGCCTCGGCGATCAGCGATGCCGCCATCCAGCCGGCGATGGAACAGGTCACCGCGCTGCTGCGACAGCGCCACAAGCTCCGGCCCACCGAGCCCAACGATTTCATCCTCCGGAGCCCGCAGGAGCTGGCCGACGCGGCCACCTCCTCGGCGCGAATCATGACGTTGCTCCTGGCGAGCATCGCCTCGGTCTCGCTGCTGGTGGGCGGCATCGGTATCATGAACATCATGCTGGTTTCGGTCACCGAGCGGCGCCGCGAAATCGGCGTTCGCCGCGCCGTCGGCGCCACGCGCCGCGACATCCGTTGGCAGTTTCTGAGCGAAGCCCTGGTGATCAGCCTGGTGGGCGGTGCGGCCGGAATTGCCGGCGGCGTGGTCGGCTCGGCGGCGGTTTCCGGAATGTTGCAGTGGAAGACGCAAATCCCCGCTGAAGCGGTGCTGATTGCCGTGGGATTTTCCGCCGCGGTGGGCGTCTTTTTCGGCTACTACCCGGCACAGAAAGCATCCCAACTCGATCCGATAGAGACATTGCGCTATGAATAAGAAAACCGTACGTCACGTCACTTCTTCCCTGCTGGCCGCGCTTGCCATGGCTCTTGGGCTGACGATGGCCGGCTGGGCCGCGCAGAATTCGCGCGCGCGGTCGGGCAACGATGAATTTTTCATCGTCACTTCGTTCAACCTGCCCAAGCACCAGCTCGTTCTCAAGTTGCCGACCGAAGTCACCATGCGGATGTACGTCACCGACACGACCAAGGTTATCAACGAAAACGGAAAGCCGATGCCCGTGTCTCAATTGCAGGCCGGCGATACCGCCTACATCACCTACAAGGCCGGTTCCGAAGGACCGACGGCCGTGGAGATTCGGCTGGGGCCGATGACGTGGGCCGAGCTGCAGCGGCGCTACTTGAACGGCGACGCGGTGGCCGCCCAGTCGCCTCCGCTAGCGCCGATTCTGCATCCGAGCGCTCAACCGAAAAAGGGCTCGGGGCGCAAACAGATGAACCCCCGGGGAAATTTTCCGCGGCGCAAACCGCATTCGCAGACGCCGTAGCAGTGCCGCGACGCTGCCTGGGGCCGGGCGTCGCGTGAAAATGGGAAATCATGGGCGCAAGACGCGCCCGGCGATCGGGTTGACGATTCATCGCCAACCCGTTTCGGAAGGAGAAGAGGGCCAATGAGCGGTCGCGAAGTGATGCGCACCTCGCTGCAAGCGCTTGCCGCGAACAAAATGCGGACGGCGCTCACCATGCTCGGCATCATCATCGGCGTCGCGGCGGTGATCTGTACGGTCGCCATCGGAGAAGGCGCGTCGAGCCAGGTTGCCACGCAGATCCGCAATATGGGCGAGAACATGATTTTCATCCAGGCGGGCAGCGTGGACCGCGGCGGCGTCCAGATGGGCGCGCAGGCAACCAAAACGCTGATTCCGGAGGACGGTGTCGCGATCAAGCGAGAGATTCCCCTGATTAAAGCGGTCAGTCCCTCGGTGATGTCCTCTGCCCAGGTGGTATACGCCGGGGAGAACTGGTTCACTCGAGTGCAGGGCGTCAGCGCCGATTATTTCGAAATCCGCCACTGGGCAGTCCAGCGCGGCGCCCAGATTTCGCAGGCGGACGTGGACGACGCCTCGAACGTCTGCGACATCGGCCAAACCGTGGCAACGCACCTTTTCGGCACCGACGACCCGGTGGGCAAGGTCATTCGCATCGGCAACTTGCCGTTCCTGGTGGAGGGCGAACTGGCGGCGAAGGGAATGAGCCCCTGGGGCGGAGACCAGGATGACATCATCATGGCACCCTACACCACGGTGCAGAAGAAGATGATCGGAATTTACTGGGTGCATTTCATGATGGCATCGGCGATCAGCAGCGCGGCGATTCAGCCGGCCATCCAGCAGATGACCGCGCTGCTGCGCCAGCTGCACAAGCTGCGTCCCAATCAGCCCAACGATTTCATCATCCGCAGTCCCGAGGAACTCATTCAGGCGCGCATGCAATCGGCCAATATCATGACGATGCTCCTGGCGAGCATCGCTTCGGTTTCGCTGCTGGTCGGCGGCATCGGTATCATGAATATCATGCTCGTCTCGGTCACCGAACGGCGCCGCGAAATCGGCGTGCGCCGCGCCGTCGGCGCCACCAAGCGCGACGTCCGCTGGCAATTCTTGAGCGAGGCGCTCGTCATCAGCCTGATCGGCGGTGCGGCCGGAATTGTCGGCGGGATGGTTGGCTCGGCGGTGGTTTCCGGAATGTTACGCTGGCCTACGCAGATTCCCTTCACCGCTATCGTCATTGCGGTGGGATTTTCCGCCGCCGTGGGCGTCTTCTTTGGCTACTATCCGGCTGAAAAGGCTTCTCAACTTGATCCGATTGAGACACTCCGATATGAATAAACGCACTTTTTCTTTGCTGCTTGCCGCAATGCTGGCCATGCTCGGCGCCGGGATGAACGTCCATGCCGCCGCCCGCCCGGCGCCGTCGCAAGTCGTTCGGAACCAGTTCTTCATCGTTTCCGAAGTGAATCTGCAAAAGCATCAACTCGTGCTCGAGCTTCCGAGCGAAATCACGATGTTGATGACCGTCAACGCGAAAACGGCCTTCATCAACGAGCAGGGCCGCCACGAACCGTTGCGCGACATTCGCCCTGGCGACACCGTCTACATTACTTTCGAGCGGCAGGGCAAGGGCGGCACGGCGCTCTCGATCCGCGAAGGACCGATGACCGTGCAGATTCTCCACGCCCGCTATTTCAAGAGTTAAAAGCGCGGCCGCGGCGTTCCGTTTTCATGCGTTTTCTCGCGCGCTTGCCGCCTTCGCGCGGCGGGTGGTAGGCTGTCTCCGAAGCGGGAGTAGTTCAGCGGTAGAACGTCGGCTTCCCAAGCCGAAAGTGAGGGTTCGACTCCCTTCTCCCGCTCCACTCCATCGCGGTGTGCAAGCCGGTGCGTCGCTACCTGTTGTGGTGTTTTATCCCTTTTTGCGCGCGGTGTCCACTGTTCTTGGACGCCGTCCGGAGTTGGTTGTGGGGACTAAGGGCCTTAATCGGCCAGCTAGCGACTCGATGCAACAAACGCATCGAGCGCTCCTTTGCGCCGATGGCGCACACTTCAGCCGTCAGTCGTCTCTTGCGATTGCCGATATCTTAGTCCCAGCTACTTCTGCGTTTTCCCCTTTGCCTTTTTCCCCGGCGCGCCGATCGGCGTGCCGGCGTTGTAGTTGGGATAGGGAGGGTGCGGCAGGATATGGAACATGTGCGTCTTCAGTTGGCGCAAGGCAATGTCCACGGCCGTTTCGAGCTGTGGATCCTTGCCTTCGCGCCAGAGCTTGGGATTCATTTCCACTTTCACATCGGGATCCACGCCGTGGTTTTCCACGTCCCATTTGCCGTTGGGAAAATAGATCGCCGCTTGCGGCGCCGTGATCATCGTGCCGTCCATCAGAATCGGATAGCGGCCGATGCCCACCAGGCCCCCCCAGGTTCGGGTGCCGACCAGCGTGCCCACGTGTTCCTGCTTGAACGTATACGGCAGATAGTCGCCGCCCGAACCCGCGAAGTGATTGGCGATCATCACTTTCGGCCCGAAAATCGCCGCGGGCGTGACGCCCAGATGGCCGTGCCGCATGGCCCAGAAACTCAGGAGTGGCTGTTGCAGTTCGTTGATCACGTAATTGGCCAGCAATCCGCCGTGGTTAAATCGCTCGTCCACGATCACGCCCTTTTTGCCGATTTGCGAGAAGAAATAGCGGTTGAAATACGTCCACCCGCCGCCGGCCGTATCGGGCAGGTATACGTAAGCGAGTTGGCCATGGCTCATCTGGTCCACCATCATCCGATTGTGGTGAACCCACGCGCGTTTGCGCAGAGCCAGCTCGCTCGCGACAGGCACAACGGTCACCTGCCGGCTGCCGCTGCCGTCCGGATTCGGCCCGACCGTCAGCACTACCTGTTTTCCCGCTGTTTCCTGGAAGAACGAATAGATATTGTTGGTGCCGTACAGCTGGCGCCCGTTGACGGCCAGCAGATAATCGCCCACCTTCACGTTTACACCGGGCTGCGTGAGCGGAGCGTGCAGGCCCGGATTCCAGTTTTCTCCGCTGAAAATGCGGGAGAAGCGGTAACGATTGTTGTCGATAGCGTAATCGGCTCCCAGCAAGCCGACGGGAACGGGTTTCGGCCCGTTTGAAAAGACTCTCTCCAGAAACAGGTGGGACACGGTCAGATTCCCGAGCATGTCGTGGAACAGATAGATCAGATCGGAGCGCGATTCGACGCCGGGCAGGAATTGCGAATAGTACTTTTCCGCCGCCGGCACGCTCAGGCCGTGCATCTGCGGTGAATAGAAGAAGTCGCGCTCGACGTGCCACACTTCGTAAAACATCTGCCGCCACTGTTTCGGCGGATTCACGCGCACCCTCAAATCGGCCGTACGCAGCATGCCTTTGCCGGGTGCGACTTTGGCCGCCGCGGGAACGATGCTCCAGTGCGGCCCCTGCTGGATCAGCATCTGTTTGCCGTCGGCCGATAGCTGGAAATCCTGCACCACCGGCAGAACCATCTGCGCTTTGCGGCTCTTGAGCGTGAAGCGAAACAGCGTGAGCGCGGGATGGTCGGGTCGGCTTTCGTCCACCACGGGTCCCGCGGTGAGCCACAAAACGCCCGGCGCCGAAACCTCCAGATCACGGTAGGCGCGCGGCGGCATCGGCAAGGCGAGAATGCGCTGGTGCAATCCGGCGAAATCAATTGTCACTTTCGCGGGTGACTTCGCAGCCGGCTTTTTCGCCTCCGCCTTGGCAGCCGCCGCAGCCTGAGAAACTTTTTCTTCGCCTGGCCTTGGCGCGAGCGGTGAGGGAATGTCCTTGCGCAAAACAACCACATAGGGGCTGTAAACCGTCGGCTCGTCGATCGCCGAGAGTTCGCCCACTCTTCCGCTTGTATTGGGGTTCGTGCTGGCGAGGAAATAGAGGTATTTGCCGCTGGGATCGAACCGCGAAGCGCGCGCGTCGCTCATGCCGCCGGTGATCTGCGTGGATTTTCCCGAAGCCAGCGAATAGACGAAGATGGCGTCCATTTCGCTCGGCAGGATCGCCGTGTAGGTGAGCCACTGGCTGTCGGCCGACCACGACGCGTAAAACGGCGCGCCCTCTTCGTCGTAATAGCGGTCGGTCACCAGCGTGAGCTTGCCCGTTTCGACGTCCAGAATCCACAAATGCTGCGCAATGTCGTGGAACACGATGTATTTGCTGTCCGGCGACCAAACGGGATTGTAGAAATAGGTGGGATGCTCGCCGAGCGAAATTTTCCGCACCGTTCCGATACCGTTCTGTGGGCTCAGATAGAGCTGGTATTCGCCGGAGGCGTCGGAAAAGTACGCGATCCATTTGCCGTTTGCCGACCACGCGGGATAGCGTTCGCACGCCCCGGTGGTGTTCGTAATGTCCTGCGCGTCGCCGAATTTCGTGGGAACGGTCAGGATGTCGCAATGCGCCTGAAACACCGCGCGGACGCCGTGGGGCGAAATGCCGGGATTCATCAGTTCATCGCCGACCTTGTCCCAATGCGGCTGCGCCGAGGGGAAGTCGGCGTGGAGATCGACGGAAATCCGGCGGATTTTGCCCGATTTCACGTCGTACAGAAACAGCTTACCCATTTCCGCATAGACGATCGCCGGATGCGACGTATCGAGAGCGCCGGCGCTGGCGGAAAGAATATCGTGGCCGTCGTCGGGGGAAACCGCCTGCGCCGTCTGCGATCCCACGCGGTAGCGATAGAGCCGGAAATGGCCGCCGGTGCGGTCGGAAATAAAATAGATCGAATTGCCCACCCACATCGGGTCCATATTGTTTCCGCCGCCGCGCGGCACGGAAGTCACGCTCGAATCGCTCAGCAACGCGATCCGAATGCGCGATTCCATTCCGCCACGATAATGCTTCCACGTTTCAAACGGCGTGTGATTGCGGAACGGCACGTAGGCCAGCCGCAGGCCGTTCGGCGAATAGGAACCCTGCGTCGCCCACGGCAGCGCGATCGGCATGGGAAAGCCGCCGTCGATCGAGACGGTGAAAAGCCGGCTATACAAAGGATCCACGCTGTAGCGCGTCGAACGGAACAACACCCGTTTGCCGTCGTTCGTCCAGCCGATGCTGATATCCGGTCCGGGATGCCAGGTGAGCCGGCGCGCCGGTCCGCCATCAGCCGGCATCACGTACACATCGAGATTGCCATTATCGTTGCGGGTGAAAGCCAGCAACTTGCCGTCGGGCGAAAAAACCGGCCAGTTGTCTTCGCGCGTACCGGCCGTCAGCCGCTGAGCGACGCCGCCCTTCCGGTTCACCGACCACAAACCACCGGCGTACGAAAAAACGATCGTGGTGCGGTTGACCGTGGGATGTTGAAACAGGATGGGCGGCCGCTGCGCCAATGCAGCGATGGAAGCCGCAAGCAGGCAGACGGGAAGAAGCAGCCAACGAACGAATGAATTTCGCATGAAATTCCCCTCCAGAAATGCGGAAAAAAAAACTCGGCGCCCGGCTCGCGCGAAAGCGCCACACCGCATGCCGTCCGAACGTCCCGCAACCATGCTTACGCGCCCAGGCGCAAAAAAGTTTCCCCGATTTCCTCTCGCGCTGGGATCGCCCCAGCCTCGCACGCTCCGCGAAATCAGGCGCGCGCTCTTTCTTTCACTTTTTCCCAGACGCCGCGCGCGCGCAGGATCGCCTCGATGGCTTCGCGCACCGCGCCGTCCCCGCCGCGGCGCCGCGTGACGAAATGCGCCGCGCGTTTGACTTCGGGAACCGCATTGGCGACCGCAATCGCCAGGCCCACGCGGCGAAGCAGAGGAAGGTCCGGCAGGTCGTCGCCCATATAGGCGACTTCGGCATCGGTCAAATTGGCTTCACGCAGGATTTGCTCGTAGGCCGGAGTCTTAATCGGTTGTTTCTGCGAAACAAAATCCATCCCCGCTTCGCGCGCCCGGCGCGTGGTCGCCGGCGAATCGCGGCCGGTGATCAGGCCGGTGCGTAAACCGGCCTCGCGAGCCAGCTTCAGTCCCGCGCCATCCTGCGAGTGGAACACCTTGAGTTCCTGCGCGGTGCCGTCGGGCCAGGACTGCAAGTAAATCCTGCCGTCGGTCAGCACGCCGTCCACGTCGAAGAGCAGCAGCTTCACTCGCCGGGCGCGTGCGGCGAAGCCGGGACGAGCCGGGCGATTGCGGGAACGGGGCGCCGGACTCAAAACAGCTCCAGGGTCCAGAGATCGTGCAGATGCACCACACCCTCCACGCTTTCCTCGCCGTCCACCACGACGATCGAGGTGATTTTCCGTTCTTCCATGAGCCGCAGCGCCGCCGCGGCGAATTCGCCGCGCCGAATCGTTACCGGCTTCGGCGACATGCAGTCCGCCGCGGTCAATTCCAGCGCGCCGGCGCGCCGCTTTTCCATCAGGCGGCGCAAGTCCCCGTCGGTAACAATGCCCGCCAACCGGCCGTCCTTTTCGACGACCACGGCCATGCCGAGCCCTTTGCGGCTGATTTCGTAAATCACATCGGGAATCGGTGTTTCCGGAAGAACCGAAGGCAGACGGTCGCCCGCGTGCATCAGGTTTTCGACGCGCAACAGCCGCTTGCCGAGCCGACCAGAAGGATGGAGCGCGGCAAAATCCTCCTCGCCGAAGCCGCGGCGATCGAGCAGAGAAATCGCCAGCGCATCGCCCATGGCGAGCGCGGCGGTGGTGCTCGCGGTTGGCGCCAGATTCAGCGAGCACGCTTCCTCGCGCACCGAAATATCCAGCACGACGTCGCTCGCCGCGCCCAGCGCCGAGCGCGGATTTCCAGTGAGAGTCACCAGCGGAATGCCCAGGCGCTTGGTTCGATCCAGCAGGCCGATAATTTCGTCGGTATCGCCGCCGTAGGAAATCGCCAGCAGAACGTCCCCGCTCACCAGCATACCCAGATCGCCGTGGAGCGCTTCCGCGGGATGCAGAAAAAGCGCGGGGCTGCCCGTGCTCGAGAACGTGGCGGCGATTTTTCGGCCGATCAGCCCCGATTTGCCCATGCCGGTGACCACCACGCGGCCGCGGCAGCCCAGCAGCAATTCCACAGCCCGCTCGAACCGGCCGTCGAGGCGCTCTTGCAGATCGCGAATCGCTTCGGCTTCGATCCGGAGCACCCGCCGCGCAGTTTCGAGGCTCACTTGTCGCTCCACGGCCGCACCAGCGCGGCGAGCTGCACCAGCTTGCGCGCGAGCGGCGCGAAGGATTCGAGCGGCAGCGCGTTCGTGCCGTCGGAAAGCGCCGCGGCGGGATTTTCGTGCACTTCGACGAAAACGCCGTCGACGCCCACGGCCGCGGCCGCGCGCGCGAGCGGCTCGATGAATTCCGGCTGGCCGCCGCTGCGGTGTTTCTCGCCGCCCGGCAACTGCACCGAATGCGTCGCGTCGAAAATCACCGGATAGCCGAAGCCGGCAAGGACGGCGAGCGAACGCATATCCACAACCAGATTCTGGTAGCCGAACATCGTGCCCCGCTCGGTAATCAGAATGCGGTCGTTGCCGGTGCTCGAAACTTTTTCCACCACGTTGGCCATTTCCCACGGCGAAACAAACTGGCCTTTTTTCACGTTTACCGCGCGTCCCGACCGGCCGACGGTGAGCAGCAGATCGGTTTGCCGGCAAAGAAACGCGGGGACCTGCAAAACGTCGCATACTTCTGCTGCCGCCTCCACCTGAGCCACTTCGTGAACGTCGGTCAGCACCGGCAAGTCGGTCTCCCGCTTGACCTCGGCCAGAATTCGCAGACCTTCCCGCAAACCCGGCCCGCGATACGAGCCGAGCGAGGAACGATTGGCCTTGTCGTAGGAAGCCTTGAAGATGACGGGCAGTTCGAGTTCTCGCGAAAGGTCGCGCAACCGCCCGGCGATGAAGAGCGCATGCTGCTCGCTTTCGATCACGCACGGCCCAGCAATCATGGCGAACGGCGAATGACCGCCGATTCGGACAGTTCCGATCGAAATTTCGCGCGTGGCAGCCATTTTCTATGACACCTAGACTACTTTCCTTTCGCAAGGTTTGGCAATCGCACCGCGTCCCACCGGAATCCGCCAGGCGATGGCGTCAATTTGCCCGGCGGCGGTGGCATGCGCTCGGCTATCATAAGTAGAATTGCCGTCGCTGGAGGCGGTGCGGCCACCAGTGGCTCCGTGAACGCTCATGAACCTTACGCTCTTTTTCGGGCTGCTTGGCGGTCTGCTGGTTTTGGCATTCGTCGCCAACCTTCTGGCGCGCCGCACCGGCATCCCCGACGTATTGGTGCTGATGGCCACCGGCGTTCTGCTGGGTCCGCTGCTGCATCTGCTCGATCCGTCGAAATTCGTCGGCGTCACGCGGGGTTTCGGAACGCTGGCGCTGATTCTGATTTTGTTCGAAGCGGGCCTGGAGTTGGACCTGGGTCAGGTTTTGCGCCACTTCCCC
>JAKAOH010000252.1 GCA_021812285.1 Acidobacteriota bacterium | reverse complement strand
GCTCGCTACGGTATCGCCGAAGTGTCCAAGTGGTATTTCGAAGTCTGGAACGAGCCGAATCTCGATTTCTGGGCCGGTGTTCCCAAACAATCCACCTATTTCGCTCTCTACGACCACACTGCCCGCACTCTGAAAAGCGTCAGTCCGCTTCTGCGCGTCGGCGGTCCCTCCACGGCCCAATCCGCGTGGGTTCCCGCGTTTCTGGATCACGTCGCGAAAGACCACGTTCCCGTGGATTTCGTTTCCACGCACATCTATGGCCAGGATCCGCCGGAAAATGTGTTCGGCTCCAATCGGCCGATTCCGATTGACGAAATGGTTTGCAAGGCCGCGGCCAAGGTGCACCGCGAAGTGGCGGATTCGCCGTTTCCGCGTCTCCCTATCATTTACAGCGAATTCAACGCGACGTTCCGCAACGATCCTCAAATCACCGATTCGCTCTTCATGGGCCCGTGGATGGCCGATACCATCCGCGAGTGCGACGGCCTCACCCACATAATGAGCTATTGGACCTTTTCCGATGTTTTCGAGGAACAGGGGGTCGTCAAGAAGCCGTTCTACGGCGGGTTCGGCCTGATCGCCGAAAACAATCTGCCCAAGCCCGCCTTCAATGCGTTCAAGCTGCTTCACAAACTGGGCGATCGCCGCATTCCCGTGGAGTCAAACGACGTTCTCGCCACGCGCCGCGCCGATGGCACCCTTGTCGTTGCCGCCTGGAACATGGTGTTGCCCGGCCAGACCGGCCAGGCAAGGGAAGTGACGTTGCAGCTTCAGGGCGCGGGCCCGGGCTGGCATGCCTTTATTTACCGCGTTGATGCGACGCACGGCTCGTTGCTCGGCGCCTATCGCGCCATGGGCAGCCCGCGCTATCCCACGCCCGCGCAGATCAAGGCGTTGCGGAGCGCGGCGAAATTGAAGCCGCCGGAGGTTGTCGCGCTCACGGGCGATCGCCTGCCGCTCACGATTCCACCCGACGGCCTGGCGGTGATCGAATTTCACGCGCAGGGCCGGTAACGGCCGCGAAGCGAAAGCCGCATGCAGCAAATTGCGATGCGCGACGGCGAGGGGAACGCTTTCCGTTCCTCCGGCGGTTGCGCGCGCTCGCGCGCCACGCCCGGATTATTCGGGATGAAATCCCGCGCGCTCCATCCCACGCCGCGCGGCGGCGTTTTTCATGAACGTTTTCCAGAGGAAACCGGTGCGGGCGTTTTCCGCCATCAGCGCGATGATGCCCTGATCGATTCCCAGAACGTCCGCGTTGTACCACCCGGTCAGCGGATTGAAGGCGTCCACCAGACCGTACCGGTGCCACGCCTTTTTTCCGTATCGTTCGCGCATCGTCCGCAGCACCAGCGCGCATTCTCGCGGCAGAAAAGCCAGCGATCCTCCCGCCGCCGCCGGCACCACCGATCCGTCGATCGGTCCCATCGCCGGTGGCCCTCCCCACGCCACGTAACCGTGCGCGGAATCGGAAGAGGTGATGCCCCACAACTGCTCGCTGTAATCGGGGAATTTCTTGCGCAGCCCGATGCAGAATCGTTTGTGCGCTTGCGTCGCCAGGATCGAATTCGTGAAATAGTTCGCGTAGCGGTCGCGTTTGCCGCGAAAATCGAACCACGCCTGCGAATACTGGTGCACGAAAAGCGGCGCGTTCGATCCGACGTACGTCAGCCCTTCGTAATGAAAGATCGGCCGTTTCCACGCGTCCCAGCATTCGGCAGGCAACGGATGAGTCGGCGAGCCGAGTCCCAGCAGGTAGATCATCATCAGCTCGCAATAGACGTCCCATCGCGCCTTCAAGAATCCGCTTTCCGGCAGCCAGCCCATCGAAAGCGTTTTGCCTCCGTTGAGCATCCACGTCCAGTCCACGCGTTCGTAAATCGCCTGCGCCAAATGCCGGATTTCCTTGTCCTCGAAATATTCGCCGCAGGTCAGCACGCCGCACAGCAGCAGCGAAGTATCGATCGAGGAAACTTCGCAGTGAAAGCTCCGCGCGCCGGTGTTCATATCGATGAAATGGAAAAAGAATCCGTGCTGGTTCGGCAGCTTTTCCCACAAGAAGCGCAGCGTATCGCGCACGCGACCTCGCACCGCTTCGCTTTCGCGCCATCCCCGCGCGTCCGCGATCGTGAGCGCCGAAAGCCCGAATCCCGTCGCCGCGATGCTCGATACCGTGCGCGTATCGCGACCCCAAGCGAACGCGCGGTCTTTCACCATCCCGGTTTTCTCGCCCGCCTGCTCCCAGAAAAACAGGCAGATGGCGCGGCTGAATTCATTCAGCAGCGCCTGGTCCTCGGCCGAAAAAACGCCCGCGTCCACGCTCGCGGCTCGCTCCTCTGTTTCCGCCGCGGAAAGCAGTCCGCGCCAGCGATAGAGAGGTGCCGCCATTCCTGCCATTGCCATGCGCGCGAGCAGTTCCCTTCGGCTGATCGCGTGCGTCGGGCGGTCGTTTCGCACGCCGGGGTCGCGATGCCGACTTTCTTTGGGTTCGGAAGTTTGCAAGATCGCCTCGTTTGCGGTTGCCGAAATCCCGCTGCTCGATTCGGCCGCCGTTCGACTAGAATAGCTCGCTCCGCGGCGTTTCCCGAATTTGGCCGCTCGCTCGGCTGCGCCGCGGCGCTGCCCGGAGGAGGATGAATGGCACCGATTCAGCCCTCAAGCGCCTCGCAACCGGCCGAGGATGTCCGCTTCGTTACTCTGATTTCCACCGTTTCCGCTCTCGCCGGCCTTCTCTTCGGCTACGACACCGGCGTCATTTCCGGCGCGATTCTCTTCGTCAAACACGATTTCGCGCTCAGCACGTTCCATCAGGAAATCGTCGTCAGCGCCGTTCTGCTCGGCGCCGGCCTCGGCGCGCTGTTCGGCGGCCGGCTCGCGGATCGTCTGGGGCGTCGCACAGTGCTGATCGGGGTCGGCATCCTGTTCATCATCGGCGCCGTTTGGACCGCGCTTTCGCCCGGCATGATTCTGCTGGCTCTCGGCCGCGTCATCGTCGGAGTCGCCATCGGCATCGCCTCGTTCACCGCGCCGCTCTACATTTCGGAGGTTTCTCCGCCCGCGGTTCGCGGCCGCCTGGTTTCGCTGAATCAGCTGATGATTACGATCGGCATCGTGGTTTCCTACCTCGCCGATTACGCCCTCGCCCAGGTTCCGAATTGGCGCTGGATGTTTGGTCTCGCCGCGATTCCCGCGCTGATTCTCGTCATCGGCCTGCTCTACGTTCCCGAAAGCCCGCGCTGGCTGCTGAGCGGCGGCCACGCCGAGCGAGCCCGCCAGGTGCTCTTGCGCGTTCGAGCCGGCGCGCAGGTGGATGGCGAACTAAGGGAAATCGAGCAGAGTCTCGAAAAGCAGACCAGCAGTTGGCGCGAGCTCTTCACGCCCTCGTTGCGCCCGGCCATGGTCGTCGGCATCGGTCTCGCCGTCTTTCAACAGTTCACCGGCATCAATACCGTCATCTACTACGCCCCGACGATTTTCCGCATTGCGGGCATGCAGTCCAACGCCGGCGCCATTCTCGCCACCGCCGGCGTCGGCGTCGTCAACGTTCTCTTCACCATTCTCGCCCTGTGGCTGCTCGACCGCGTCGGCCGCCGTCCGGTGCTGTTGTGGGGAATTGCGGGGATGGTGCTGAGCCTGGGAATCCTGGGTTTCGCGTTCCTCATGCCCTCCGCGGGAGGCGCGCTTGCCTGGATCGCCGTCCTCAGTCTAATGGTC